>JAFYVD010000051.1 GCA_017558425.1 Clostridia bacterium | reverse complement strand
TCCACCAGCTCATTCCGTCATTGGCTGTTACGCTGTCCTCTTCGGGAATTCTGCCCACAATTCGTTGAATCACAATGTCGGGAGAAAGGTGTTTCAGAAACAGTACGCACCTCTGTGCATATTCCTCTGCGCCAAGCAATTTTACCTCGCCTTTCTCGTACATCTGTGCGAGCCTTGTGTTTTTCACCACAAAAAGCGAATGAAGCTTTACAGAATTAACCCTGAGCGCAGACAGAATTTTCGCCGCATCAACCACATCCTCACGGCTGTCCCACGGTAAATCGGGAATCAGGTGCACGCACACATCAAACCCAAATTCTTTTACCCTTAGCACACAATCGACAAACTCTGCCAATCCGTGACCGCGGTTTATACGCTCCAAAGTTCGGCAATTCACCGACTGAAGCCCCAGTTCAACCGAAATATCAACCCCATATTCTTTTGAAATACGTGAAAGGATTTCAAGGTGCCTGTCACCAACGCAGTCGGGTCGTGTGGACACATCAATTCCCACCACGCCTTGTTTTGCCGCCTCTTCCACAGCATTTTCAAAATCCGACATCGGCATATATGTGTTACAGAAATTCTGAAAATACGCAATGAATTTTTTCGCGCCGTATTTTTTGCCGATATAATCGCGATTTGCCGAAATTTGTTCCGACACCGGCATTGCCGCCGGCAAACTTTCATATCCTGCACCGTTTTCGCCGCAGAAAATGCATCCGCCAACCGAAATCCGTCCGTCGCGATTCGGACAGGTTGTGGGAAGATTCACCGGAAGTTTATATACCTTCTCGCCGTATTTCGATTTAAGAAAATCGGAATATACGTTATATCTCATTATTCATCGCCGAAGCTGATGCCGAGAGTTTTCGCCATAACAACCAGTTCATCGTCGGGATTAACAGGTCTGAAGTTGGAATCCATATCACTTGTAGGAATAACTTCTTCAAGAGTAACTGTTGTAAGTTTACCTTCTCTTAATGATACCATGTGCTTGTCTTTGCCGCTCATAAGTGCGTCAATTGCATATGAACCGTATCTTGTGCAAAGCACTCTGTCGCCAGCAGAAGGAGAACCGCCTCTTGCTACGTGAGAAAGTGCAACCGCACGAGCTTCAATATCCATAAGAGTTTCGCTGATAGCATAGCCGTTATCGTCTCTGTCAGAGTTGATGATTGTCTGGAGAGCTGTTGCAATGCTGTCGCCAACGCCTTTGAATTTAAAGCCATCGGGAGAAAGGTCTGTTGCTGTACCGGACATTTTACCGTCGGGAGCTTTTACGCCTTCGGAAACTACAACCATAGCGTACTGTCTTTCAGAATTTAAAGCTTCTTTTACTTTTTTAGCAACATTATTGATATCATAAGGAATTTCAGGAATAAGAATAACGTCAGCCGCACCTGCGATACCACTGTGGAGAGCAAGGTGACCTGCGCTTCTGCCCATAACTTCGAGAACCATAATTCTGTGATGAGCTTCGCCTGTTGTTCTGAGACATTCAACAGCATCTGTACATCTGTTTATAGCAGTATCAAAACCAAAGGTTACATCTGTTGAGTTAAGGTCATTGTCAATTGTTTTGGGAACGCCGATAACTTTAACGCCCATACGGCTATAGTCTCTGCCCGATGTGAGTGTACCGTCACCACCAACGATAACCATAGCGTCAATACCCGCTTTTTTCAGATTGTCAACAGCTGTCTGTGAATGATTTTCATAAATGATATTTCCGTTTTCGTCTCTAACGAAACCGTTTTTATTTCTTTTCGGATATTTAAACAGGTTGTCCTTATTGGAGTTATAAAGCACAGTTCCGCCTTTGCCGATAATCTCTGCAACGTTATCTTCATTTAACGGAATCATCTGACTTTCGCCTAAAAAGAGACCACGGTATCCGTTTTTAATACCAACAACCTCAAGGCCGTATTTGTTGATTGCTGTAAGAGTTGCCGCACGTACAACAGCGTTAAGTCCGGGGGCATCTCCGCCACCTGTCATAATGGCAATTTTTTTAATTTTTGTCATGTTTATCGATTCCTTTCTGAATATAGTATGTAATTTTTTCAAAGTATCTTATTTATTATATCATTAATCTCATCCAAATTGCAAGTAGAATTAAGAATTTCTATCAAAGAATTTGCGGAAATTCCCGTCGGAAGCTCCATAATTTTCAAAATTTCATCCCTTTTCGCCTTGCTGTCCGGTCTGCCGGCAAGTCCAAGCGCAAAAAAGTCGGCTTTGGTTATATAAACCGTTTTGTCCTTTTTCTCGGTTGCCGCCTTTTTGACAGCCTGTTTAATAACCTCGTCATTTATCCCTTCAACGCCCAAAAAGCCGTCTTTGGAAGGAGTGTCTTTTCGTTTTTCCACGCCTTCAATCTGCGGGATATAAGCATGCTTCACGTTGCTGCAATCGGTTATGCCGCAAATGAAGTTTCTTATCAGAAACCCCGCTCTGTCCGAATCGGTCAGCACAATAATCCCCGTTTTTTCCGCAAGCTTTCTGATGGTTTTCTGCATTCCCACATCTGTGAAAATGTTAAAACCGTTAACCGAAATTATAATACCGTCCACGATACCCGACAGTTTTATTTTATCATATTTTCCTTCAACTATTATAGCTTCTTTTATTTTTATCATATTCATCCACACAGAGAAAAAGAGCCGGATAGTTTAATCCGGCTCCGATACATTACTGTTCTTTGTTTTTAGCAAAACATTCACTGCAATATACAGGTTTGTCGTTTTTAGGTTCAAAGGGAACCTGAGCTTCCGCACCGCAAGCAGCGCAGATGATAGTATGCATCTGTCTTTCGCCTCTTAAGCTGTTTTTTCTTGCAACTCTGCATTCTTTACAACGCAAAGGCTCGTTCTGGAATCCTTTTTCAGCGTAGAATTCCTGTTCTCCTGCTGTAAAGATAAATTCTTTACCGCAATCTTTACATACTAAAGTTTTGTCTTCGAACATTTTGTGTTACCTCTCTTTGTTTCTCATCCCTACCACTTATAACCCTGCCTTACAGTGCCCTAAATAGCCGGACTTGTATTATTTTTATAAAGCCTTCCGGCTAAATAAACTCATTTTTCGTCAACAGAACACTTTTCCAGCTTACGTTTTATTCGCTGCAGTGCATTGTCTATTGACTTAACAGGGCGATCAAGCAGCATGGACATTTCCTGATAGCTTTTGCCGTTCAGGTAAAATTCCAGCACGTTTTTCTCAAACTTGCTGAGCACTTTCACAATGTGCTCGTCAATCTTTTTCATATTCTCGCGCATTATAATGTATTCCTCGGGATTGAACCGTGTGTTTGAATCAACCAGTTCAAGAGGAGCGCGATCTTCATCGCCGTCGTTATTACCATAAAGAGATACATAGGAATTCAGCGGAATGTGTTTCTGCCTTGTAGCCGCCTTCACCGCAGTGATAATCTGCCTTGTGATGCACAGCTCCGCAAAAGACTTGAAGGAAACCTGTTTCCCTGCGTTATAGTCTCTGATAGCCTTTATTAGACCTATCATCCCTTCCTGCATAATATCTTCTTTGTCTGCTCCGCGCAGAAAATAAGTTCTGGTTTTCAGTGAAATACAATTTTTGTATCTGTCCACCAATATCTCAATGGCTTCCTGGTCCCCATTTTTAGCTTTTTTCACAAGCTCGTCATCCGAAACCACAGACACATTGTTGCCGTTTGTAACGGGCAACTTTTTCATATTCACACCACCAAACATTTTTTACATCGGATTACATTAATTATATAGCTTTTTCAGTACTTTGTCAAGTTTTTTGTACTTTCGGTTGTCGTTTTTCTACAAATTCAACTTTTTTCTTCATTTTTTTTGTGCACATTGCACAACATTTTTCATTATTTCCTGCACAAATCTCTGTAGACCATTGTAACAACTTCCGCTCTTGTAAGCATATCTGCACTGCCGAAAGTACCATCAGCCTTACCCTGCATTATTCCGTAAGATTTGCAAATGGCAATATATCCCACATATTCGTCTTCCCGGCAATCTTCAAACGGGAGTTTGAACAGCTCCGCTCTTGACGCAATCTCTCCATATCCCATATTTTTCGCAAATACCTTCGCGGCTTCTTTTCGACTTACCGGTGCATCAACGTCAACCTCGGAAAAATAACTGCGTAGCGATTTTTCTATTTCCTCATCATTATTATAAACCGAGTTGTATTCGAGAATTTCCAGAAATTCTTTCTGAGTTACTTTATCATCCGGGCAGAACTTGTCCCCTTCAAGACTGAGACCGTTTTCAACCATTCGTGTTATAATTTCTTCCGCCCAATGTCCCGAAATATCGGTATAGTTTGGAACAGTTTTCTCTTTAAATTCCGTTCCGTTATAGTTTATAAAATTACCTGTACGAGGATCTAAAGAGCCTTGTCCGAAATATCCGTACACAAGACCGCCGTTGATATAGCACAATCCCAGATTATTCTTTTCCGCAATCCGGTTCAGCACTTCTTCTTTGCTTTTTATATCGGAAATATCAGGAAAACTTTCAATGTCATCCCAATTCAAAGAATATTGATTAATATACCCTTTTTTCACATCCGCCTGCACGGAAATTTCATTCCCCTCAACGGGCACACCATTTTCCATTCTGGTAAAATGGTGGTATTCATATTTTCTACCATCCCATTCAGACACACTTTTTTCTCCCTGAACGAAACTGTCAAATTTTTCGCCCGACAATTTTTTTGTAAGTTCTGCCACTTTTTCGTCGGTGATTTCCTCTCCCGAAGCGGGCAGTTTATCGGTGTAAAAATAGTAATATTTAATTTCTCCTGTTACCGCATCTACAGTAGCATTGCCGAAATAGTTATCCTCATCTCTGTATTCCAGTTGAATTCCAAATCCGTCATCATAATAATTTTTATAAAAACGGCTTTGGTCAAAAGAATGATTTTTAAATTCCGGAACAGCGTTTTCAAGGATTTTTCTGACATCATCTTCGGTCAGCATTCCGTCAAGTTCGTCGACGGCAGCCTGTTCCTGCGGAGTCAATGCAACATCATCTTTCAATGCTCCGCCTGCCGCATTTTCGGGAGCAGCCGAGAACATAAGGTCATTGTCCTCCGCATCTTTAATCAAATCCTTCATAAGAAGATTTTCGCCCGTCTGTGCATCAATTACATAGTTTCTGCCGTTATAGCGATACACCGGGAAAACCTTCAGCTGTTCATCCTTGCCATATCCCCTGTATGTACGATACGCAAGTGTCATTCCGTCGCCACCTACAAAAGCCGACAGGGCACTATCTGTACCAATCAGGTTTTCAGGCTTTTCAAAAACACTTTTTCTGTCGTAAGCAAATCCACTATAGCTTTCCACCATTCCCGTAAATTTATCAACCGAAACACGGCAGTTCTGACCATAAACAGGAATATCATTTTCATATCGTTTAAAATCTATGCAGAAAGCATCGCTGTAAGAATTAAGCGGAATTTTTTCTTTGTTTTCAAGACGCATTTTCGAAAAATTGTCACCCAGGATTTTTGAAGCAAAAGCGGTAGCAATTTCAATCGCCTTATCCATAGTGATAAGTTCGCCTTTTTCATTGTCCGACGCATAATGACTATAGTTTAATATATCACCCGTATCCTTTACGGTTACACGGATACTGTCGCTGTAACTATCTTCTTTCCGCCAGCTAAGATTCCAATTTTTCCTACCGTTATTTTCCCGGACATTATAGTCAAATTCGCTGTATTCCGCAGGAATATCAATCACTGTTTTAGCCGCTATAATTGCAGACTCCAGCTCTTTGTCCACCTCTGCAAAAGCGACGCCGGGCAAAATCACGCTGATCAGCATAATAAAAAGAATTATTTTTTTCATACAAACGCCTCCTTTTTACTATTAACACATTCAAAAGTGCCAAAAAGTTGCACAAACGTTACCAATACGCACCATCTTCAACATTTTTACTTTTTTCAGGTCTGTCATCCTCGTCGGGACGAACCCAGTTTTCATTATACATAGCAACAATATCGGGACGCGAACGTTCCCATCTGTCGCCCTTTATTCCAAACAAAATTTGCGTAAATCCACCTGTAACAACCGCTTTTTTACCCATTTTTTTAATATACGCCCCCAAAGGAACGGCATAGCCGCCACATCCCAGAAGAGCGACATCAAAATCAATTTTGTCTATTTCATTTTCCATATATTCGAGAGCGGCTTTCCAACTTTCAAACCCACAATCATTGCCTGCACTCGATTGAACAGCTTTTAAGGTTTTCAGCTCAAATTCAGGCAAAATATCCGATTGCTTATGAATCCCTTCTCTTTTTTCATACTGTTTTTCAATGGTTTTTGCAAAAGGATGAATCACCAACACCTTTTTCCCTTTCAGTGCCGAAGTCCACGGTTTATTAAACCCGAATGGTTCAATCGGCCTTGAGGGGATAATTTCCGCATTTGGAGCATACTTGTCCATCAAATATTTTTCGCCCAGAATATGCCCCCAATACACCGTGACATCCGCCTGCATTTTCGCTTCCGAATATATCTTTGCAAAAACATCTGCCATCTCAGGAGTTGGTGGGAAAACGCCCGCATTGTTGCATCCGCCTTCAAGAACAGATTTCGGATAACCGTCTGCGGCATCCAGATTCATCAGTTCTTTCAAAATCACTATTCTCAGTTCGCGGTTTCCGCATCTGCTGACAAAGAATGGTTTGTCCCCTTCCAGCCCCTTTAAAATGAGCTGATTGGCCTCTTCCTTGGTATGTATTTTTCTCCCCCACACTTTGCTGGTTTTCAGTTTTTTCTTTCTTATTTTTGAGCTTGCAACATTCAGTGAGTTTATAACATAAAACTCCCAAAACAATTTCGGACATTTTGTAAGTTTACCGGGCCTTTGTACAAACTTGTAAAACATATTAAATCTCCTCGGCTATTTTATAAAGTGCTCCTGCTATCTCGGATTCTTTCACCTTTTCAATCGTTTTACCTTTTTTGAAAATCAAACCTTCTCCATTTCCGCAGGCAACCCCGATATCAGCTTCTCTCGCCTCTCCGGGACCGTTAACGGCGCACCCCATAACAGCAATGGTAATATTGCCCTCATACTCTTTAAAACGCTCTTTCACCGCACTTGCCACTTTTTCAAGGTCAACCGCCGTTCTGCCGCAAGTGGGACAGGAAATTATTTCCACACCTTTCGGAATAATTTCAAACGCCTTTAAAATTTCTTTTGCCGTCTCAACCTCACGAACGGGATTACCGGTAAGCGAAACCCTCACTGTATTTCCTATACCCATACCAATAAGCGCACCTATTCCGGCAGAAGATTTTACAATTCCTTCAAAACCGCCGCCAGCCTCGGTGATTCCGAGGTGAAGCGGGATATCGCTTGTTTCGGCAAAAAGTCTGTATGATTCAAGGGTTTTATTTACATCCGAGCACTTAAGTGAAACCGCAATGTCATAAAACCCGAATTTTTCCAAAAGTGCCACGTGGCGTTTTGCACTCTCCACAATCGCCTGTGGAGTGGGAGACCCGTATTTTTCAAGCAAATCTTTCTCCAACGAACCGCCGTTAACGCCGATTCTGATGGGTATATTCCTCTCTTTTGCAAGGTCTGCAACCGTTTTCACCCTATCCTCGCCGCCGATATTTCCGGGGTTCAGACGAATTTTATCCACGCCGTTCTTTATACATTCCACCGCAAGACGATAGTCAAAATGAATATCTGCAACAAGCGGAATTTTTATATTCTTTTTAATTTCCTTCACCGCTTCAGCGGCCTGCATATCAGGCACCGCAACACGTGCAATCTCGCAGCCGGCCTCTTCAAGCTCTTTTATCTGCGCCACAGTAGCCGCCGCATCCTGAGTTTTGGTATTGGTCATACTTTGGATATAGATTTTAGAGTTTCCGCCAAAATCCAGTCCACCCAAATTAAATTTTCTTGTATTTTCACGAAGATACATTTCGTTCGCCCCTTACGCAAATAGTTTAAAAATGTCGCTGGATGTTACAAATATCATAAATAGCATCAGTATTACTAGCCCCACAAAATGAATCATACCTTCCTTTTCGGGAGGAATGGGTTTTCTCCTTATCATTTCAATAAGCAAGAAGAAAATTCTGCCACCGTCAAGAGCCGGGAACGGGATCACATTGAAAATGCCTATATTTACCGACAAAAGTGCGAACATATAAATCAGCCAATCAAGCCCTTGCCGAGCCGCCTGACCTATGAGCACAGTAGTACCCACAGGACCCGACATAGCACTCACGGGAACTTTGCCTGTCACAAGCATCATCAGCGAATATACAACCAGTCGCACCATATAAAAAGTTTCGTTAAATCCGCATATTATAGCATTTTTGAGATTCATATTCTCACGCATCATCTCTATTCCGAGAAGATATCTGCCTTCATATTCAACCGGCTGAACTTCAACAACCAGTTTTTCTCCGCCGCGCTTTATCCCCACTTCCACAGGATTTTTTACATCCGCATTGCTCATAATAAAGGAAAAATCGTTAAAATTCCAAACTTTTTTCCCGTCAAGCGAAACAATTTTATCTCCCACTTCGAGATACTGCGCCGCCTGAGACCCCGGAATATCCAGAACCTTTCCGATTTCAAGCGTTGTATACTGCGGTTGCATCGCAAAGAAAATGGTCATCGCCAAAAATCCCGTTATAACATTAAAGCCCGCTCCGGCTGCCATAACCGCCAGCCTTTTACCGACCGGTTTATTATTCAGCGCTCGCGGGTCTTTCGAATCTTCGTCCTCACCTTCAAGGCGCACAAAACCGCCCACAGGAAAAATTCTCAGTGAATACTCTGTTTCGCCTTTTTTCCATTTTAAAAGCTTAGGTCCGAATCCTATTGAAAATTCATGAACCAGCACGCCGGAACTCTTCGCCACAACAAAATGTCCGAATTCATGAATCAGAATAATCAACATAAAAACTGCTATCGCAATTATTATTGTAAAAACTATGTTCATTACACCTTCATAGCCTTTCAAAAATTATTTTCTCAAATATTTCGCAGACATTTCGCGATTAATCGCAAGAATGTCCTCAAGTTTTGGATTATCTATCACCTTGTGAGCATCCATCTCACTTTCTACCATTCTGCTTATATCGCCAAACTTAATTCTTCCTTTAAGGAACAGGCGAACAGCCTCTTCGTTTGCGGCGTTCATCACAGCAGGCATACTTCCGCCCGCTTTTGCCGCATTGTATGCAAGTTTAAGGCACCTGAAAGTATCAGTGTCCGGTTTGTCAAAAGTAAGGTTTGCCAGTTTGAAAAAGTCAATTTTTTCGGTTTTGCAATACTTTCTTTCGGGATAGGTCAACGCATACGAAATGGGCAACCTCATGTCAGGAACCGAAAGCTGTGCAATAACCGAATTGTCCTCAAATTCTACCATAGAATGGATGATACTCTGCCTCTGAACAATAACTTCTATATCGTCTGCAGGCATATCAAAAAGCCAGGTAGCTTCTATCACTTCAAGCCCCTTGTTCATCAGTGACGCACTGTCTATTGTAACCTTTGCGCCCATATCCCAATTGGGATGTTTCAATGCATCTTCCGCTTTGGCATTTTCAATTTCTTCCTTTGATTTGCCAAAAAATGCTCCGCCCGATGCTGTGAGCAGAATTTTTGACGGTTTCACATGGCTGTTTGCGATGCATTGAAAAATAGCCGAATGTTCGCTGTCTACAGGTAGAATTTTTACGCCTTTTTCTTTTGCAAGAGGCATAACAATGCTACCACCTGCAACAAGTGTTTCCTTGTTTGCAAGCGCAATGGTTTTGCCCGCTTTTACCGCTTCTATGGTTGGCACAAGTCCAATAACACCAACCACGGCAGTTACAACAGTATCAACCTCATCTGCAGTTGCACAGGCGCAAACGCCTTCAATCCCCGACATAACTTTAACAGGCAAATCGGCAACCTTGATTTTCAGTTCCTCAGCCGCTTTTTCATCCATCATAGCCGCATATTTGGGTTTAAATTGTCTGATTTGTTTTTCAATCAGCGAAACATTTTTGTTGGCACAAAGAGCCACAATATTAAATTCTTTATTTACTTCGGCAATGTCCAGAGTCTGTGTTCCGATAGACCCCGTTGAGCCGAGAATGGATATATTTTTCATTGGTACACCGTCACTTGATTATAATAGTCAGTAATCTGTCAAGATAAAACACCACAGGAGCTGTGAAAATCAGACTGTCGATACGGTCCAACACTCCGCCGTGACCGGGCATAATATCACCGTAATCCTTGATACCAAGGCTTCTTTTAACCAGAGAAGCTGAAAGGTCTCCGAACTGGGACATCACCGATGCAACTCCCCCGATAATTACTATATTTAAAATGTTAGTTTTTATTCCGAAAAATGTCAAAATCCAGGAATAAGCAACCATAGAAAGCATTGCCACAACAACGCCGCCAATTGCACCTTCAACAGTTTTCTTGGGGCTGACTTCGGGAATAAGTTTATGTTTTCCGAAAAAGTAACCGCTGAAATACGCGCCGGTATCTGTCAGAAACGCGGCTATAAGTGCCGTCAGAATCATAACAAGACCAAAATCTCCTTTGTACAACAATCTTATGTGGAGCATTCCAAAAGATACATACGCCGTCATGAAAAACAGAGTGCATATATCCGAAAGGTTTACTGTTTTGTGGCATATTACCGCCACTACAAACATAGACACAACAGCAAACATAACAATGAACTGCATCATCATAAAACTGCCCGTCGCATCAAAATTAAAAACAAGTAAACCAAACACCGCCCCAACAACAAGAAGCGGTATTTTTTTCATAAAACCAAACGGTTTATATACCTCGTACAATGCCACAACAAGCATTATTCCAAGAAGCGAATTTACTATCGGCAATTTTGTGAAAACATCTGCCCATACAAGCAGTGCCAACAGTGCTATTGCGACAAATGCGCTGATAGTTCTTTTTGCCATATCAACACCCTATACCTTTCCGAAACGTCTGTCCCTCTTTTGAAAATCGTAAATCACCCGTTTGATATGTTTGGGTGTAAAATCAGGCCAACACATATCAGCAAACCAGAATTCGCTGTACGCCGCCTGCCACAAAAGAAAATTGCTGAGACGAAGTTCGCCGCTTGGGCGCATAATAATGTCCGGATCGGGAAGTCCAGCCGTGTACATATAATCTGCTAACAACTTTTCATCAATTGACCCGGCATCAATTTTACCCGACGCCACATCTGCGGCAATTCTAGATGTCGCCTGTGTGATTTCTTCCCTGCCGCCATAGTTAACAGCAAGATTCAGCACCATGCCGGTATTATTTTCGGTCATTTTTTCAACCTCTGCCATTTTCTCCTGAATATCTTTGCGGAGAGGCTCACGGTTGCCTATCACTCTGACTTTGTTGTTTCTGCCCACAAGTTTTTTATCCGCATCGCACAGATAATCGTAAAGCAAATCCATAAGTGCGTCGACTTCTTCTTTTGGACGTTTCCAGTTTTCTGTAGAAAAAGCATACGCCGTCAGAACTTCTATACCAATATCGCTGCAGTAATCTGCAATTTCTCTCAAGGTTTCCGCACCTGCCGCGTGGCCTGCTTTTCTGCCAAGGCCACGACGTTTAGCCCACCTGCCGTTGCCATCCATAATGATGGCAATATGTCTGGGCAGGCGGGTCATATCTATTTCCACGTCTTTTATAAATTTTTGTCTAAAATTACTGTAAAGGGGTTTTAGAGTTGCAAGTTTCACTTTATTTCACTCAGATTGCAAGCAATTCTTTTTCCTTGTCAGCAAGCATTTTGTCAATTTTTTCAATGTATTTGTCAGTAGAAGTCTGAATATCTTTTTCCATATTCTTCATTTCATCTTCTGTAATTTCGCTCTTTTTCTTCATATCTTTGTATTTATCAACACAATCACGACGAAGATTGCGAACTGCAACCTTTGCATTTTCGCTCATTTTGCGAACTTCTTTAACAAATTCTTTTCTTCTTTCCTCTGTCAACGGAGGGAAGTTGAGTCTGATGGTTTTGCCGTCATTTGCAGGGTTAATTCCAAGGTCAGACATATTGATTGCTTTTTCAATATCCTTAAGTGCAGAAGCATCCCACGGCTGAATAACGATTGAATGTGCTTCCGGAACAGAAATTGAAGCAATCTGCGCAATGGGAGTGGGTGTGCCGTAATAATCAACTTTAATTCCGTTTAAAACAGCAGCATTAGCTCTGCCTGCACGAACAGACGCCATTTCATTTGCAAAACTTGCAATAGATTTTTCCATTTTTTCATTCATGTTATTGAGATTTGTTTTCATAGTTATCTTTCCTTTCTTAATCTACTAATGTTCCGATTTCTTTGCCCATAACAGCGTCCAAAATGTTAGACGGAACGTCCAGGCCGAACACACGGATGGGAATATTGTTATCCATACAAAGGCTTGTAGCTGTAGAATCCATAACTCCAAGACCTCTGCTTAATACATCGATATATTTGAGCGCATCAAATTTCTTTGCATCTTTGTTAAT
>JAFYVD010000050.1 GCA_017558425.1 Clostridia bacterium | reverse complement strand
TGCGCCCAAGAACCCTTGTATAGGATCTAAAACAACAAGTTTTGCATTTGTTTCGATGATAGCTTGTTCAAGGCGTACATCACGCATCGTAAGCGGTGTGTCCTTATCATCAATTACAAGAACTTTTGAGCAATCTGCATCAGCAGATAACAAACGAGGTTTAATTGTATCTGCCAATCCATCCTCTGCCGTTTGATAGATAACATTTATCGGTTCTTTTGCTTCTTCATTTACAATGCTTTCGCCTTTGGTAAGCCTTGCGATAATCTGAAGTACAAGAGTTGTTTTTCCCTCACCGGGATCCCCTTGAATTATCGTTATCTTTCCATACGGAATAAAAGGATAAATAAGCCATTTTACTTCTTCGACTTCCACATCTTCCATATTTATCAGCTTCAATTTCGACAATTTTCTTCACCTCCTATTGAAAAATCAATAGGAATGTGGTAAAATACCATTGTTGGGGTTGTGGTTCTTACCACATTCCTTGTCCTAAGGTATTTACCGATACTTTAGGACTTTTTCTTTTCTTCAAGACCGTTGTAAGTTTCTGCAACAGTCATTATTGTTGCAAGGAGTTCATCATCAACATTTGCACCATTTTCGATACGCCTGAGTTCGGTTAAGATTTCAGTCATTTGGTTTCTAAGTGCCTTAAACACTCGTGTGTTAGGCTGAACCACTACATCTCGTTCAAGTAATCGTCTTATCATATATTCTTGCTTTGTAAGCCCTGATAGTCTTACACGAGTGTCTAAATCCTCCCACTCTTCAGGTGACATCATAAACGATGAAGCCTTGTTGCGCCATCTGCCCTTTGCATCAAGCTTTTTCTCCATTTAGCAACCACCTCTTTCAATATTTAGCTTATCAGCCATCGCTACTTGCTCACTCGGGAACATATGAGCATATCTGTAAGTTATATCAATACTCTCATGTCCTACACGTTTAGCAATTGCCACAGCCGTAAAACCCATACTGATCAACAAACTTACATGTGAATGTCTTAGCTGATGCAATGTCAGTTTTTTAACACCTGCAGCCTCTGCACCTCGTTTCATTTCGTGATGAAGAAAACTCTTAGTGAAATCGAAAATTCTGTCATTTTCACCGATTCCGTATAACATGCCGATATATTCCTTTACTTCATCATTAAGAAAATCAGGCATTGTTATTGTTCGGATACTGCAAAGTGTTTTTGGATCTGTTACAACATCTTCTCGTTCAAGTCTTTGATAAGACTTGTTTATCCTCAGTGTTGCATTTTCAAAATCGAAATCTGCCGGCGTAAGCGCCAACAACTCTCCAACTCGTAATCCGCACCAATATAGGATTTCAAACGCACAGAATGCTTGTGGCTTATCCATCATCTCGTCAGCGAACTTAAGATATTCTTCCTTTGTCCACACAAGCATTTCCTTTGTCTTTTCCTTACCCATATTTCCTGCCTTTCTCGCAGGATTTTCGGACAAGCTATAGAAATTACAAGCATGATTGAATATTGCACTAATCTGATTATGTATGGTTTTAAGATAAGTTGGCGAATGCGGTTCGCCGAATATATCTTTTTCGGCCATAATCTTATTTTGCCATGCAATAATATCGGTAGCTTTGATTTCTGACATTTTTCTGTCCTTGAAATACGGAAGAATTTTGTTTTCGATAATGTGAGTTTTAGTAAAAAGCGTATTTTTCTTTATCCTTGCCTTTCGGTCTTCAAGATACAATTTCACAAACGACTCGAATGTCATATCAAGATTTGAGCTTTTTACTTGCAAAAACTCACGTTCCCAACTTAAAGCCTCTCGCTTGGTTTCAAAACCTCGCTTAACCTTTTGCTTTCTTGCACCATCCCAATTGTCATATCGGCACGATACAAACCATTTACCTGTCTTTTTGTCCTTATGCACCGACATTTGTAATCACTCCTTCTGATCCATAAAATTTTTCTTCAAAGTATCTTCTGCTTACTCTGCCTGCAACTGTTATAAAGCCTTTTGCTTCTAAATCTTTATTTAACAGTCGCACGATTTTATAAGCATGGGACATTGATACCCCCAAAGCTTCCGCTACCTCATCGGCAGAAATCATCAACTTTTTATTCATAACGAAGTCCTCCTTCCTTAATTATTTTTACAGTTCATATCCGAACTGTGTATTTGTATTATATCAGTTCGGATATGAACTGTCAATACCTTTTGTCTGTGTTCACAAAAATTTCATATTTCTATATTTTTCACAAATATTTAAAATAGGTATTTCATTTTTGAACTGTTTATGTTATAATAGGTACATAAACTATTTTGATAACAGTAATTTGGAGGTATTATTATGGATGTTGGAAAGAAGATTAAGCGGTTCCGTACAGCTTTTGGCTTATCGCAGAAGGAATTAGCACAAAGGGCAGGAATGAGTGAACCGGCAATCCGTAACTATGAATTAGGAAACCGAACACCCTCTGAAAAGCAGCTTAAGAAAATTGCAGATGCTTTAGGTATTAGTATATTTGCCATTTCCGATCCTAATTTAGAAAGCTACGAAGGTGTTCTTCACGCACTTTTCTATTTAGAGGATGAATACGGCATTGTTCCTAAAGAAACAGACGGTCAAGTGCACTTGTCCGTAGAAAATAAAAACGCCGCTACAAGAGCCGTAAGCAAAATGCTTAGCTCATGGAGCAGCGAATTGGAAAAACTTAAATCAGGTGAAATAATTAAAGAAGAATATGATATGTGGCGTTACAGTTATCCTCGAATTAAGGCTGAACGCGTACATGAAGAACTTAAGAAACTGAAAAACAATACTGAAAAATAACAACTGTTATCATTCTGTTATCAATTTCAAAATAAAAGCCCCGAAAACCGCATTATAACGCAGTTTTCGGGGTATTGTTTATTATTCCCACTCGATTGTGCCAATGGGTTTCGGCGTGAGGTCTAAAAGGACGCGGTTGATGCCGTCAACCTCGGATGTGATTCTGTCTGTGATTTTGTGAAGAACTTCGTAGGGGATTTCTTCGATTGTAGCTGTCATAGCGTCGGTTGTATTAACCGCACGGATGATAGCCGGCCAGCCTTCATATCTTTTATCATTTTTCACGCCGACACTTTTGAAATCGGGAACGGCGATGAAATACTGCCAAACTTTGCCTGCCAGGCCGCAGTTATCAAATTCTTCACGGAGAATTGCATCCGCTTCACGGAGAGCGTGAAGTCTGTCGCGAGTGATGGCTCCGAGGCAACGAACGCCAAGTCCGGGACCGGGGAACGGCTGACGGTATACCATTTCTTTAGGTAAACCAAGTGCATCGCCAACAACTCTTACTTCGTCTTTAAAGAGGAGTTTTACAGGTTCAACAAGCTCCATTTTCATATCTTCGGGAAGTCCGCCAACGTTGTGATGAGCTTTTACGCCGTCGCTTTCTAAAATATCGGGGTAAATTGTTCCCTGAGCGAGGAAGTCCATTCCTTCAAGTTTTTTAGCTTCTTCGTTGAACACTTCGATAAATTCGTTACCGATAATTTTACGTTTTTTCTCGGGTTCTGCAACATCTTTCAGCAGGTCGAGGAATCTGTCTGTAGCATCAATATAAACAAGGTTTGCATCAAGCTCTTTGCCGAAAACTTCAACAACCTGTTCGCTTTCGCCTTTTCTCATAAGACCGTGGTTAACGTGAACGCAAACCAGCTGTTTGCCGATAGCTTTGATTAAAAGAGCCGCAACAACAGACGAGTCAACGCCGCCCGAAAGAGCCAGAAGCACCTTTTTGTCGCCAACCTGTTTTCTCACAATTTCAACCTGTTCGGCAATAAATGCATCTGCAAGTTCTTTTGTTGTGATACGTACCATATCTTCGGGTCTTTTGTTTAATTCCATATATGTTTTTAAATCCATAAATATATCCTCCTAAAATTTATCAAAGTAAATTTTTTCTTAAGTTTTCGGGTGAATCGGGATGCAGATATGCAGGCGCAATATCAAACACTGTTTTGCAACCGCTCTGACCTTCTTTATTCAGACGGTATGCCGCACGTGCATACGCCACAATTACGCTTGAAGTGAATTCCGGGTTGGAATCAAGCTGAAGTCTGTACTCAATCACGTGTTTATGTTCGCCGTTCAGTCCTGTTTTACCTGTACGGAACACCATTCCGCCGTGAGGAATTCCGCTGTGTTCGCGGTCTAATTCTTCCTGCGAAATAAAGTGAACTGTTGTATCATAATCAGCGAAATAGTTGGGCATTTCCTTGATTGTTTTTTCAATTTTTTCAAGGTCTGCACCATCCTGAGCCACAACAAAACATTCACGAATATGCTTGTCTCTTGTGGAAAGCTCGGGATTTTCACCTGCACGAACACGGTTTAATGCATCTTCAACCGGGATTGTGTACTGACGTGCATCTTTTACTCCGTCAATTCTGCGGATTGCATCCGAATGACCCTGGCTGACGCCTTTTCCCCAGAATGTATAATCATAACCGTCGGGCAGAACTGCCTGACCGAGAAGTCTGTTCAGCGAGAACATTCCCGGGTCCCAGCCAACCGAAATAAGTGCCACTTTTCCGCTTTCTTTTGCAGATTTATCAACATTTGCAAAATGTTCGGGAATTTTTGCGTGGGTGTCAAAGCTGTCAACCACATTAAAATATTTCGCCATTTCGGGAGTCTGCACCGGCAAATCGTTCGCACTTCCTCCGCAAAGAATCATTACATCAATATCATCCTTCATCTCTGCCGCTTTATCCATAGAATAAACGGGGATTTCGGTTGCTGTTTTAACCGACGCCGGGTCGCGGCGTGTAAAAAGTGCCACAGCCTCCATATCCGAGCACCCTCGGAGAGCACTTTCGACGCCTCTGCCCAGGTTGCCGTATCCTGCGATTGCAACTCTGATTTTCACTGTTTTCACCTCTAAAAAATTTATAATAATATATTATAGCATATTTTTTCCCAAAATGGAAATAGAAATTTAAAAAAATTTTATTTTGTATTTTGTAAAAAATTGCTAAAATTCCGGTTCATATATCTGCTCGAATTTTTCCCAGTATATTTCACGAACCTCAATATCTTTTATCATAAGCGCCGTTGAATAAGGCGAAAAACCCACATGACCGCCTTTTATAGGGTTGGGGTCAACAAGTTCGCAAATCATTTCATCGTCGGCGTACAGGAAGTTGTGTCCGTCAATGGCTCCGCAAATCATACGGACTTCGCTGCCCGGATTATATTTATAAAGTGATGTTGTGGAATAAAGATTGGAAGTAAGGTTGCGTTCGATTCCGCTTTTGCCTTCATACCAACCATTAAGTCCGCAAACATACGATTCGTCAAGATAATTTTTCTCATCATCCCAATGTGCACAGTAAACGGCATTAAGGTCGCGTGTTGCCGGAAGCTTTGTTTTCATTGTAAAGCTCATCATAACGTTCTGCGGAAAACTTTCACGGCTGAAAATAATTCCTCCGAAATTACCAGGTTCACTTCCGATAAGCCACCCGTCTTTGCATTCCCAATGCCCAAGTTTTGGCTCGAAATAGTCCAACCAATCCTCGCCAGGCGAATATTTTAAAAGCAGTTTTGATTTTTCAATATTTACTTTTTTCCCAAGCAACAAAAGTTCTTTCATTTTCCTATTATCTCCTCAATCTTTTCTCCTATCACCTTGCCCATCATGGCAAAACCGAGGTCATTGGGGTGACATCCGTCAACCGTTATAGCATCAGGCTCGTCGCAAAGTGCCGAAAAACTCTGTCCGTCTATGAAATATACATTCTTATCTCCTGCCGCTTTGGCATTTTCAACCGTTTTTCTGATAACCTCTCTGCGTTTTTCCCAGTCCGAAGTTTTGTCAGGTTTGGAAACACATATTATGGGCAGGTCAGGATTCTTTGCCCTGATGGTTTTGAACATTTTTTCGTGCGTATTTTCAAGATGTTCAAGAGTGGGTGCATTGTGGTCATAGTCAAATACAAACAGGCTCATATCAAGCCCTGCTATATATTCCGCAATGGCATCTTCGGCTTTTGCCGCACCCGAAAAGCCAAGGTTTACATAATCTATGTTTGTGCGTCGCACAACCACGTTCTGGTATGTATTCCCCGGTCTTGACGAACATCCTCCCTGAGTGATGGAAGAGCCGTAGTAAACTATCGGTTTCAAATCTCTGTAAGGCGCAGCTTCTTTCAGCTCCGCTCCTTCTTCAAGCATCACATAAAGGCGTGAAACCGCCGCATAAGAGGGCATATTTATAGTGTATTCGTGCATTTCGCCATCAGTTGCAAGCACCGATTCGTATCCGTTTTCAATATCGAAGGGTGGCACGAAAGTCTTTACAAATTTATTATCCGCATAAAGGTCCAGACCAATACTTCCCGTCAATGCATAATGCGACATCTTGAACATATTGGGCATATATGCACGGATTGCAATTTTGCCCGAATTGGTGGCAAATTTCACTCTTCCGCCTGCGGTGCAGGTGTGAAGCATATGCACCCAATTGCTCACTTTTTCGGAAACTTCGCCCGGAAGCCTTACAAACTGGTCTTCTTTTTCATTTGGAGGAATAACCCCGTATACTTTAAACGGAGATTCAAGGACATCATATACCTTCATGCCCGTCATATCAACTGTTTTTTTCACATTAAAGTTTTTGTCAATTTTAGAAATGTCCATAATGTTTCACCCTAACCATATATTTCAGCAGCATTATTATAAAATATTTTTTCTCTGTCGGTATTTGAAAGTTCCAGAACCTCCATCGCCTGCAGTAGCGACAACAGAGTTTCCTGTCCGTTGTTAAGCGGTCTGTAGAAGCTGTTTTTATCAAGTTCCTCTGTAGGTCTTACCGCCTTAAATGTGCTTCCGTAAGAAACAATTCGTCCGAAAATTGTAGCAAACTCGAAGTCTCCTCCATACATCAGCTTGTCAACCCCGAAATATTTGATACAGTAGATTGAAGCAAGTGCTTCCCCTGCACCCGATGAATCAAACCATATATTGTCAAGTCCTTTGATTTCCTCAAGTCCCCATTTAAGTTTGGGAATATTATGACCCATTGCACAATGCGCCAGAACCAACTTTACTCTGGGGTATTTTTTGCAAAAATGTTTGATTTCAGCAACATTCGCAGGATGGCTGAGTCCGTCCACAAAATGGGACAAATGCAGCAGCAACGGCATCTCGCGGTCGTTTGCAAGTTCCCACATCCATTCTGTGGCAAACGTTGAAATGTCTGCTTCCTCAACATTTTCCACGCCTTCGGCATAAACCAGATAGGGTTTTAACACCTTAATCTGCGGATTTTCGTCCAGCAGCTTTTCAGCTTTATCTCTACCGCATCCCGGTCTTATGATAAGCCCTGCAGAATGATTGTGTTTTTTCGTGAGCTTGAGGTTATATCTGTTATCGTCGTTCAAAGTTTCCTCGGTATGCTTTGAAGATACCTGCGGCATCACCATTGCACCCGCAAGGTCACGGCGTATGTACTTTCTGTTAAACTCGCAAAACTGGTCATAGGTCTCACCATTATAGCCTGTCTGTTTTGCAAATTCCCGCATAATATGCACGTGTGCATCAAATATTTTGTCCGGAAGTGTCGCATCAAAATATTCGCCGATTTTTCTTTCAAACTCCGCGTCGTAAACTTGTTTTGTCATAATGATAACTCCTTACATAAATGGTTCTTTTGCCGCGCGGTGAACGCCGATTTCGTCAATCACGGCATTGCCTCTGTGTTTTAAAAGGAACAAAATTATATCCGATATATCCTCCGGAACAATCATACCGTCGGATGTCAGGTCGGGTCGCGATGTTTTAATCATATCGGTGAAAACTCCGCCGGGACTTAAAACGTGAACCCGTATCCCGTCTTCAAACACCTCTTTTGCAAGAGATTTTGAGAACCCTAAAAGTGCGTGTTTGGACGCAACATAAATGCTCTGAAGCGGATACCCTTTGTGCGCCGTTACCGACGCGATGTTTATAATTGTGGCACCATCAGATTTCTTTAGCACGGGCAGAACTTCTCTGCACATGAGAAATGGACCTTTAACATTTGTATCCATAATGGTATCATACTGCTCTTCCGAAATCTCCTCAAACGGAGTGGAATGTGCAACGCCCGCATTGTTAATTACAATATCAATGCCGTCAAGCGCTTCACTTGCCGTTTTCACGGCATTTTTCACATATTCTGCCGAGGTGATATCGCCCGGAATGATTACCGGCTTTTCCCCGGAAATTTTTTCAATTTCACAGGCAAGATTGTCAAGTTTTTCTTTATTTCTGCCCAAAAGCACAAGCTTTACGCCTTCAGCCGCAAGAGATTTTGCGATATTTTCTCCAATACCACCGCTCGCTCCCGTAATTATAGCTTTTTTGCCTTTGATACTGTTTTCCATATATGTAAATCCTCCGTTTCAATTTCCGCATCGGTTGCATATAATGTACCGAGGAGGTGAATTTATGAATTCATGCAGACGTAATACCGTAAGTTACGACAGCGGAACCCTCGGCGTAATCCTCAGCGTACTTTTCGGCGTTGGTGCAGGACTTTTGTTCTATAACGGCTTTCTGCCAACAATAACAACAGGTATAATCCTTGCCGCAGCTGTTGCAGGCGGCGCTCTCATCCTTTTCTGGATTTCGCTGATTTCCCGAAAACCTTATACCGACACTGACTGTGTTTGTGAAAACTTCGGATTGCTTTTGACTGGCGCAATAGGAACTCTTCTTTCCGCACTGGTTATACTCTCGGTAACTCTTGTTACAACATCAACCGTATTTGCAATCCTTATCGGTCTTGCAGCATTCTTCTTTGCTCTCACTTTCGCAGGTCTCGTTTCTTATTTCAGCTGTCTGGCTGATTGTGATGACTGCGATTGCAACTAGTGGTTGGATATATTTGCTTTACGGGTCCGTACTTTGGTACGGACCTTATTTTATTAAATCTGCCAATTTTCCGTCAACATATTCAACCAACAGGTCGGGTTTGATTTTCAGGCTCATTCCACGTACGCCGCCGCTGACATAGATATAATCAAAAAGTTGTGCTGTTTCGTCAAAAAAGGTGGGGAATTTTTTCTTCATACCCACAGGCGAACATCCGCCTCTTATATATCCCGTTGTCGCAAGCAAGTCTTTTTGGGGAATCATCTCAATCTTTTTCTCACCCGCCTGCACGGCAACCTTTTTAAGGTCAAGTTCGGCATTTGCAGGAATGCAACAAACCGCAAATCCGTTCTTTTCGCCTTTTAAAACCAGGGTTTTGAACACCATTTCGGGTTCAAGTCCAAGTTCACGGGCAATATGCTCGCCCGAAAGGTCGGATTCGTCCACCGCATATTCTATCGCTTCAAACGGAATTTTAGCCGCTTCAAGCAGCCTTTCCGCGTTGGTTTTTTTCATTCTCGCACCTCAACTTTGTCAGCATCCACCCTGACCGACTCAATTTCTTTATCGGACAAAACGGCAAATCTGTACCACGTTTTATCCCCTTCAAATTCCAATGCCGAGCTGAACATAGGCTCAGCAAGGCGGCGGTCAGTTTCATAGCATCTGCGCCAGTCGGAATCTTCTCTTTCACGTTTCACGCCTGAAAATCCCACTGTTCTGCCATATTCCACGGGAATTTTCTCCTCGCTGCCGTCCGCAAATTTCACTATGTAATTGCCCAAAATATTTTCGTTTGTATTCACTTCAAGTCCGTCAAGGAAGAGCACAAAATCTTTTCCTTCGTTCACAGTATGAACAACATCTTTACGATATTTTGCATATCTTGAGCGGTATTCCAACAGACTTTTCGATGCTTTTTCAATATTTTCGTCTGTTTTATCCTCATCAAAATCGCTCTGCCACATCAGCATTGCCGCAAGTGCAATATCAAAATAAATTCCGTTACGCTGAACGTGAAGCTGGTCAACCTTGCTCCAGTTAGACATTCCCATTCCGCTCACACCGCCGTCAAGCCTTTTTTTGATATCGGGTGCTGTGAACACTTCAAAATTACCAAAATGAACCGTGAATCCACGAGCAATAAAGTCTTTTTCAGCTTGTCCATCCATAGACCAGTACCAATGAAGCAGTTCAATATCGGTCGGCACAAGTTCAATCGCCTTATTGGTAGCAGGAACGGTTTCTTTATACTCTCCTGTTTTGGGGTGATAAACCTCTTTTTCCGCTCCGCCCCAATGTTTGCCTTTTTTGTCGACAGTATAAATAAACTTATCTGCCCACATCATAGTGACAACGCCCTTACTTTTCAGAAAAGCGTGAATTTTCTTTATGTCGTCGGCGTAAAGCTCTGCAGGGTTCTTGCCCTTACACTTGTCGCACAAGCCTATAGTATAAAATTCGTCGTGGCCAATGTTGATTCTTTTGGGCTTAAAAACCTGTATAACTTCTGTCAGCAAATCAAATAAAAGTTCATAGCTTCCCTCGTTTGACGGACAATATGCGTCAGGGAATATATCCTCTTTTCGCTCCGCAAGCTCGGTATGACGTGTCAGAAGATAGTCGCTGTGGCTGAGCGAAGGCATTTCGGGAATAATTTCAATGCCACGCTCTTTGCAATAATCCACCAGCTCTTTTATTTTGACCTGAGACAAAACTCCGCCCTCCGCATTTTCGCAATGGATGGAATTTTTCAGGAAATAGGTATTTTCATCTTTAAACGGAAAATGCGGATTATCCCCTCGTCCGTTTATATGGTCGGATGTGATTTTCGCATATTCTATCCAACCCTCGTTGACTTCGGGGTGGGATTTATATTCCATCGCACCGCCAATTTCAAGCATAAGAGTATTAAATCCATATGCACAAAGAAGGTCGACAAACTCTTTAAAAAACCCGAAATTTTCTTCGGACGGAAGGTAAAGCTTCACCATTCTGAATTCTTCGGTCGGATAGTTATAAACCACACCATCACCAAAACTTTTTCTCATCGCAATATTATGAGCCGCATACAAAAGTGCACGTTTTGACGCTCCGTAAACGTTGATTTCTTTCCCAAAATCAATCACATAAGCATCTTCGCTATCCGAAAAAGCTTCGCCGAAAGTTTTTTCAACTCTCCCTTTTATTTCATTGGGAATTTCGCAACAAGCAGTAATTTTTGAAACATCGCCGCTCTCTGCAATACTTTTTTTCAGCAAATTCACACACACCCCATCAAAACCGGTTATTTTCAAACCGGCTGACAGGGTGTGAATATTATTATTTATATTCGAAAATCTGTCAAGAATCATAGTGGTTCTCCTTTAGTTTTTAAGGCTGTTGAGCGGCGCAGGAATTCTGCCACCTCTTGCAATAAAATCACAACTTGAGAATTTATTGACATCCATAACGGGACCCGAACCCAAAAGTCCGCCAAACTCCAGCATATCTCCCACTTTTTTACCGATTGCCGGGATTACTCTGACAGCTGTTGTTTTATTGTTAATCATACCGATTGCCGCTTCGTCGGCAATAATTGCGGAAAGAGTCTGCGCAGTTGTGTCGCCGGGAACAACTATCATATCAAGACCTACTGAGCAAACGCAAGTCATAGCTTCAAGTTTGTCTATGGAAAGTGCTCCGTTTTCAACTGCAGAAATCATACCTGCATCCTCGCTGACGGGGATAAACGCACCCGACAAACCGCCGACATAGGAACTTGCCATTACGCCGCCTTTTTTAACGGCGTCATTAAGGAGCGCAAGCGCCGCAGTTGTACCGTGAGTTCCGCATTTTTCAATACCCATTTCTTCAAGAATGTGCGCCACGCTGTCGCCGATTGCCGGAGTGGGTGCAAGTGACAGGTCAACAATGCCAAACTGTGCTCCAAGCCTTTTGGAAGCTTCTTCTGCAACAAGCTGACCCATTCTTGTAATTTTGAACGCCGTCTTTTTAATAGCCTCGGAAACTTCGCCGAAATCAGCATCCTTACCAATTTTCTTAAGTGCATGGTGAACAACGCCAGGTCCGCTTACGCCGACATTGATGGCACATTCCGGTTCGCCTGCACCTACAAAAGCGCCTGCCATGAAGGGATTATCTTCAACCGCATTGCAGAACACCACAAGCTTTGCACAAGCCATACAGTTTTTGTCTTTTGAAATCTCTGCCGCTTCTTTGATGATTCTGCCCATCTGCGCAACGGCATCCATATTGATTCCCGCACGGGTGCTTCCGATATTTACCGAAGAACAAACTCTGTCCGTTTCGGAAAGAGCCCGAGGAATGGACTGGATAAGTCTGCGGTCACTTTCGCCATATCCTTTCTGGACAAGCGCGCTGTAACCGCCGATAAAGTTAACTCCGATTTCTTTTGCCGCTCTGTCAAGAGCTTTGGCAATTTTAATGGGGCTTTCTTTGGAAGCCGCCGCAACCTGCGAAATTGGAGTAACCGACACACGTTTATTGATAATCGGAATTCCGTATTCTCCGGCAATTTCCTCGCCGCATTTCACAAGATTTTCAGCTCTTTTTGTAATTTTGTCATACACCTTGTCGCAGACTTTATCCATGTTTTCGTCCACGCAGTCTGTCAGCGATATCCCCATTGTAATGGTTCTGATATCAAGGTGCTGACTTTCTATCATTTTTATGGTTTCAAGTATTTCTCTGTTACTAAGCATATCAGGTTCCCCTTATATTCTGTGCATTGAGTTGAAAATATCCTCATGCTGGATTCTTATATTAACCGAAAGTTTTTCACCTACAGCATCAAGACTTTCTGTAACTTTTTTGAAATCGTCCTTGGATTCTGCGAGGTCAACAAGCATTACCATTGTGAAATATTCCTGCATAATTGTCTGTGAAATATCAAGAATGTTGATGTCTGCACCTGCAAGATATCCGCTGACTGCGGCGATTATTCCTTTTGTATCTTTTCCGATTACTGTGATTACTGCTCTCATGTTTTATTTCCTTTCAAGTTGTTTTTATTTTCTGTCACCAAATCTGCCGTGCTGAATAGATTGATAGTGAGGAGAGCAAAAAGCTTTCCTACAAAAAAATCAGGAGGCACAATATATATGTGTTGTTTAGGTAACATTTTCGGCGATGACAATAACGGTTTCCTCTGGATTATCTTAATCCTCGTTATCCTTTGTTGCTGCTGCGATAACTAAAAACCACCTGCACAAAGCGGTGAGGCATACGCCTTGCCGCTTTTACTTTTTAAAGCTTCGCAATACTGTAATTGCCGAATTTATCCTGCACCACTTTGCCCTGAAGCTCCATCAGGGTGAGTGTGCCGTTAAGGTTTGCCACAGGCACTCTTGTTTTAACAACAATTGCGTCCAGTCTCTTGGGCCCTTCCTTCAGGCAGGCGATAACCGCATTTTCAATGTTTGTACTCGCCGGTCCTTCTTTGGGAATTTCAAATTCCACCGAGTTTTTGGCAAAAGTGCCCGTTTTTATAAGATGCGGATAAACCGCTTGATATTCTTCCAGAATGTCCGCTACGTCGGTCACCATTTTCGCCGAGCTTTTCAGCAGCGAATTGGCTCCTGCCGAAACGGCTGCATTAACATTTCCCGGTACGGCAAAAAGGTCTCTGCTCTGGTCAAGTGCAAGATTCGCCGTAATAAGCGCTCCGCTTCCCTCGCCCGCTTCAACTATAATTGTGCCGGCACAAAGTCCGCTGATAATTCTGTTTCTTGCGGCAAAGTTACCCGGGAAAGACGGTTCATCAAACCCATATTCGGACACAACCGCTCCGCTGTTCATAATTCTTCTCATCAGTTCAACATTGCTTTTGGGATATGCCGTATTCACACCTGTACCCAAAACCGCCGTTGTAAATCCGCCTGCATCAAGACACCCTTTGTGACATTCGGAATCTATACCCGTCGCCATACCGCTGACCACCGTAACTCCTGCCGAAGCGAGGTCTCTCGCCAGGCTGAACGCCACTTCTTTGCCGTAATTGCTGGGTTTTCTCGTACCCACCATTGCGATATAAAGCTCATTTTCAGGTGCAAAATGCACACCGCGTTTATAGATCACCAGCGGCGGGTCATAAATGTTTTTAAGATAGTGGGGGTAAGCCTCGCTGTCTATCGGAATAAACTCCACTCCATATTTATCGGCAAACCACATCGCATTATCGGCTTTGTCAAAAGATTTGTCGCAAAGTGATTCCATCTTGCGCTCGTCTTTCACGCCAAGCTCGGCATAGTCACTTTTTGTATATTCATAAATCTTTTTAACGCTGCCCACTTCGGTATAAAGCTTTCTGGCAAGAGCTTTATGGTTACCCATTGCAAGTACATACCACAGCCAAAGTCTTAAATCTTCCATAATCGTCACTTCCGTTATCTGATTTGCCCGTTTCCTGTAACTACAAATTTTATGGTTGTAAGTGCCTCAAGCCCCATAGGACCTCTCACGTGAAGCTTTTGCGTGCTGATACCGATTTCCGCACCAAGTCCGAAACAAGACCCGTCTGTGAACCTTGTTGAGGCGTTCACATAAACCGCCGCAGAATCTATCATATCAACAAACTTCTGCGAATTCGCATAGTCGTTTGTAACTATTGCTTCGGAATGACCTGTGGAATATTTTGCAATATGCTCTATCGCCTCGTCAATGCCTTCCACAGCTTTCACCGCAAGCACATAGTCAAGAAACTCTGTCTCAAAATCTTCCTCGGTCGCAGGAACTGCATTTTCAAGGTATTTAATACTTTTTTCACAAGCGCGAAACTCCACATTGTACTTTTTCATTACTTTTGCCATTTCAGGCAGAAATTCCGCAACAACGTCTTTATGGACAAGAATGGTTTCCATCGCATTGCACACCGACGGTCTGGAACATTTAGCATTAACCGCAATATCAACCGCCATTTTCATATCCGCCGATTTGTCAACAAATGTGTGGCAATTGCCAACGCCCGTTTCTATAACGGGAACAGTTGCATTTTCCACAACAGTTTTTATAAGCCCTGCCCCACCCCTGGGAATCAGGACATCAATATACCCGTTCATTCGCATCATTTCGCGTGCGGTCTGCCTGTCTGTATCCGCAACAAGGCTTATCGCACCTTCGGGCATACCTGCCGCAGTTGCCGCATCGCTTAAAATCTGCGCAATTTTCATATTTGAATTTATAGCTTCGCTGCCACCGCGAAGGATTGCCGCATTCGCAGTTTTCAGCGTAAGTGCCGCCGCATCTGCCGTAACATTGGGGCGTGCTTCATAAATTACACCAACAACACCGATAGGCACTCTGCGTCTGCCAATCTGCAACCCGTTTGGGCGTTTCACTGTTTTGTCGGTGTTGCCTATCGGGTCTTCAAGAGTCACAACCTCGCGGATTCCCGCTGCCATGCCGTAAATTCTATCTTCGGTCAGTTTCAGCCTGTCAAGCATTGCCGGACGTGTACCTTTTTCTTCGGCATTTTTCATATCTTTTGCATTTGCTTCAAGAATCTCGGGCGTATGCGATTCCAACGCATCCGCCATTGCAAGAAGTGCTTTATTTCGGTCATCGCCCGAAATCATATAAAGTTTTGCGGCAGCCTTTTTCGCAAGTGCCGCCTGCTGCATAAGATTAGTCATCGTTAATCTCTCCTAAATAAGTGTGCCTGCAATTTTGCCTTCAAAAAGGTCGTACAGGTCTTCAGGATTTTCACCGCTGGTGATAATTGTATGAATTCCGCCTGTGCGGGCTCTTTTTGCCGCCTCAAGTTTGGTAACCATACCGCCGGTGCCGTGCGAACTGCCCGCTCCCCCTGCATTTTTCATCATTGCATCTATGTCGTCAAGCACATCAATTTTATGTGCGTCTTTCACCTCTCTGGGGTTTGCACTGTAAACTCCGTCAATATCAGTGAGGATAATAAGAAGCTCCGCTTTTGCAAGAAGTGCCACCACCGCCGAAAGGTTGTCGTTATCGCCAAATTCCGCTTCTTCCGTGGAAATGGTATCGTTTTCGTTTACTATGGGAAGTGCACCCAATTCAAGCAATTTCATAAAAGTATTCTGTGCATTAACGTTGCTTTTTTCGTTGTCCACAACATCTTTGGTCAGCAGAATCTGCGCAACGGTGTGGCCATATTTGCCAAACTCGTCGCCATAAACATTCATCAGTTCGCTCTGACCAACCGCAGCGGCCGCCTGTTTTGCAACAGTTTCACGAGGACGTTATTTCATTCCCAAAACGCCCGCTCCAACACCTATCGCACCCGACGTTACAAGAATAATTTCTTTGCCTGTGTTTTTAATGTCTGCAAGCACCTTCACAAGCGATTCCACCCGGCGGATATTAAGTCTGCCTGTGGAGTGTGCAAGGGTGGAAGTGCCCACTTTTATAACTATTCTGTTGATTTTTGTAATATCAAATTCCATTGTTTTCACCCTTAAAATTTTATCAGCGGTTTTTTATCCGCATCAAGAAGTGCTTTTCTGTGCATTCTGAAAAAATCCACCTTGCCGCAACCGGTTTCCTCAATAACCTTTACAAAAAGCTCAGGTTTAAGATTGGGTTCACCGCAACATAAAACCGCTTCAACCACCGAAACATTTCCCTCTGTTTCCGCAAGCTTTGCAGAAACAATCATAGGACGGATATCAGTTTCCTTAACTCCGCTTTTGGTACGTTTTTCGGTAACAATCTCTTTCAGGGACATCAACTTTTCGATGTCGGGGACATCCCCTTCAATTTCTATGCGATATTTTGCAAATTTAAGTCCCGAAAAGGGCGATTTTTTCTCCGACGGTCTTGAATTTAAAAGCTTAAATCCGCTCGGCATTGCAGGTGCAAGCTTTGCAAGAATTTCAGCCGAAGTAATCTCCCCTTCAAAACCGATTTCAATAAGCTCGCATTCGCTGGAAATCCCAACTCCCAGCGGATGTGCAAAGTTCATAATGGGGTGTGGGTTGAATCCCTGGGAAAAGCTGATTTCCAGTCCTGCTCTTCTCATGGCACGTCCAAACAGACGCACCATATCAAGATGTGAAACATATTTCACGCTGTCCGCTTTTGAAAATTCAATTATATGCTTAGCCATTTTTCACCTCGCAACGGTCCATAAGACCGCATCCGGCGCAAGACTGTCTGCAATTTGCGGTGGTTTTTCCGCTGTACGCCTTTTCACATTCGCGGATAAAGAATTTCTTCCCGATTCCGCAGTCAATAACATCCCAGGGCAGAATTTCATCAAATTCACGTTTGCGACTGTTGTAGAAATCCATATCAATTCCTGCTTTTTCAAACGCCGCTTCCCATTTTGCAAAATCGAAAAATTCGTCCCAGCTGTCAAATTTACAGCCCGATTCGTATGCATTAAGCAGTACTTTTCCAAGGCGTCTGTCCCCTCTTGAGAAAACGCCTTCAAGTATGCTGACATAAGATTCGTGCCAGTTGTATGTGATTCTGCGTGACTTTATGTTGTCACGGATTATAGCCTGTTTTCTGCGAAGCTCTTCAAGGCTGTCCTGACTTTCCCATTGGAAAGGTGTCATGGGCTTTGGCACAAACGAGGAGACACTCACGGTGATTCTGCCTCTACCACGGTCTTTGGGAGCCGCCTTCTGCATATAAAGGTCTGAAACTTTTTCCGCAAGATGCGCAATACCTGCAACATCTTCGTCTGTTTCTGTCGGCAAGCCAATCATAAAGTAAAGCTTGATACCCGTCCAGCCGCCTTCAAATGCCATTCCCGCACCTGTAAGAATTTCTTCTTCGGTGATATTTTTGTTTATAACATCTCTCATTCGCTGAGTTCCTGCTTCAGGCGCAAATGTGATACTGCTTTTTCTCACACTCTGGATTTTTTTCATCAGTTCAACCGAGAAATTGTCAATTCTCAGCGACGGAAGTGCAAGATTAATCTTGCTTTTCGCTGTCAGCTCAAGCAATTTTTCGGTCAGCTCGGGCAGACAGGTATAGTCGCTGGAGCTGAGCGAAGTGAGCGAAATTTCTTCGTATCCCGTATTTTCTATCAGTTTTTCCGCATATTTCAGAAGCGTTTCGGGTTTGCGTTCGCGGATGGGACGATAAATAAATCCCGCCTGGCAGAATCGGCAACCCCTGATGCAACCACGGAAAAGCTCGAGCATAATTCTGTCGTGGACAATGTCCATATAAGGCACAATCATCTGCTCGGGATAATAGGTTTTATCAAAATCTTTTACAATTCTTTTCTTCACCGCTTTGGGCACAAAATCATATTTAGGCTCAAACTTTGTGATTTTGCCGTCATCGGCATATTCCACATCGTAGAAAGACGGAACATAAATGCCCTCAATCTGCGAAATGCGTTTCAAAAACGCCTGTCTGTTTTCGCCCGATTCTTTCCAGATTTCGTACTCGTCAATAACCTCGTGCCAGATTTCCTCACCGTCGCCGATAAGGTAGAAATCCATAAAATCGGCAAGCGGTTCAGGATTGTATGCACAAGGACCTCCCGCACAAACAAAAGGCATGCCTTCTGTTCTTTCGGCGGAAGTAAGCGGAATATCCGCAAGCCTTAGCATATGAAGTATTGTGGTGTAGCTCATTTCGTACTGAAGCGTAAACCCCACAAAATCAAAGTCTTTTATAGGGTCTTTGCTTTCAAGTCCGAAAAGCAGAGTAGAGGAGCCTGTCATTTGCTCCTCCATATCGGTCCACGGTGCGAAAACGCGTTCAACCCAAACGTCGTCGCGTTCATTAAGTCCGTGATATAAAATTTTCATTCCCAGGTGGGACATTCCTATTTCGTAAACATCAGGAAAGCAAAATGCAAAACGCACCTTCACGTCTTCCCTGTTTTTTACAACACTGCCCAGTTCTCCGCCGGTATAACGAACCGCCTTCTGAACTTTGCTCAAAAGTTTATCCATTATTTTCCCTCTTTAAGTAAATCTCTGATTTCTGTCAGAAGTTTTTCTTCTGCAGACGGTTCGGGTTCAGCAGGAGCCTCAGGAGCTTCTTCCACCTTTTTCTTGTGAAGTTTGGACATAAGTTTAATTACAACAAATATGCTGAATGCAATTATAAGAAAATCAATGATGTTCTGCAGAAAAGCACCGTATTTGAGAGCGATTTCTGTTCCGTCAGCTTTTGCGCCCATAACATACGCCATTTCGGCAACATTTACTTTGCCTGTAATAAGGCTGATAGCAGGCATAACGATATCATTTACCAGCGAGGTAACGATTTTGCCGAACGCACCACCGATAATAACACCGACAGCCATATCAACAACGTTGCCTTTCATTGCAAATTCTTTGAATTCTTTAAAAAATTTCATAATATCATCCCTTCTTATGTAATACATATATTTTACTATAAATCATCGCATTCTGTCAACAAAAATCCGCAAAAAAATGCCTTCATTTGCTTTTTCTCAATTCACTTGGCGAACATCCGAAAACGCTTTGAAAAACACGGTTGAAATTTCTAACGCTCCCAAAACCGCAATAGTATGCAATTTCAGTAATGGGTTGCTCGGTAAATTCCACAATCCCGCGAGCTTTCTGAGCCCTGACAATGTTAAGAAAATCACCAAAACTCACCCCTGCACGTTCTTTTAAAAGTGCACTCAGCTTTGCTCGTCCTTCACCGACAGCTTCTGCCGCATCATCTATCGAAATATCTTCCTTGAAATTTTCAGCCACAAATTCCGCAACTTTTCTAATCAGCACGCTGGCTGTGTTATTTTTTGAAACAACCGCTTCGTTATTTTTAAGATAGGCGCTGACAAGCGGAAAAAACAAGCTTTTCACGTTGAAAACCGTCATATTTTCCATTGCTTCCGCAATAGCGAATTTCATATATTGTCTCAATTCTTTTGGCAAATCAAAAACGTGTTTTTTCATATCCAGTGCTTTATATTGGTCGTAAAAATCACCAAGAATATTCGGCGAAAACATCAGGACAAACGCCTTGCTTTTCCTCTCCATAGTTACCCCGTGCAATCGGTATGGCAATACCAATACCGCCTGATTTTCATTCACTGTCACCTCGGTGTCATCACATTTCACCATGACACTTCCTTTTTCCACGCAAATTATTTCAAGTTCAGGATTGATATGCAAAATGCAATTCAAATCCCCCTCCCTTTTCACGAGATATTGGTCAAAAATTTCCATATTTTCACCATCCTGCAATGATATTGCCATAATTTTAACATTTTTGTCTTGCTTTGTAAATAGAAAAGTGTTAAAATTGTTTTGAAATTAAAGAAAGGTGACTTTTTATGAATCCATATATAATGCTTTTGTTGATGCAGTCCATCTCTATGCTGATGCTATACCTCGGCAAAAAGCTTCAGCTTGGCATCAAACCTACCGCATCCAATATGTTTCAGGCAAACCTCGCAAGTGCTGTGGTGGCGTGTGTCTGTCTTTGGGCGGCAAATGGTTTTAAAGTAAATTACAACCCCACCGTTCTTGTTTTTTCGGCGTGTTACGGGACTCTGGCAACTTTCAGCCTATTTTTTATGATCTATTCATACTCCCGAATCTCCATAACCCTTTCTGCCATAATAAGCACAAGCGGTAGCATAATTACACCTCTTTTATTCGGTGTGATTTTCGGCGGGGAACCATTAAGTCTGAAGTTGGTAGCTTCTGCGGTTTTAATACTCACAGCGGCAATCTTGCCTGTAGCAAAAGACGTTTTCAAACAGACCGACATCCGTTTTGTATGGTTTCTGGTTGTTTATTTTATTTTCTCGGGTCTTCCCAATATTTTAAATAAGATTTATACCCAGAACCCCAACACCACCGATGAACTGTCTTATTTCTTCCTGACAAACGTTTTTATGTTTATCATCTGTCTTACAGGTGTGGTAACAATATATTTAAAAAACCGCAAATCTGTTGGGTTTGAGCGAGTTTCAACCCCCATACTGATAAACAGTTCAACAAGGACAATCCTTTCACTTTTCACCTCTTATCTGTCGGTAGCGGCACTTGCACTTTTGGACGTTTCGCTCTACTCGGTGCTCACCGCATCCCTCGGACTGTTAGGCAATGCACTTATTTCCAATTTCATTTTCAAAGAAAAACTGTCAAACGCCGGCAAAATTTCGGTAGCTCTCGCAATTTTATCCTTTGTCGTCGGCAGTTAAATAGCAAAAAAGTGGCTGTAAAAAACTTTGGTTTTTTACAGCCATTATTTTATTCGGCAACTATTTTGATTGTTGCTTTGCAGCTATCCGCAGGAAGCTTGATTTTCAGCACTTGTGTACGAACTTTGTTTTCAGGCTGGTGGTCGTTCATCTTGTATTCAAGAGAAGCATCCCATTTGATAATCATTTTCTTGCCTTTGTATTCGCTGACAAGTTTGCCGTTTTCGTGAGTTACTTTAAATTCAGCATTTTTAACACTCTGGTCAACGACAGGAATCTGCATCCAGAATTCTTCTTTGCCGCTGATGGAGTCAATACCTGCTGTGATTTCAACACCTTCATCTGTAAGGTCGTAAATCCAGGAGATTTCTTTGCCTTCGATAGGTGTTACACCGCCGATTTCAAATTTTTTACCTTCTTCAATCCATGTAAGTTCGGAGCGTTCTTTACCGGAAGCAAACACATTTCCGTCAGCATCTGTACCTACGATAGCACCATGGATGAATTCTTCTTCCTTCCAGTAAGGTTTGTAATTGATTGCACTCTTAATCTGCATCATATTACCGGGAAGAGCATTATAGTTTACGGGTTTATCAGAAGATGTAGCATAGCCAAGTCCGTCAATCCATGTAAATGTGGGCGCTCCCCCCTGCCATACTTTGGGAGAAACTGCACTGATTGTTTTGGGGATTTTGTTATCATAGAAGGACACCATATAGATTCCTTTATGTTTCAGTGCTACAAGACCGGGCTGATCCCAAACGTTGTAGTCCCCTTCTGTCTGATACGGAAGTGTCACATTTTCTGCCAGAGGTTCGTGCATTTCCTCGTACATAAGCGAGTTGCCGACATTTCTGGTGTCAATATAATATTTATCATATTTGGGGTAGAGCTTTTTAAGGTGTTCATATGCTTTTTCGTGAGAGTTTGCATATGCAGCGGAAGTTAGAATTATCGCTGTGCCTGTCTGGTCGTTTGACCAGATAGCTCTTGCCTGAGGCATATGGTTGATGAGGAAGTTGTTTGCAATGTACGCACTGTTTCCGCCAAGACCTGATCTTGTTCTGGAGGCAAAGTTTGTTGCGTATACAGGTTCAAGACCGTCCACCCAACCGGTTTCCCATTTGTCCATAAAGTTAAGGTTTCTTTCCGAAGCAGCTTTAAGCTTTGCAACTGTTGCGGGATCCTGCATTTCTGTCGGCAGGTCAAAATATGCAAGCATTGCTCTTGAGAAGAAATCTTCGTTGTGGAGCTGATAACTGTGACCGTCGCAGCCGCCCGCTTCAAGGTAATAACCGGGTTCTGCCTGACCCTGATATGCAGGTCTTGCATTGGGGTACATATACACATCAACCTGGCGTTTGAAGAATTCGTGATATGCCTCATCGCCTGTTGCTTCGTACATAGCCATTGTGCCATAGAAGTTCATTGCCGACTGGTTTGTGGGGCCCTGACCTCTCATTGCAACCTGTTTGTCTGCCACAGTCATAAGAGCTGTGTCGCAGATTTCTCTGGTTTCAATGTCGAGCATTTTTCTTACGCTGTAATATGCATTAGCCCAATCGGGGAATTTGAAGTTTGTATATGTGAGGTAATAGTCACCTGCATCCTTTGCCGGGTCGCCCGAGTCAATGATGTCGCCGTCCTGAGTCATATTCATTACGCAGGAAAGCTGAGCAAGTGCCACTCTGTCTCTCAGCTGCGGGTCGTCATAGAATCCGTTAAGCTGTGAGTTGAGAGAAAGTGCTCCTGTGAACACGTTTGTGGTTGAACCAAACATATTAATGTTATAATATTCCGACAGGAAAGTATTTGTAGGATAAGCTGATTCGCCTCTCACCATTTTAAATCCTACAAGCATACCAAAATAGGGGTTAGCAGGTTCAAGACACTGACTGCGCAGCATTGTATCAAGCGCAGGGAGCGATGCGTAATATGTAGAATAAAGCTGTGCTTCAGCTATAGGATTGTCAATATCTTCAAACGCCGGAAGATCTGCATAGGGCATATCAACGGTTACATCAAAATTACCTAATGCTTTTTCATAAATTTCCACCATTTTAGCTCTTGCTCTCGCCTGAAGAGGACCTGCAAGCATCCATGATGCATATTCGTCTTCCACTTCAACAAAGCCACCTTTAAGGTCCATTGCCATTTCCTCTGTGGGGCTGAGAAGCTGAGAAACTCCACGGATTTCAAAGTAATTTCTAAAATCGTCTGTTGTTTTAATTTCGTAGACACTGTCAACTATGGGAGCTTCAATTTCAATTGCCTGCATTGTGGATTCTCTCATAGCATATGTCAAATCAAACTTTTCCCCGTTTGAAGCCGTAACGGTAAGCTTATCATCGGGGCCACCTGTTGCAAGGCTGAAATGTTTTGCCATTTTGGGAATGTAAACATAGCTTGTTTTGGGAGTTGTCTCTGTAAATGTGAAAGAATGTTCGCCACGAACGCCCCAGCTTTTCGCACCGCTGATTGCAATTTCGCAAAGGTCTCCGTCTCTGCCGTTAGTAAAGCTTATCTGATAAATACCGGGTTTGCCTTCTGTAACCGAAATAATTTTTTCCATTTTACCGGATTTTACATAATCAAGATTCACTCTTGCAACAATGTTGCCGTCCGGGTCGATAACTCTAACAAGGGATACCGGAGCTGCTGCGTTGCCAAGCTGTGCTTCCAACAGAGGTTGCTCTGTGGTTCTTGCAACATAAATGTCTCCGGGAGCACCGTCAAATCTTGCAACAATGCCAAAGCCCGCAATACCTGTATGTGTGCGGAGTATGCCCTTCTGATATACATCAAACTTTTTGGCGTCAAAGGATTCTACATCCTTCACACTGTAGGCACCAAATTCTTTTGCCATACTTTTAAGAGTAAGAACCGCTTTTGCCGCTTCAAAGCAGGTAGCGTTCTGTTCGGGAGCAAATTTTTTGCCCGAAAGTGCAATTACAGTACCATAAAAAACAGCATTGGACACACTCTGGAACTCTGCATCCGAAAGAGCGTCGGTATCAGTATAAATATCTCTGTAATATTTTCTGTTTCCGTAACCTTTCACCTTTGCAAATCCGGCTTTGTCCGCCGCAATTGCAAGCTCTGCTCTGGTTACCGCTTTGCCGTCGGAATAGGCAGGAATAAATTCTGCCGCATTTGTGATTCCAAGGGCAATGTTCATCATATCGGCAAGCTGAGCGCCTGTAATTTCTTTTGCAGGGTCAAATCTTCCGCTTGTCCAGATTTTTTCTTCTGCAACCGCATTGATAATATCTGTTTTAACATAGTCTGCCGCAAAACCGCAAACAGATGACATCACAGAAAATATCATTGCAACAACAAGTATTTTGCTGATTATTTTCATAATATCCTCCTAAAAATATATTTTCTTACAAATATTATACAAAAAAGCCCTGCACTTTGTCAATCTGCAATTTTGACTATAAGCACAGGGCATTTTTATTAAATTTTACTATACTTCCCTATTTTTATTCGGCAACAATTTTGATTGTTGCTTTGCAGCTGTCTGCAGGAAGCTTGATTTTCAGCACCTGTGTACGAACTTTGTTTTCAGGCTGATGGTCGTTCATCTTGTATTCAAGAGAAGCATCCCATGTGATAATCATTTTCTTGCCTTTGTATTCGCTGACAAGTTTGCCGTTTTCGTGAGTTACTTTAAATTCAGCATTTTTAACACTCTGGTCAACGATAGGAATCTGCATCCAGAATTCTTCTTTACCGCTGATGGAATCAATGCCTGCTGTAAGTTCAACACCTTCATCTGTAAGATCGTAAATCCAGGAGATTTCTTTGCCTTCGATAGGTGTTACACCGCCGATTTTGAAGGATTTTCCTTCTTCAAGCCATGTAAGCTTGGAGCGTTCTTTACCGGAAGCGAATACTTCGCCGTTAGCGTCTGTACCAACGATAGCTCCGTGGATGAATTCTTCTTCCTTCCAGTAAGGTTTGTAATTGATTTTGTTGTAAATCTGAAGCATGTTGCCGGGAAGTGCGTTATAGTTTACAGGTTTATCGGAAGATGTAGCATAGCCAAGACCTTCAATCCATGTAAATGTGGGTGCACCACCCATCCATGATTTGGGAGAGATAAAGCTCTGTGCTTCGGGAATTGTTGTGTCATAGAAGGACATCATATAGATTCCTTTGTGTTTGAGTGCTACAAGGCCGGGCTGATCCCATACGTTATAATCGCCTTCGTATTCGAAAGGAAGAACCGCTTTTTCAGCTCTTTCGCCGTGCATCATTTCGTAAGTTCTTGTTGCACCTACCAGATAACCTGTCTGTTCGGGTCCATACCATTTGTCATATCTGTCATACGCTTTTTTGAGGTGTGTGTAAGCAACTTCGTCTGTGTTTGCATAAACCGCTGATGTAGCAATTGACGGATTGGGGTTGTTGGACCAGATTGCTCTTGCCTGAGGCATATCATTGATAAGGAAGTTGTTAGCTACATAAGCACTTCCGCCGCCAAGACCCGATCTTGTTCTGGAAGCGAAGTTTGTTGCGTAAACTTTGTCAAGACCGTCAACCCAACCTGTCTGGAATTTATCCATAAAGTCAAGGTTTCTCTTATGGCTCGCATAGATTTTTGCAACATATTCGGGATCTCTTTTATCCTCGGGAAGTTCAAGATATGTATGAGCAACCCTTGCGAAGAAGTCTTCGTTGTGGAGCGCATAGCTTGAGCCGTCGCAACCGCCCGATTCAAGGTAATAACCTGCGGCTGTCTGACCCTGATAGGAAGGTCTTGCAGAAGGATAGTAATATGCATCCATCTGACGTTTCAGGAATTCGTGATAATATTCATCATATGTGATTTCGTACATAGCCATTGTAGCATAGAAGTTCATGCCTGCCTGGTTTGTGGGGCCGTGACCTCTTACAGAAAGCTGATGGTCAGCCATTGATGTGATAGCTGTATCACAGATATCTCTTGTTTCCGCGTCCATCATTTTTCTTGCATAGCCATAAGCGTGTGCATAGCTGTAGAACTGGAAGTTTGTACCGTCGTTGTGCCAGCTGCCTGCACTGTTTTTAACGTTATTGTCAAGCATTGTGCCTTCCTGAGTCATATACAGCACTGTGAAGAGCTGCGCAAGTGCAAGTCTGTCTCTGAGCTGAGGGTCATCATAGTAACCGTTAAGCTCGGAGTTGAGAGCCGCCGCGCCTGAGAATGCTGTTGAAGATGCGCCAAAGTATGCAAGGCTGTTGAAATCCTCGCTTGTGAAGTCTGTAGCTTTATAAGCAGATTCGCCGTTTACAACTTTATGACCAACAATAGCACCGAACCAGATTTTGGAGGGGTCAAGGCACTGACCGTTCATTGTGTTGTCCATTGTCTGGAGACTGCCGTAGTAGCTTGAGAAAAGCTGTGCTTCGGCAATGGGGTTGTCTATATCTTCCATTGCAGGAAGTTTGTCAAAAGGTTTGTCGGCAGGAACTGTGAAGTTGCCGTTTGCCTTTTCGTAAATTTCAATCATTTTCGCTCTTGCTCTTGCCTGAAGAGGACCTGCGAGAGTGAATGAACCGTATTTGTCTGTTACGTCAACAAAACAGCTTTTGAGGTCTGCCGCCATTTCAGCCGTAGGAGAAATTACACGGCCTGCACCATAGATTTCGATAAGGTCTCTGTAATCTTCGTCAACCTCAATTTTGTAAACACTGCCCGGTTTTAATGCATCTGTTTCGATAGCCGCAAAACCTACACATCTGAGTGCTTCTTCTGTTTTGTAAACTTCTTTACCATCGAGAGAAGAAAGTGTGAGTGTTTCACCGAGACCACCGATAGCAAGGCTTAAGTGTCTGAAAGAATTGGGAATGTAGATATAACCTGTTTTAGGTGTTGTTTCGGTGTAAATCATCAGAGTTTCACCACGAACGCCCCAGCTTTTCGCACCGTTTACAGCGATTTCGCAGAGGTCGCCCTGTCTGCCTGCTGTGAAGCTGATCTGATAAATACCTGCTTTTCCTTCGGGGATATTGATAACTTTTGCAACTTTGCCATCATCAATGTCCATGCTTACTCTTGCAATAATATTGCCGTCCGGGTCAATTACGTTAACAAGAGTTACGGGTGCAGCCGCACCGCC
>JAFYVD010000049.1 GCA_017558425.1 Clostridia bacterium | reverse complement strand
TTTTGATACAGAGTGAGGAAAAATCGTGAAGAAATCCTGGCGGATTTCAAGCGGTTTTGACAACGCTATGTGCCAAAATAATGATTTTTAGGCGAATTATCCCTAAGACCAACCGCCATATGCAGGCTATCTTTTCTGTATTATGGTTTTTTTATAAATATGTTCAACACCAGGGCGACAAATGTAAGGGACAACAACATTATAAAAGGAGCGGTGTATCCGCCGGTTGTCTCAAGAACTGTGGTTGAAAGTGTTGCGATAAGCGAGCCGCCCATAACTGTGAAAGTCATAAGTGCCATGTTGGTGGAGAAATATTTCATACCAAAGAAAGAAGATGTGAATGCAGCGGTGATTGTGGGGCAGGAACCGTATGACATTCCTGTAAGACACAATCCTGCGATGCATAGCGGCAGAGAACCTATATATACTGATACAAGAGTAACTGTTGCGGCACAGATTGTGAGGATGTTTGCACAGATCATTGTTTTACGGCGACCAATGGAATCAAACACCGCGCCTGTGATGATTCGACCTAATCCGTTGCACACAGAAAGAACACCTACAAGCGAAACGGCGAGAGCTTCGGGTGCATTTACGGAAAGAGCAAGGTCTTTTGCAAAGCTTATAACCGAGCTGCCCACGGCTGCGAGAAATGAAATGCAAACAAAAGCCATCCAGAAAGACATGCGGCAAAGCATCTGTCCAGTAGTATAGTCCTGTTTTTCAAAAACTTCGACAGAGCCGGATTTTTTTATACCTGCTTCAGGAAGAACTGTTGTTGCGTCGGGCTTTTTCAATAACAGCGCTGCAACGAACATAACTGCACAGATTGCGATTCCGAGAATTATGTATGCGGTTCGCCAGCCGAGAGTGCTTTTGAACATAGCATCAACGGCGTTGCCCAAAATTAGTGCCGATGCGCCAAAGCCCATCATCAGACAACCGGAGCAAAGTCCTTTTTTGTCAGGAAACCACACACTAACTGTGGCGATGACAACGTTATATGCAATGCCAATACCTGTTCCGGCGAGAACGCCGTATGTAATGTAAAGCATCCAGACAGCATCTCCGCTTAAAAAAGCGGTTAATATGAATCCTAAAGCTGAAAGTACGCCGGAAGTTATAATAGCAATTTTGTGACCTGCTGTTTTTGACAGCTTTGCCCCAAATAGACCGCCAATGCAGAAAAAACTCATTGCGAGCGTAAAGTTTAATGCAAGCTGGGATGGTTTCCAACCGAAGTCGGCAGAAAGAGGAGCTTTTAATATTGACCATGCATACAAAACGCCTGCGAACAACATCGCAATAACACCGATTGCCATATAAAACCAGCGTTTATTTATAGTTTGAGAGGATTTACTCACTTATATTCACCTCGTATTATTTTATATAATAAAACCTTATCAGACTGAAAACTGATAAGGTTTTGGCTTTTACAGACTTTCAAGTTCCTTAAGCCAAACTGCAGAACATGCATCGCTGGGCATTCTGAGGTCTCCGCGAGGAGAGAGCGAAACAGAACCGACTTTGGGACCGTCGGGCATTGCGGAACGTTTGAACTGAGCTGCGAAGAAGCGGCTGTAAAACAGTTTGAGCCATTTTAATATGGTTACATCATCATAATCTGTCTGTGCATAAAGTGCAAGATAGTAGATTTTTGTGGGGGAGAAACCATATCTGAGCATATAGTAAATAAAGAAGTCGTGTAACTCGTACGGTCCTACAATATCTTCGGTCTGCTGAGCAATTTCCTTGCCGTCGGAAGGCAGAAGTTCGGGACTGATGGGAGTGTCAACAATGTCGTAAAGAATGTCACGCAGAGTTTCGTTGTCCGAAAGGTTTGCGTAATATTTCACCATGTGACGCATAAGTGTTTTAGGTACGCTGGAGTTAACGGCATACATTGACATCTGGTCGCCATTGTATGTGGCAAAACCGAGAGCAAGCTCGGAAAGGTCGCCTGTACCAATTACGATGCCGTTTTCTTTGTTTGCAATGTCCATAAGAACCTGTGTTCTTTCGCGCGCCTGAGCGTTTTCAAAAGTAACATCATATTCTGTTTCGGACTGACCAATATCAGCAAAATGGCTTTTTACGGAATCTGTTATATCTATTGTTCTGAACTGAACGCCCAGCTCTTCACAGAGTTTTTCGGCGTTGGTTTTTGTTCGTTCAGTTGTGCCGAAGCAAGGCATACTTACGGCGATAATATCCGTTGCGGGACGGCCAAGCTTCTGGTTCGCCATAACACTTACAAGCAGTGCGAGACAAGAATCAAGCCCGCCGGAAATGCCGATAACTGAAGTTTTGCATCCGGTATGTTCAATTCGCTTTGCAAGACCTGCAGACTGAATTGAAAGGATTTCAACACACTGACGGTCTCTGTCCGAAATTCTTTCGGAAACAAAAGGAGTTTTGGGAATCTGTCTTGTAAGCGGTGTATCAATGATGGAAACATCAAAAACAATTGTTTTGCATTCGGTTTGTGTGTTGCCCGAGAAAGTGGAGAATCTGCGACGTTCAAGGCAAAGCCTGTCCACATCAATTTCGCTTACCAGCATTTGCTGGTCGAAAAGCTGTGTTTGCGCAAGAATTGTGCCGTTTTCAGCAATAATGCTGTGGCCTGAGAAAACAACGTCTGATGTGGATTCGCAGTCGGATGCACCTGCAAAAACGTAACCAGCGTTAAGCTTTGCTGATTGAGTTTTCACAAGAAGACGTCTGTATTCACTTTTGTCAAGAATTTCGTTGCTTGCCGAAAGGTTTGCAATGATTGTTGCTCCTGCACTTGCAAGTGCTGTTGACGGGGGGTTGGGAGACCATAAATCCTCGCACAATTCCACGCCGATTGTAAATTCGGGCATTTTTGCACAACGGAAAATCAGTTTGTTGCTAAACGGATAAACATTTCCGTCGAAAAGAATTTCCGAAACATCATCGCAAGCAGGCTGGAAATATCTTTTTTCTGAAAATTCGTTATAGTTTGCCAAAACTGATTTTGGTACAAAACCTAAAATTTCGCCGTTGCAGATAACAGCGGCACAGTTGTAAAGGCGGTCGTTATTAATCATGGGCAAACCCACAATTACAACCATTTCAGTTGAACGGGATGCTTTAACGATTTTCTTAAGTCCGGTAAATGCCGAGGACAGAAGAGCATTCTGGAAAAACAGGTCGCCACAAGTGTAGCCTGTTACCGAAAGTTCGGGAAAAACAAGAAGTTTGATGCCAGCTTTTGATGCGGCTTTTATATGATCGTTGATTACGGAAACGTTATAGTCACAGTCTGCAACCTTAAGCGAAGGTGAGGCGGTTGCGCATTTTACAAAACCAAATCTCATAAAGTGTAGTCCTTTCTGTAAATAAAGTTCAAGCTAAGTAAGCAAAAATATGTTGGAAATATTATCTGAATTTTATAAGCAAAATATCCGGTGGAGCAAACAAACGGAAGGGAACTGTGTGAAGCCCGACACCGTAAGTGATAACAAGCTTGGTGTTTTCAACCATTGTGGTGCCGCGATGATATTTTTTGCAACCGATAGGAAGAAAATACTTAAAAAGCGGACCAAGGTAAATCTGACCACCGTGTGAATGACCGGATATCTGAAGATTTACGTTATATTTGCACGCCTGGTCAACAAAGTCGGGTTGATGAGACAGCAATATAACATAGTCGTCTTCTTTTGTAATGGAAATGGGTGTTTTTATATCGGGTGTGTTATAATTTGATTCTTTCACACCAACCAGCACTGTATCGTCCGACAAGCGGGCGGCAGTATTTCTCAAAATTGTGAAACCGCTGAGAGAAAGCGAAGCAACCGAAAATTCTTTTACCGTGGACATACAATAATCGTTGTTACCTAAAACGGCAAACTTACCATACACAGGTTTCAGCTTGGAAAGAATTGAAACGGTTTCTTTTAAAATGTTATTATAATTGTGGGGAGAACTGTCGGCTAAATCACCTGCGAAAAACACATAGTCGGGATGCATAGAGTTGATTCGGTTAACGCAAGATTGCAACTGCTTTGCAGTAACAAAATAGCCGAGGTGGACGTCGGAAAACACCGCAATCGTTTTGCCCGAAAGCGAATAGGGTGAATTTGAAATGTTAATTCGTCTCACCGTTAAAGTTTTTCCCCTGTAAAAAGCGTAAATGGCAATGAGGATGGCAATAACGGTGAAAATTATAACTGCAATTGTCATTTGAGGATTTTTGTGATGACATACTGTTCATCAACAATTTTGTATTCAAAGGAAATAATGCTTTCCTCTGTGATATCGTAAGATGCAAATTTTTCTGCAATCTCGGGCGAAAGTTTTGCAGAAATCAGCATAGGCTGAACGCTGTCAAGTGTAATTTCAACAGAAGTTGAGTCTGCCTTGCCGTGGAAAACACCGGTTCCGGTATATGTTTCGGCGGTTTTGAGACTTTCTTCAAAGTGTTCCTCACGAATTTCCAGAGACTCTTCATCGTCGGCATTTTCAAGTTTGTCTTTTATATCCTTGTTGCCGGATGATGATTTATCGCCGTCCTGCTCAGGAGTTGTGCCAATGATACCGTCGGTGGGATTGCCGGTGTTGCTTGGAGAAAATGTAGATTTTTTGCAGGAATGAACGCCGAAAACAACAAGGGCAATAATTAAAACTGTAAGAATTATTGTAAAAAATCTTTTCATTATTTTATATCCTTTCAAAACATATATGGAAATTATATCATAATTTTTTCGAAAATTCAATAGTAAAAAGTGTTGAAAAATTTCTTGTTTTATTATATAATTGTTATGAAAGTGAGTGAAAAAAATGAAAATTCCGTTCAGACTTGAGGCAATAGCAAATTTAATTTCTCCCGGCAGCAGGATTGCAGACATCGGGACAGACCACGGATATTTGCCAATTTATTTGTTGAAAAAAGGTGTTGTTGACTTTGCTGTTTGCTCTGATGTAAAAAAAGGTCCGCTTGCAAATGCGGAAAAAAATATAAAAAAATACGGATTGTCGGATAAAACAAGACTCTGTCTTGCGGATGGGCTTGCGGGGATTAACCCCGGCGAAGCAGACACGGCTGTCATTGCCGGAATGGGCGGCGAAATGATTGCGTTAATTCTTGGTGCAGGTGTTCCTGAAGGAATGGACAAATTTGTCCTTCAGCCTATGCGAAATATTGATATTCTGAGAAAAAAACTTCATGCCCTTGATATTGAAATTACCGACGAAAAAATTGTTAAAGAAAAAGAGAAATTTTATATAATAATCTGTGCTCGTAAAGGCAGTCCGAAACCCTGGGCAGAGGAAGAGTATGCAGTTTCTCCGTTTTTGAAAAAAGAAGAGCTTTGGCAGGAATTTTCAGGCAGAGAAAAGACCAAACTGAAAAGAAATCTTGCCGAACTTGAAAAAGGCGATGACGATAAAAAGAAAATTGAAATTGAAAAGCTGATAAAGCTTTATGAATAGGGAGTATATTATGCGGAAAATTGGCGTTTCTGCCTGCGGTTTTGCACTGACGGAAGAAAACTTTTTTGATTTGAAAAAAAGCGGTCTTTCGGCAATTGAAATTTGCCGTCAGCCCGGGGAATATGACGATATCAATTACGGCGAAATAAAAACTTTTGCGGAGAGATACGGAATTAATCTCTGGTCATTCCATCTTCCGTTCTGGCCCTTTACAAAGATTGACATTTCATCGCCCGACAAAGAATTGCGAAAAGGAAGCGTTGAATATCTTTCGGAGTTTATAAAAAATGCTGCCGATATCGGGATAGATAAATTTGTTATTCACTCCAGCGGTGAGTGGAAAGACGGTTCGCTTCGCAGTGAGAGAATGAAATGTGCCAAAGATACGCTTTGCAGGCTTGCGGAAATTGCGGCGTCTTGCGGAGGGATGATAGCGGTTGAGGATTTGCCAAGAACTTGTCTTGGGAACTCTTCGCAGGAGATTGCAGAGCTTATAAGCGCAGACGACAGATTGCGCGTTTGTTTTGATACAAACCATCTACTGAAAGAAGATAATATGGAATTTATGGACAAACTTGGCGATAAAATAATAACAGTTCATGTGTCCGACTATGATTTTGTTGATGAAAAACATTGGCTTCCGGGTGAAGGTAAAAACGATTGGCAGGCTATGATGAAAAAGTTTGACGAAATAGGTTACAGCGGTGCGTGGATTTACGAAATGGGTCTTAAAAGTCCCGAAAAACTCGGAAGAAGCAGAGACCTTGTTTTTGAAGATTTTTACAACAATGCAATGAGTTTGTTTGCCGGAAAAATACCGAAAAAAATATAACGATTTTTGATAAAGAGGTGCTTTGAATGGAAAATAGAGTAAAACTGACGGCACACAGAGGTTGGCGTGCCAAATATCCTGAAAACACAATGCTTGGGTTTCGTGAAGCATTGAAACTTGACATTGATGCAATCGAAATGGACGTTCATATGACAAAGGATTATCATATGGTTGTGTGCCACGATGCGTCGCTTGACAGAACAACCGATAAAACCGGAATGATTTATAATCTAACGTTGGAGGAAATCCGAGAAGCGGATGCAGGTATAAAATTCGGCGAAGAGTATAAAGGCGAAAAAATTCCTACACTCGATGAGTTTCTTGAGCTTATGGCACAGCATCCTGAAATAAAAGTACTTATTGAGCTTAAAGATTATCCTGAGGAAATCGGAGATTTCGCTTATGCTTCGGCTGAAAATGCACTTTCGCTTTGCAAAAAATACGGCATTTTCGGCAAAGATAGATTGACGATTGTTACTTTCTCGACAGGGATTTGTGCGTGGCTTCGTGCACGATATACAAGAGAAGATTTTTCAATTCACGGATTTTATCCGAAGGCGAGAATGAAAGGGTATCAGTCGGACGAACCGTATAAATATTATGATGAAGTTTGCATTTTCAACAAAGGCGATAAAGACGCTCAGGGAATGCCTGTCGAACATAACGACATTGTTGCGGACGAGGCGAGATTTAAAGAATTTAGTCTTATGGGGATTAAACCATGTGCCTATTATCCTTTCAATAACAACGAGGAAGATTATAGAAAAGCTGTTGAATACGGCGTGGTTGCCATTACCTTTGATGATCCCGAAACGGGTGGGATTATTCTTGATAAATTGGGAGTAAGAAAACTTAAAAAGTAAGGAGAAACACCATGAAAGCATATATCATTCAGCCGCCATATTCAAGAGACGTATCCTTTTCGGACGAGTATTTTAGATTTAAACTTGACCGTCTTGACGAATGTGACGAATCGGCAGATATTATTGTTTTGCCTGAATACAGCGATGTGCCTTGTGCAACGTCTGATTTGGAAGAAACTCTTTTTTATCACAAAAAATACATTGATATCTTGCTTGAAAAATGTGTCCAGACTGCAAAAAGATGTGGTGCGAACGTATTTGTAAACGCTCTTTCGAAAGAGGAAACGGGGTACAGAAATACTACATACTGCTATGATAAAAACGGAAAACTTGTCGGCAAGTATTTCAAAAAACACCTTCCGCCGCTTGAACTTGAAGTTTTAAAGCTTGACAGCGATTATACATTTGAATATTCCGAGCCCTACACACTTGAAATTGACGGCGTCCGCTACGGATTTTTAACTTGCTACGATTTCTATTTTTATGAAGCTTTTGCGAATATTGCACTTAAAGATGTTGATGTTATAATCGGTTGTTCTCTGCAGAGAAGCGACAGCCATGATGCAATTGAAATTATGTGTCGTTTTCTGGCATATAACACGAATGCGTATGTGGTTCGCTCGTCGGTAAGTTTTGATGAAAATTCCACCGTCTGCGGTGCAAGTATGATAGTTTCGCCAAAAGGCGAGGTGCTTGCAAATATGAAAGGTAAATTCGGTATGACATATGCTGAATTTGACCCGAAAGATAAATATCTCAAACCTGCGGGTTTCGGCAACCCCGATGCACCTCATTATAAATATATTGAGTATGGCAGGGAACCGTGGCAGTATCGTAATTCTGGCAGTGCTATGATAAAAAACAATGAACAGATGGGATATCCGAGAGTTTGTGCGCACAGAGGATTCAGCACGGTTGCACCCGAAAACTCAATGCCTGCTTATGGAGCGGCAATAGCTCTTGGAGCGGACGAAATTGAGCTTGACATCTGGCCGACTGTTGACGGCGAAATTGTATCAATTCACGACCCGACTCTTGACAGAGTTTCGGACGGAACGGGCAAGGTGTTTGAGAAAACATATGCCGAGCTTAAAAAGCTTGATTTCGGCGTAAAGTTTGGTGAAAAATTTGCAGGACTTAAAATTCCTAAGTTCGAAGAAATTTTACGGAAATTTGCGGGACAGGTTATAATGAATGTTCATGTGAAACCGCTTTCCTATGAAGAACCTTATCCGACGAAAATTATGGAAAAGATTGTTGGACTTGTGAGACAATATGACTGCTCAAAATATGTTTATTTTATGCTCGAAACAGACTTGCAGATTTCGCAGTTCAAAAAATATGCACCCGATATTGCGGTATGTGTGGGACACCTGAGTGCAAGACCGATGGAAATTGTTGACAGAGCAATTGAACTGGGAGCGGAAAAAGTTCAGCTGTACAAACCTTATTTTAATCAGGAAATGATTGATAAAGCACATAAACACGGTATAATTTGTAATGTTTTCTGGTCGGATGATAAAGACGAAACAGAAGAATTTTTGAAAATGGGGATCGATACCATTTTAACGAATGATTATAATTTGATATCACAAGTTGTGGAAAAGGAGAAATAATGGAAAAGCTTTTAAAAAGAATTAACGAACTCGCAAAAAAATCCAGAGAAGAAGGCTTGAACGAAGAGGAAAAGGAAGAACAGGCAGAGCTTCGTAAAGAGTATATTGCAAAGTGGCGTCAGGGGCTTGAAAACACGCTGAGCAATGTTTATATTATGGATGAAAAAGGCAACAAGAAAAAGGTTGAAAAGAAAAGCAAGAAATAAAAGGGTGATATAGTATGATATTTTCACACGAATCAAAAAATAAAAACGGCAAAAAATTTGTGATTGACGGAAAAGTGAAAGCAGTTGCAAACAAGGCTTTGAATAAAGATATCTTAAAAGAATTCTGGTACGGACACGCATTTCATCTTTCTGAAATTGAAATGACAGAAACGCCTGCTATGGAGTTTGTTATCGGCAACCCGAAAAAGGTTGAACTTGGTGGAAACGCATATGCTGTTAATGTTGATGAAAACGGCATTTACCTGACAGCTCAGGACGAGCAAAAACTTGTGTGGGCATATATGACTCTGATTGATATGATCAGGATTTTCGAGGATGACAAGCTTGGCGTTGAATGTAATGAATTTGCGGAATCTCCGCTTGTGAAAAATCAGATGGTTCACTATTGTTTCGCTCCTCCGCTTGAACTTTGGGAACACGAAAGATTCATCAGGTTTTGCGGTTCGCTCAAATATACACATATTATTTTCGAGTTTTGGGGAACTCTCAAATTTGATTGCATGAAAGAGCTTTCCTGGGATTTCGGATTCACAAAAGAGGAGATAAAACCGCTTGTAAAGCTTGCAAACGACCTGGGGATGGAAGTTGTTCCGATGTTTAACCATTGGGGACACGCTTCAGGATGTTCGGCTTCTTACGGCAAACACACCGTTCTTTCTCAAAATCCGTCTCTTCAGAGCTATTTTACCGATGACGGTTGGTGCTGGGATATTTCCAAGGACAAGGTGAAAAAGCTTCTCGGTGAAATCAGAACAGAATTGATTGAACTTTGCGGAGATGGAGAATATTTCCATATCGGATGCGACGAAGCGTACGGCTTTAAATTTACAAAAGAAAATATGGATTTTATCTGTGATTTCATCAATGAAATTGATGCTGAAATGCAAAAACACGGCAGAAAGATTTTTGTGTGGGGCGATATGTTCCTTACAAAACGCGCAGATTTTGAAAATGAAAAAAATCATTATATATTAAACTGTCCCGATATTGAAAAAGAAAAATATATGCTTGACAGACTGAGCAAAAATGTTATTATTGCGGACTGGCAGTATTGGGTGACGGACATACCTGTTAAATCGTCTGTTTTATTTAAAAATGCAGGGTTTGAAGTTTTTGTTTGTCCGTGGGATATAGGGTATCCAAAGACAAAGGCTTGCTTTGAAACGGCAGCAAACGAAAACCTTAGTGGCATTATACATACAACCTGGCATACTCTGGAGGACGGAATTCCCGAAGTTGACCAGATGGCAATGCTTTGTTGGGGAACAGACCCGACCAAAGTTTTCTGGACAACGGAATGTGCGTCCAAACTCAGAAAAGTTTTCTTTTCGGGCGGCGATTACAGAAAATCGGGATGGGCAAGAAAAGGCAGATGGAGAATATAAAATTGAGCGGTTGGCAACACAGGTTGCCAACCGTTTTTTGTTGACAAAACAGCGTTTTTGAGTTATTATATAAAGTAGTATAGGGTGGTGAAATAATGAAAAAAAGACTTTTGTGTTTAGTGTTGATTTTTATATATATTCTTTCGGTTTTGGCGTATGCTTCGGTTATCGGAGAGAAAATTGACGGTTACACTTTGCAGATTGCCGAGGGGACAAGCTTTACTCACCTTGTTTCTTACAGCGATCAGGCAGGAGTGGGCAGACAAACAGAAAACTATGTTGTTTATCAGCCGAATGGCAGCGTGAAGCCGCTTGTAAGCTATGGTAAATATCTTTACGGAAGCAGTAAGACTTCCGCCGAAGCGGAAAGCCTGTCAGAACAGGGAAGATATCCTGTTGCGGGAACAAATGCAGACTTTTTTTCTTTTAAAACGGGCGTTCCGATGAGCGACCTCATCGTTGACGGACGCATTGTTTCAAAAGACGGGACAGAGCAATGGGGCTTGGGATTTCTGGAGGATGGAAGCACTATAGTTTCGCAGTTTTCACTGTTCTCGTCCATGGTGAAAGAGGATGGCAGTGAAACGATTCTTTATAATATTAACAAATACCGCCAGCCATATGCTCTTTATTTGATGACGAACGAGTTTTCGTCCGAGACGAGAAATGAAACGGATGGTTATGATATTGTTCTGTCGGTAACGGAAGGCGATTTCGTTATTGGAACTGAAATGACTGCGGTTGTTGAAAAGATTAACAGAACGGATAAATCCGAGCCCATTCCCGAAGGGAAAATGATTCTGACGGTCGATGCAAATGCACCTGCTGAATTTGTTGAGCCTGTAAAAACACTTAAGGTTGGCGAAAAGGTAACGTTTAAGTTTGGTGTTCTGGGCGATGAACGATGGGAAAATGTTAAACTTGGTATGGGTGCGCTTGGTGGTATGCTGCTGTCTGACGGCAAGATTAACCCCAATCTTGAAAAAGGGGCGGCGCCGAGAACGGCACTTGGTGTTACGGAAGACGGAAATATAATTCTTTACACCATTGACGGCAGACAACTTGACTATAGCTATGGCGTGCAGCTGAAAACGCTGGCAAGCCGAATGAAAGAGCTTGGGTGCAGGGATGCGATAAACCTTGACGGAGGTGGTTCGACAACATTTATTGCACAGTTGCCGGGAATGTCGGCTTCTGTTGTTAACAGTCCGTCTGACGGATATGAAAGAAATGTATCAACATTTTTCTTTTTTGAGAATCTGAAAGACCCGACAGGCGAGATTGCTGAACTTTTTATTTATCCGAGAACGGCATATATTCTTAAAGGTGGAAGCGTTAACCTTCAAACCAAAGCGGTTGACGGGAACTACCATTCGGTTCAAATGGATTCGTCGGTGAATTATTGGGTTGAAGAAGGCAGAAATTCGACAGTTTCGTCGGACGGTGTGTTTACTGCGTTGGATGAAGATGCTTTTGTCACCATTTATGCAGAAAAAGACGGAGTTCAAACAGAAATCGAATTTGCCAGCATAAAGTCTCCGACAGACATTCGCGCGGTGGATAAAAAATCAGGCGCAAGAATTGATAAACTTACGCTGAAAAACGGTGAAATTATAGATATTGACGCACAGGCTTTTGGTGGGTTTAATCAGCTTGTTTGCGACGATGAATGTTTTGACTGGTCGATTTCGGAAGAAATTGGCGTGGTTGATGGTAGTGGTGTTATAACCGTAAATAATGTTTACAACAAAAAAGGTACTCTTGAAATCAGCGCCGGAGACAAAATTCTGTCAATTCCGGTTGCGGTTGCAAAAAAAGAAATAGGTCCGGTGCCCGAAATTGAAGCGGAAATAAAAAACGGCAGTGTTGTGGGCACCCTTGAATCAACAGAAAAGCTTACTGATTTTTCGGTATTTGCGGATGGCAAACTGATTGGGAAAGAAAGTGATTATGGTAAATTTGAAGTTTCTTTGCCGAAAAACACGCATAAAATAACCATTTATGCAAACACAGACAACAAATATACTAATGTAAAATATCTGTATGTGTCGGAGCTTAGTGAATTTGTTAATCCGTTTGCCGATACGGACAAAAACTGGGCGAAAGATATTTTGAGTTATATGTACAGCAAAGGGATTATCAGCGGAGAACACACGGGTTCGGGGCTGATATTCAGACCGCAAAAAGAAATGACAAGAGCTGAATTTGCAGTGATGTGCTGCAATTATCTGGGAATAGATTTTGCCGGGTATGAAAAAGAAACGATGCCATTTAAGGATAAAGAGTTGATTCCGCAGTGGGCGGAAAAACAGCTGAAGGCATTGTATTACCAAGGAATATTTATGGGAAGAGCGCAGGATAACGGCGTTGTTGCAGACCCGATGGGTACAATAACCCGTGCTGAAGCGGCAACCATAATATCAAGAATTATTCCTTCAGGGCTTCTGAAGGCGGAAATCAAAGCGGTGGATGCTGACGAAATACCCTCCTGGGCGGTTGATGCAATGGAGACTCTCGTCGGGATAGGTGCTATTTCGGGCTATGAGGACGGAAGTATCAGGCCGCTCGGAAAACTTACCAAGGCTGAAGCGGCAAAATTGTTTTATTCTATAATTTAACGGTGGTGAATGTTATGAGAAAAATTATTAAAAAATGTTTTTATTGTCTGAAAAACAGAGGGAAAAATGTAAAATTCGGAAAAAGAAGTGTGATAGGTGGATTTAATTCTTCGTTTGAAGGGAATAACAGAATTGGTGAAAGGTCTTTCTTTGCGGGGAAAATGGGCTTTGGAAGTTATATTGGTATGGATAACAGTATTGCGGCGGATGTTGGCAAATATTGTTCAATCGGGTCTGATATTAAAACGGTTAACGGAGTACACCCTACATCTGTTTTTGTTTCCACACATCCTGCATTTTTCTCGAATCTTGGACAAGCAGGGTTCAGCTATGTGGATAAAACAAGTTTTAACGAGCATAAAAGCAGAGTTGTGATTGGAAATGACGTCTGGATAGGCGACAGAGCAACCATCCTTGCGGGCGTGAAAATAGGTGATGGTGCGGTGGTTGCTGCAGGTGCTGTCGTTACAAAAGATGTTGAACCCTATGCCATTGTGGGCGGAGTGCCTGCGAAAGTTATTAAAAAGCGATTTTCGGATGACGAAATTGCGTTGCTCCTTGAAACAAAATGGTGGGACAAACCTCAAAAATGGATTGAAAACAATGCTGATAAGTTTGCGGATGTT
>JAFYVD010000048.1 GCA_017558425.1 Clostridia bacterium | reverse complement strand
TTTTCACGCTTTCCGGCCGACAAAACCCGAAGTTTTTTCACTTCGCTCGGCATTTTAACCCGCGAAGAAGAGGACGGGAAAATTTATCCTCTGGGCGGGCAGGCTTCGGCAGTTTTAGACCTGCTGAGACTCCGTCTGCAAAAGCTGGAAATCCCCGAAATCACCGACTTTGAAGCGGTGGAAATAAAGCCCGGAAAAGGCGGATTCACCATAAAGCCGAAATCGGGCGAAGCGGTGACTTCAAAATTCGTGATTGTATGCACCGGAGGCAGTGCAGGTCCGCAGTTCGGCACCGACGGAAGTGCTTACCGTCTGCTTGAAAAGCTGGGTCACTCAAAAACAGCCGTTCATCCGGCTCTGACCCGTCTGAAAAGCTCGTCGGCACACGCAAAATCTATGCAGGGGATGAAATTTGTAGGCGGTGCAACCCTTAAGGTGGGCGGAAAATCGGTCCGCACCGAATTTGGCGAAATTCTCTTCACCGATTACGGACTTTCAGGCCCTCCCATTCTCCAGATTTCGGGCGAAGCGGTGAGTGCTCTTGAAAAAGGCAAAACTCCCGTAATTTCGCTTGATTTGATGCCTGAATACAGTTCGCAACAGATTACGGACATAATAAAATCTATGATAAAATCCAACCCCGATATGACATTGGAATTTTTCTTTTCGGGGATTTTGAATAAACAGATTGGCAAAATTCTTGCCAAAGCGGCCGACCTTGGCAAACTCAGCCGTCGGGCGGACAGTCTCAGCGCACAGGAAATTGCCAAAGTTTCGGCAACCGTAAAAGGTTGGGATTTTGAAATTATCGGTCACACCGGTTGGCGCGATGCTCAAACCACCGCCGGCGGAATCAAAACCTCCGAATTTTTCCCGTCCAGTATGGAATCACGCATTGTTCCCGGACTTTTTGCAGCCGGTGAAATTTTGGATATTTACGGTGATTGCGGCGGTTTTAACCTGCAATGGGCGTGGAGCAGCGGTTATCTTGCAGGAACCGTGGCGGCAGAAAGGCTGAAAAATGAGTAAAACAGTTGAATTTACAAATATAAAGCTCTCCCCCGGGCATTCCCCCGACCAGCTTAACGCCGCCGTTGCAAAGGCGTGCGGCAAAGCTCCCGACGGATTCATCATCACCCGAAAATCGGTGGACGCCCGAAAAAAACAGGACGTCCGTGTGGTTTATTCGGGCATTGCCTATTCGGGAGAAATGCCCGAAACTTCCAGGCTCAAAGTTCCGAAAATGCAGTCGGACAACCGTCCCGTTGTTATCGGAGCAGGGCCTGCAGGACTTTTTGCGGCGTATATTCTTGCAAAAGCGGGACTTTCTCCCATTGTGTTGGAACGCGGCAAAAGTGTCGGAGAGAGAAAATCGGACATTGAAAATTTCTTTAAAACAGGTAAACTGAACCCCGATTCGAACGTGCAGTTTGGCTAGGGCGGTGCCGGAACTTTTTCGGACGGCAAGCTAAACAGCGGAATTTCCAGTCCGCTTTGCCGTGAGGTGATGGAAATTTTCTGCGAATGCGGTGCTCCCGAAGAGATAAAATATCTTGCCAAACCCCACATCGGTACAGACAAATTAATCGATGTGATTGAAAATCTGCGCAGCAGTATAATCAGAATGGGCGGCGAGGTGGTTTTCGGGGCGGAAGTTACCGATATTTCCATAGAAAACGGCAAAGTCAAAGGCGTTATGGCAGATAAATTTTATCCTTCCGACAAGGTGATTCTTGCGATAGGTCACAGTGCAAGAGACACTTTTAAAATGCTTTTTGACAAAGGAATTCTCATGCAACAGAAAATTTTCTCGGTCGGTGCAAGAATTGAGCACCCTCAGGAGTTGATAAACGGTTCACAGTATGGTGAATTTGCAGAATTTCTGCCTGCCGCCGACTATAAACTGGCGGTTCGCGGCAAAACAGGCAGGGGTGCTTACACATTCTGTATGTGCCCGGGCGGATATGTTGTTGCGGCGGCGTCCGAAGAGGGCGGCGTGGTGACAAATGGTATGAGCAATCACGCCCGGGACGGCGAAAATGCAAACAGTGCACTTCTTGTCAATGTGGGACCTGCCGATTTCGGCAGCGACCATCCCCTTGCCGGAATTGAGTTTCAGCGAAAGCTGGAACGTGCGGCGTTTGAGGCAGGCGGCGGTGGGTTTATGGCTCCCGCTCAGCTTGTGGGCGATTTTATGAAAAACGAAAAATCTTCTGCTGCCGGCGAAATTATGCCCACCTACAAACCGGGCGTGAAATTCACAAATCTTCGGCAGATTCTGCCCGGATTTGTTGGCGATTCCCTTGCCGAAGGTATAATTGAAATGGGTAGGAAAATCAAAGGTTTTGACAGGGCGGACGCCATTCTTACGGGTATTGAATCACGCAGCTCGTCCCCCGTCAGAATTGTCCGTGACGAAAATTTTGAAAGCTCGGTTTCAGGGCTTTATCCGGCCGGAGAAGGTGCCGGATATGCCGGCGGAATCACATCTGCGGCAGTGGATGGCATAAAAGCCGCATTTGCCCTGATGGGAAAATTTTCGGATTTTTCAAAAAAAGCTTGACTTTTTAATAAAACTGTTATATAATTGTATAGCTATTATTCCTTACCGCAGGGAATTTTCTGCGGTCAAAAGTCCATGAGGAGGTGAAAAAAATGACTGAACTCAAAAGAGCTTATGAGACAATTTTTGTTCTCGATGCAACTCTCGGCGAAGAGGCTATTGAAGCACTCACAGCTAAGTTCAAGTCATTAATCGAAAGCAACGCTACCATCGACAGCATTGATGTTTGGGGTAAAAGAAGACTTGCTTACGAAATTAATGACAGAACAGAATGCCACTACGTTCTTGTAAACTTCACTTCTGCTCCTGAGTTCCCCAAAGAACTTGAGCGTGTTTACAGAATTACAGACGGCGTTCTCCGTTCAATCGTAATCGTAAAAGAATAATCAGGAGGAGAGCTAAATGCTTAACAAAGTAATTCTTATGGGCCGTTTAACTCGCGACCCGGATTTTAAGGCGACTCCATCCGGCACAAGTGTTTGTAACTTTTCACTCGCGGTTGACAGAGATTTTGTCCGTCAGGGAGAGGAAAGACAAGCCGACTTCATTAACATTGTAGCTTTTGGTTCAAGAGCGGAATTTGTGTCCCGCTACTTCCATAAAGGCCAGCTTGTTGCTGTTTGCGGTCGCATTCAGACAAGAAGTTGGGATGATGCGCAGACAGGTCAGAAAAGATATGCCACCGATGTCGTTGCCGACGAAGTGCATTTCGCTGAGCCCAAGCGTGACGGCGTTGGTGCCGCACCTTCGGCAGACCCGTATATGCAGCAGGCTCCGCAGGGATTTTCTGCCGCACCCCAGGGATTTGGCGGTGCTCCACAGGGTTTCTCAGCTGCTGTTGACGATGACCAGCTGCCCTTCTAAATGTTGATTTTTCCCTGTTCCGGGTTTTCGGAACGTAAATTTGTAAAGGAGGTAAATTACAATGGCTGAAAGAGAAAGAATGGACAGACCTCACGCAAGACGTACAAAGAAAAAAGTTTGTGCGTTCTGTGCTGATAAAGTTGAACATATCGACTATAAAGATGTTGCAAAGCTTCGTAAATA
>JAFYVD010000047.1 GCA_017558425.1 Clostridia bacterium | reverse complement strand
TCGAAATTTCATCAGTTTAAGGTCGAAGAATTTTCAAAGAGGGAATTTTATGGTTGTGCAAGGCAAAAACGCAGGTAATCCTGACGGATTACCGAGTATTTTAACGTGGCAGAAGCAAAAAGCAACCTTTGAAAATCGAGGTTCAGATAACTTCTGTCACCCTAAGGAGATAGAAAAATGAAAAAAATAATTGCAATTTTAATGGCAGCAGTGTTGGTGCTTGCATTTGCAGGCTGCGGAAAAACAGAAAATAACAAAGCTGTAGAAAACAACTCCGAAAAAGAAGTTCCCGCTCGCAGCCACGTTCTTATGACTGTGGCAGGATTGGGGGAAGTTACAATTGAGCTTATTCCCGAATATGCTCCTGCAACAGTTGAAAACTTTCTCAGTCTTGTAAAAGATGGTTTTTATGACGGTCTCACATTTCACCGTGTAATTTCCGGATTTATGGTTCAGGGCGGTGACCCGGAAGGTACAGGTATGGGCGGTTCGGACAAAAATATTTTTGGCGAATTTGCGGCAAACGGATTTAAACAGAACAAACTGAAACATTCAAGAGGCGTAATTTCCATGGCAAGAACAAACCATCCCGATTCGGCAACAAGCCAGTTCTTTATTTGTCATGGCGATTGCTTCGACCTTGATGGCCAGTATGCCGGCTTTGGTAAAGTTATAAAAGGCATTGAAGTAATTGATAAAATCGCAGAGGTTGAAACAGACGAAGCAGACAAACCGCTCAGCGATGTAGTAATTGAAAGTATTAAAGTAATTGAGTTAGGAGAATAAAAAATGTCAAAAGTACTTATTGAAATGGAAAAATACGGCAATATGACGGTTGAACTGATGCCTCAGTATGCTCCCGAAACAGTTGCAAACTTTGAAGGTCTTGTAAAAGACGGTTTTTACGACGGACTCATTTTTCACCGCGTAATTTCCGGATTTATGATTCAGGGCGGCGACCCCGAAGGCACAGGAATGGGTGGCAGCGGCAAAAACATTAAAGGCGAATTTAAATCCAACGGATTTTTAGACAACACACTCAAACACTCAAGAGGTGTGATTTCCATGGCTCGTTCAATGATGCCCAACTCGGCATCCAGCCAGTTCTTTATCATGCACAAAGATGCACCCCATCTTGACGGTCAGTATGCGGCGTTCGGTATGGTAACAGAAGGTATCGAAGTGGTGGACGCAATTGCAGCTGTGGCAACCAATCCGATGGACAAGCCCCTTGACCCGGTTGTTATAAAGAAAATGACACTTATCGAAGACTAACAGAAAGGTTTGGAATTTTTACATGAAGCTTTGGAGCGGTCGCTTTCAGAAAAGCACAGACAAAAAGGTTGACGATTTTAACTCGTCCATCCGTTTTGACAGCCGTATGTACCGTCAGGACATTACGGGAAGCATTGCTCATTCTGCAATGCTTGGCAAACAGGGGATTATCCCTGCGGAGGATTCGGTTAAAATTGCCGATGCATTAAAAGAAATCCTTGCAGACATTGAATCAGGCAAAATTGATTTTGACCCAACTGCCGAGGATATACATATGTTTGTTGAAACGGTTCTTACACAGAGAATCGGTGATGCAGGCAAAAGACTTCATACGGCAAGAAGCCGTAACGACCAGGTGGCACTTGATATCAGACTTTATTTAAGAGATGAGATTGCGGAAATTTCGGCGATGCTCATCGAGCTGATTGAAAGCATCACAAATATAGCAAAAGAAAATCTTGACACAGTTATGCCGGGATATACACATCTGCAGAAGGCTCAGCCCATTACGCTGGCACATCATATGATGGCATATGCCGAGATGTTTGGACGTGATGTGGGCAGACTTGCGGATGCAAAAAAGAGAGTTAACATTATGCCTCTCGGCTCGGGTGCTCTTGCGACAACCACTTATCCCATCGACAGATACTTTGTTGCTGAGCAGCTTGGCTTTGACGATATCTGTGCAAACAGTATCGACGGCGTGAGTGACAGAGATTTTGCAATTGAAACAGCTTCAGCTCTTTCACTTGTGATGATGCATCTCAGCAGATTCTCGGAAGAAATTATCATCTGGAATACAAATGAATTTTCCTTTGTGGAAATGGACGACGCCTTTTCAACGGGCAGTTCTATTATGCCCCAGAAGAAAAATCCCGATGTTGCCGAGCTTATCAGGGGCAAAACTGGCAGAGTGTATGGCAACCTGATGGCACTGCTGACGGTTATGAAAGGACTTCCTCTTGCCTATAACAAGGATATGCAGGAAGACAAGGAAGCAATTTTTGATTCAATTGACACCGTAAAACTTTGTATTCCGGTGTTCTGCGGAATGATTAATACAATGAAAATCAACAAAGCCGCTATGGCAGAAGGTGCAAAAGGCGGATTTACCAATGCAACCGACGTTGCCGATTATCTTGTAACAAAAGGTATGCCTTTCAGAAATGCCCACGAAGTCAGCGGAAAAATGGTGTTTTACTGTATTTCCAAAGATATGGCGATTGTTGATATGAAATTCGAGGAATTTAAAGAGTTCTCCGAACTGTTTGAAGAAGATATCTATAATTTCATCACGGCTGAAGCGTGTGCGAATAGCAGAAAAGTTCCGGGCGGTCCCGCTCCGGAAGCGATGAAAGTTCATATTGAGAAAACAGAAAAATTCATTGCGGATTTTAAAGCAAACGGAGGCTGCGTGAAATGATTAAGAGTATGACAGGCTATGGCCGTGGAGAGGTTCAGGGTCAGGGCAGAAATTTAAAGCTGGAGATTAAGTCGGTTAATCACAGATACACAGACATCAATATCAAAACTCCCAGAAGCTATCTGTTTCTTGAAGAATACATAAAAGGGATGATTACACAGGCGGTGTCCCGCGGAAAGATAGACCTTTTCCTTACGGTTGAGTATGAGGAAGGGGAGGACAAGCAGGTTGCTGTTGATAAATCGCTTGCAATGCAGTATATCGAAGCGATTAAAGAAATCGGCGAACTGTGCGAAACCGAGAAAAGCTGCACAGCTTACCAGATTGCAAGATTCCCCGACGTTCTCACTCTTAAAAAAGCTCCTGAGGACGAGGATGTTATGAAGGCTGAGGTAACCGAGGCTGTGAAGCTTGCACTTGCTGAGTTTATCGCAATGCGTGAGCGTGAAGGAACAAGAATTGCCGAGGCTCTCAAAAGTCAGGCGGCTTACATTCTTGAAATTGTCGGAACAATTGAAAAAACAATGCCCGAAACTGTGGAAAACTATCGTAACAGATTAACCGAAAAGGTTACAGAGCTGTTGGGCAATGCTTCGGTTGATGAATCGAGAATTCTCACAGAAACAGCAATTTTTGCTGATAAAATATGCACCGATGAAGAAACAGTTCGTCTTAAATCGCATATCAAGGAATTCGGCGAAATTCTTGCATCGGACGGTCCGTGCGGCAGAAAGCTTGATTTCCTTATGCAGGAAATGAACAGAGAAATCAATACAATCGGTTCAAAATGCAATAACATTGACATTTCTAAACTGGTTGTTGAGGTGAAAAGCGAGCTGGAAAAGCTTCGTGAACAGATTCAGAATATAGAATAGGGGCTCAGGACCATGAAATCAGAAGGAATTAAACTGATAAACATAGGGTTTGGAAATATTGTTCCCGCCGGCAGAGTTGTTGCGATTATCAGTCCCGAATCTGCACCTGTTAAAAGAATGATTCAGGAAGCAAGGGACAGAGGGGTGCTGATTGATGCGACTTTCGGAAGAAGAACCCGTGCTGTGCTGATTACAGACAGCGACCATGTTATTCTGTCGGCAATTCAGCCCGAAACCATAGCTCACCGATTCAGCGGCAAAGACAATGAACTGATGGAGGAGAATACCGATGAGCAGTAGAGGAATACTTATGGTTGTTTCGGGGCCTGCAGGTGTGGGCAAAGGAACTGTGTGCAAACAGTTTCTGAAAGACAATCCACAGGTTAAATTGTCAGTGTCGGCAACCACACGAAGTCCCAGACCGGGCGAACAGCACGGCAGAGAATATTATTTTCTCACCAAAGAAGAATTTGAAGAAAAAATAAAAACCGATAATCTGCTTGAGTATGTATGCTTTGTGGGCAACTATTACGGTACGCTGAAAAGTGCCGTTGAAGAAAAGTTGTCGGCAGGAGAGGACGTGCTTTTGGAGATTGAGGTTGAAGGCGCAATGAATGTTAAAAAGAAATTCCCGGACAGCGTTCTGGTGTTTGTGCTTCCGCCATCTTTTGAGGAACTCAAAAACCGTCTTATCGGCAGAGGGACAGAAACTCCCGAAGTTGTTGAAAAACGTCTGACCAGGGCAAAGGAAGAATTTCTTTGTGCTGAAAATTATGATTATGTAATTTTAAATGATACGGTTGAAGCCGCAGCAGACAGATTATATACCATTTTGTCGGCTGAAAAATTGAAAGTAAGCAGAAATAAAACATTAATTGAGGAGGCAAAAAAATGATTTATCCACCTATTAATAAACTTGTTGAAAAAACAGGAAATAAGTACAAACTTGTTATTGCAACCGCGAAAAGAGCCAGAGTTATTGCAAATGCAGAAAAGGCTAAAGAAAAACCGCCGGTGGAAGTGAATGCTTTTATTGCGGCAAAGAATGCGGCTAAGGGAGATAAAAACATCCAGAAACCCATCGTTAAAGCTATTAACGACATTGTTGACGGAAAAGTTTATGTTCTTAAAGCAGGTGAAGGCTATAAGTCAGAGGGCTTTGAAAGTATTACAGCTATTGAAGAAGCTCTTGCAGAGGAAACCACAGAAGAATAATTTGTTACCGGAGCGGGTTTTATGAGAATTGCTGAAGTAATAGTGAATTCGCAAATAAAAAGCCTTGGCAGGATTTATCATTATCTTGCAGGGGATGACGTGAAAATTGGTGCAAGGGTACTTGTGCCTTTTGGCGGCAATAATAAAACCTGCGAAGGCTATTGTGTAGGCTTTGTGGATAAAACCGATTATGACGGAGAGCTGAAACAGATAAAGTCCATTATTGACAGACAGCCCATTTTATCCGGCGAGCGATTGGAGCTTGCAGAATATATCAGCAAAACCTGTCTTGTCAGTATGGCGCAGGCACTAAGACTCCTTCTGCCGCCTGCACTTGCCGTGAAAACAGAAACGCGAGTTGCTCCGACGGAAAATGTCGTCGGGGAACTCACCGATGTGCAGAAAAATGTGCTGTCGGTTCTTGGGGCGGCAGGCAAAGATATTGAAATCAAAAAGCTTATGAAGGCGGCAGGACTCAAATCACGTTCGGTGATAAATACCCTTGAAAAAAAGGGAGCCATTCGCGTGTTTGATAAAATGGTTGGCGGTACAGGCGATAAAATCAGGCAATTTGCAACGCTTGTCATAGAGGAAAGTCTTTGTGATTATGCAACGGAAGAACTTTCAAAAGCTTCGCCCAAAGCGGCAAAAGCTTTTGAAATTATAGCCGAGCAGGGCAGTATGCCCGTTTCCGACCTTATGGCTTCTGCGGGATGCGGACGCTCGTCGGTGGCATTGCTTGAAAAACGCGGCTATATTATAATAGAAGAAAAAAAGGTTTACCGCAGACCGTCGGAACTTGGCGAAATGCGGGATAAACCGAAAATTCCTACTCCGCAGCAAAAAATAGCGATTGATGCTATTGCGGAGAATCTGTCAAACGGCAGATTTGAAACCATTTTGCTTCACGGGGTTACGGGAAGCGGCAAAACCGAAGTGTTCCTTCAGGCAGCTGCAGAATGTATCAGCCGTGGCAAAAATGCGATTATTCTTGTTCCCGAAATATCCTTGACGCCTCAAATGGCGGAAAGAGTTACAGGTAGATTCGGCAGCAGTGTTGCACTTTTGCACAGCGGTCTTTCCATGGGTGAAAGGTACGATGAATGGTGCCGTATCAAAAATGGCGAAGTGAAGCTTGTTGTGGGTGCAAGGTCGGCAATATTTGCCCCGTTTGACAATGTTGGGCTTATTATTGTTGACGAAGAACACGACGATTCTTATAAATCGGAATCAGCTCCCTGTTACAGTGCGGTGAATGTTGCACTTTTCAGGGGCAAACAGTATAATTCAACGGTTATTCTTGCTTCGGCAACGCCGTCGGTTTCCACATATTGGCGTGCTGAGCAGGGAAAATATAAAATACTTGAACTTTCGGACAGATTCAACAACCAGCAGATGCCGGCAGTTGAAATTGTGGATATGCGCAGCGAGCTTGCCGCAGGCAACCGCTCGGTGCTGAGCCGCAGACTGACCGAAGAAATAAGAAAGAATTTAGAAAACAAACAGCAGACTATTCTGTTTTTGAACAGACGTGGTTTTTCCACGTTTATCACCTGTCGCAGTTGTGGGTATGTGGCGAAATGTCCCCATTGCGACATCAGCCTGACATATCACAGCGAGGGAAACAATCTAGTATGTCATTATTGCGGATATACCACCGACAATATGTATACCTGCCCCGAATGTGGCGGTCCGCATATAAGGTATTTCGGCAGCGGTACACAGAAAATTGAGGACGAGCTGAAAAAGCTGTTCCCGGGAGTTTCTGTTATCCGTATGGATGCCGACACCACTTCGGGCAGGCACGCACATCAGAATATCTTGAACCGTTTTGAAAAGGAAAAAATTGATATCCTGATAGGCACGCAGATGGTTACAAAAGGGATTGACTTTCCGCTTGTTACATTGGTTGGCGTTATAAACGCCGATGTGATGCTGAATATGGACGATTACCGTGCGGCAGAACGAAGTTTTTCCATGCTCACACAGGTTTTCGGCAGAGCGGGCAGAGGGGATGTGCCGGGCAGAGCCCTGGTGCAGACATACAATCCCGGAGCACAGGCATTGCAACTTTCGAGAACTCAGGATTACAAGAAGTTTTACAAAGGCGAGATTAACCTTCGTATGATGCTCAAAAACCCTCCGTTTGTAAGAATAGTGAATATTGTAATTTCGGGTGAAGATGAGTTTGAAACAGAAAAATATGCTTATTATATAAATGAAGTTTTAAAAAAATATCTTAAATTATATAATGTAGAGTGTGCGGATTATTTCCAGCCGGCGAAATCGCCACTTTCAAGGATTAAAAGCAAGTTCCGCTACCGGATTTTGCTGAAGGTAACGGGAGAAAAAATTCTTGATGTACTCAAAAGCACGCTCGACGAGCACGAATCAAAGAAAAGCAAAATATCGGTTAGTGCGGTTATAAACCCGACATCTATTCTTTAAGGAGGAAACTATGGCACTCAGACAGATTGTTACAATTGGCGAGGATGTACTGTATAAAAAAAGCCGTGTGGTTGAAAAGTTTGACGACCGTCTTGCACAGCTTATTGATGATATGGCAGAAACTATGTATGCGGCAAACGGAGTTGGACTTGCGGCAGTTCAGATTGGGATTTTAAAACGTGTTGTTGTGATAGATACGGGCGAAGGGCTGATGGAGCTTGTTAACCCTGAAATCATTTCGGTCAGCGGTGAGCAGGAAGGATATGAAGGCTGTCTCAGCGTGCCCGGCAAAAGAGGCTGGGTTGAAAGACCTATGACGGTTACATTAAAAGCTCAGGACAGACACGGCAATGAGCACACTTATACAGCTGACGGATTTACGGCAAGGGCATTCTGCCACGAAACCGACCATCTTGACGGCGTGCTTTTTGTGGAGCATACTGACGAACTTGAAAATAACGATTAAGGGATTTTTGATATGAATATTATGTTTATGGGCACTCCGGATTTTGCTTTGGAAAGTCTGAAAGTGCTTTACGAAAGAGGATATAACGTAACCTGTGTTGTCACAAGGTCTGACAAACAGCAGGGTAGAGATATGAAGGTTGTAATGCCTCCGGTGAAAGAATTTGCATTGGAAAAGGGTATGAATGTTTACCAGCCCGAAAGCCTTAAAAACGGCGAGCTTATGCCTGTACTTGAGGCAGAAAACCCCGACCTTATCGTGGTGGTGGCATATGGTAAAATTCTGCCGGAATATATTCTGAACTACCCGAAATTCGGTTGCATTAACCTGCATGGTTCCATCCTGCCCCAGCTTCGCGGAAGTGCACCCATTCAGTGGAGTGTTATCAACGGTGATGAGTATGCCGGAGCGACTACGATGTATATGGATGTCGGTCTTGACACAGGCGATATCATAGATGTTTATAAAACTCCCGTGGGCGAAGAAGAAACTGCCGGAGAGCTTTATGACAGAATTGCTCTTGAAGGGGCAAAGCTTCTTGCCGATACCGTTGCGAAAATTTTTGACGGAAAGGCAACAAGAACAAAACAGAATGAGGCTGAGGCAACATATGCACCGATGCTGACAAAAGCAATGGGAAGAATTGACTTTGACAGAACGGCACGGGAAATTTATAATCAAATCAGAGGGCTTAATCCATGGCCGGTGGCATACATTGAAACGAATAAGGGTACATTAAAGGTATACTCGGCAAAGATTACGGACGAAACTTCGGTGGGAACACCGGGTGAAATTCTTGAAAAGAAAAATGCCCTTATCATACAGACGGGTAAAGGCAAAATAGAACTGACAGAAGTTCAGCTTCAGGGAAAGAAACGAATGAATGCCGGGGATTTCCTGAGAGGAGCAGGTGATTTATGTATATAGATATTTACTATATAGTTCTTGTTCTGCCGGCAATTATATTGTCTATGATTGCACAGTCGATGGTACAAAGCAGATTTAAAAAATATTCCGGTATTTTTTCGGCGAAAAGGATTACGGGCGAGGATACAGCCAACCTTCTTCTTATGAAAAACGGAATAACCGATGTATCAGTTGGGCAGATTGGCGGCAGTCTTACTGATAATTTTAACCCGAGAACAAAGGTTATCAGCCTGTCCCAGACGGTCTATTCGTCAAGCTCAATTGCGGCAATCGGCGTAGCGGCTCACGAAACGGGTCACGCCATTCAGCACAACAAAGGATATTTTGCCATTAAGGTGAGAAATGCAATTTTGCCGGTGGCTCAGTTTGGCTCAAGTGCGGCAATGCCGCTTGCAATTTTCGGATTTATTCTGGGAATGCCTATGTTGGTGGAATTTGGAATTCTTCTCTTTTCGGCAGTTGTGCTTTTCCAGGTGATAACACTTCCTGTTGAATTCAACGCCAGCAGACGAGCGGCGAAATTGCTGAGAGAAACAGGAGTTTTGTCCGAAGAAGAACTCAGCGGAGCAAAAAAGGTTCTTGCGGCAGCGGCACTCACATATGTTGCGGCAATGCTTACAAGCCTTATGAGCTTGATTCGACTTATCCTTATTTCGAGGACCAGAGATTAATGAGATATACAGCACTTAAAATTCTTGAAAATATATTGAATAACGGGAAATATTCCAACCTTGAACTTGCAGGCGGTATGGAAAATTTGAGCGATAAAGACAAAGCGCTTGCAACAAACATTGTTTATGGCGTTCTGCAGAATAAATCAAGGCTTGACCACATTATTTCCGCATATTCCAAAATACCGCTGAAGAAAGTTTCTTCTGACGTTTTGAACATACTTCGTATGGGTGTTTATCAGGCACTTTTTATGGACAAAATCCCCGCCTACGCCATTACAAACGAAAGTATAAAAATGGTGAAAAAATGCAAAAAAACGTCGGCAAGCGGATTTGTGAACGCAGTTTTGCGTGGCGTGATGCGTGACGACAAGAAGGTGGAATATCCGTCAGACAGACTGGAATATTTGAGTATTTATTATTCCTGCCCGTTATGGATTTGCAAAATGTGGGACAAAATGTTTCCCGGCAAGCTGGAAGAAATTCTGGCGAGCATGAACGAAAAACCGGATTTTACGGTGAGAGTTAACACACTTAAAATGTCGGTGGAAGAGTTTATTTCTCAGCGGGGCGGAGAAAAATCTCCGTTGTGCGAGGATGTTGTAATCTTGCCATCGGGAGCAAACCTGAAAAATGACGAGCTGTTCAAAAAGGGATGCTATTATCCTCAGGACAGTGCTTCGGCAATGGTGTCGGTGCTTCTTGACCCCCAAAAAGGGCAAACGGTTATGGACCTTTGTGCCGCTCCGGGAGGAAAAACCACACATATTGCACAGTTGATGCAAAATGATGGCAAAATTATTGCTTTTGATATTCACGAGCATAAGCTTGATATTATAAATGAAACTGCACGCAGACTGGGGATTGATATAATCTCTGCGGAGCAGGCAGACGCAGGAGTATTGCAGGAAAAATATGTCGGAATGGCCGACAGAGTGCTTGTTGATGCACCTTGCAGCGGACTTGGAATATTGCGTCGCAAACCTGAAATTAAGTATACGAAAAATGAATCCGATATGAAAGAGCTTGCGAAAATTCAGTTGAAAATTCTCAGCGTTGCCGCACAGTATCTGAAACCGGGCGGCGTGATGGTTTACAGCACCTGTACGGTGAGTGACGTTGAAAATAATGCGGTCACACAAGCTTTTCTTGAAGAAAACAAAAACTTTAAACTTGACGCCGAGCCGACGCAGATTTTGCCTTGTGACGGCGGTGCAGACGGATTCTATATGGCAAAGTTTATAAAAACGAGGTAGAAAAATTGATAAATTTAAAGGACCTTACATATGAGGAACTTGAAAATTTCATAAAATCGGAAGGGGAACCTGCGTTTCGCAGCAAACAGATTTTTTCCTGGCTTTATAAAGGCGTGGAAAGTATAGATGAGATGACTAACCTTTCGAAATCGCTGAGGGAAAAGCTTTCGGGAAAGTCCTTTGTCAGCGCTCCGGAGATTCGTGCCAAATACCTGTCGGTTGACGGTACGGTGAAATATGTGTGGGAGCTTTCGGATGGCGAACTTATCGAAAGTGTTGTGATGGAATACAAACACGGCAGAAGTATTTGTATTTCCACCCAGGCGGGTTGCAATATGGGTTGCAAATTCTGTGCTTCTACGGTTGGCGGTAAACGCCGAGACCTTACGCCGGGAGAAATAATCGACCAGATTATTTTTGCGCAAAAGGATTTGGATATAAGGATTTCCAATGTCGTTATGATGGGTATTGGAGAGCCGCTGGATAACTATGACAACGTGATAAAATTCCTCAAAAATGTCGGTCATCCGGACGGGCTGAACATCGGATACCGCCACATTTCGCTGTCAACCTGCGGGATTGTGGATAAAATTATAAAGCTTGCAGACGAGAAAATGCCGGTAACACTTTCTCTTTCGCTTCATGCTCCGACAGACGAGCTGAGAGAAAGTATTATGCCGATAAACAAAAAATACAATATAGCGCAGGTGCTTGATGCCTGCCGACATTACATTGAAAAAACGGGCAGACGTGTCAGCTTTGAATACACGCTGATTCACGGGAAAAACGACACCGTGTGGCACGCAAACAAGCTTGCCGATTTGATTCGCGGAATGTTGTGCCACGTGAATCTTATACCCGTGAATGAGGCAAGAGAAAATATGGTCCGCAGCAGAAAAGCGGAAGTTCAGAAGTTTACGGATACGCTGACGGCAAGGGGAATTAACGCAACCGTCAGACGGCAGCTGGGCAACGATATTAAGGCATCGTGCGGCCAGCTTGTGGCAAAGGAGAGTGAGAAAAAATGATTGCCGGAGGATATACTTTACTTGGCGTGAAACACGAGATAAATCAGGACAGTTATCTCATTAAAGATAACGGTGAACTTAAAATTTATGCGGTAGCAGACGGAATGGGCGGCCATGCGGCAGGAGACCTTGCGAGCGCTATTGCAATAAAGGTGCTTGAAACATCGCTTGGCGAGTTCAGCGAAGATGCAATTCGTGATGCGGCGTTGAAAGCAAACGAGCAGATTTTGTCGGTTGCAAAAACAAAGGAAGAATACAAAGGAATGGGAACTACCGTTGCGCTTTGTATGGTGAAAGGAAATGAGCTGTTTCTGTCTCACATTGGTGACAGCAGAATCTACATAGATAAAGGTGACGGCGACTTTTTCATCACAACAGACCATTCGGTTGTTCAGCAGCTTGTTGAGCGGGGCGAAATCTCTGCCAGCGAAGCGAAAGACCATAAAATGAAGAATATTATTACACGTGCACTTGGTGTGGAATCCAGCGTGGAAATGGAAACGGAAATCACCGACCTCACGGACGATACGGTTATAGTAATTTGTTCTGACGGGGTTTCAAATGCGGTGGAGGATGAAACCATTGTGGCGATTGCAAAGGAAAATTCGCCGGAAAAAGCGGCGGAAATTCTATGCGAAACCGCTAAAAAACAAGGAAGCACAGATGATATTACGGCGATAGTCGTAAAAGTAAGAGGTGAAGAGAAATGATCGGAACTGTACTTGGTGAAAGATATGAGATTCTGGAGATTGTCGGAAGTGGCGGTATGGCAATTGTTTATAAAGCCAAAGACCGACTTCTTGACAGATTTGTTGCGGTGAAAATGCTTCGCGAGGAGCTTCAGGACGATAAAGAATTTGTGGAAAGATTCAAGGCGGAAGCTCGTTCGGCGGCAAGCCTTAATCATCCGAATGTGGTTTCGGTGTTTGACGTAGGTACCGATGGCGACAGAGAATATTTTGTAATGGAATATATCGAAGGCGTAACGCTGAAAGAGATTATCGAAAGCAAAACGCTTACGTGGAAACGTTCCTGTTCTTACGGTGTTCAGATTGCAGGTGCGATTGAACATGCGCACAAGAAAAATATTGTGCACCGCGATATTAAACCCCACAATATTATGATTACTAAAGACAATGTGGTTAAAGTGACCGACTTTGGTATTGCAAGGGCTGTTACAACTTCCACCATTGTCCGTGCCGGAAATGTGATAGGCTCTGTTCACTATTTCTCACCCGAACAGGCTTGCGGAGGTGCGGTTGACTTTAAATCGGACATTTATTCAATGGGCGTTGTACTTTATGAAATGCTGACAGGCAGAGTTCCTTTTGATGCGGAAAATCCTGTTGCAATTGCAAAAATGCATGTTGACAATCCGCCTCAGCCTCCGATAGAGCTGAATGACGCAATTCCGGAAACGCTGAGCGACATTGTTCTTAAAGCTATGGCAAAACAACCTATGAAACGTTATCAGACACCTTCGGCTTTGGCAGCGGATTTGAAACAGGTTGTGTCAAACCCGACAAGCATCAGCGTGAAAGATGTGGATGCAACTCAGTTTGTACCTGTGGTACAGCCTTCAACCGGTGGCGGATACATTGCTGAAAAAGAGAACAAAGTTATCATAGGCGGCAACAATAACGATGAGCCGGTGGACACAGGCAGAAAAACAGCGTCAAAGCTGGCGTGGCTTGTAGCGGTATTTGTATTTGTTCTGTGTATGTTTATAATAGTTGGTGCGGTAAATCCGTCACTTTTCGGATTCGGAGAACGAATTGAGGTTCCCGAACTTCGTGGGCTGACAGTTGAGCAGGCGGCGGAGCTTTGTGCAGAAAAAGGTTTTGAGGTGCAGGAAGCAGAAGGCGACTACAGCGATGAATATGGCCAGGGTCAGATTATGGAACAAAAGCCCGGTGCCGGAACTGCAAGAAAAACAAAAATTATCGAAGTGAAAATAAGCAAAGGCTCCTCTAAAATTTCATTGATGGATTATACCGGCGAAGACATTAATGTGGTGAAAGCAAAGCTTGAC
>JAFYVD010000046.1 GCA_017558425.1 Clostridia bacterium | reverse complement strand
TCTTACCGCACCTGCATTTCCTTCCGGATAACTGTTATAAGTAACGATAAGTAGGTTCTTATCTTTCATATGACACCACCTGTATTTTTCGTCATCTGTTATAAATTTCAAAAAGTCTGTCCATAACCTTGTCAATGGTGTAGCTTTCTCTAACCTTTTTCCTGTTAAATTCAGACATACTTTCTCTCAATTCCTTGGATTCAATCTTATTAATTGCCGCAATCAAAGCCTCTTCGTCATTCACAGGAATCATTATACCGCCCTGATCTTCAATCATATCCGGAATCGCCCCCACCGGAGTGGTAATAACCGGCATACCGCAAGACATGGCCTCTGTAACAACATTCGGAAACCCTTCCGTATGTGTGGGCAAAATAAATACGTCTGCACTAAGATACTCTTTTTTCACCTCTGCCAAAGGCAGTTCGCCTTTCAGCACCACATTATCTGAATTTATCATACTTGCTATTTTTTCGCCTATCGTCCCAACAAGCACGAAAGTTTTATCCTGAAATTTTTCTGCAATTCTGCATATTAAGTCGCAGCCTTTCGTTTCTTTAACGTGGCCAACAAACAAAAAAGTTTCTGCTGATTCTTTTATTTCTTTTTTGTTTGTAAGTTCATCAACGTAATCATCGGAAACAAAATTCGGAACAGTAATTGATTCCTTTTCGCAGACTTCCAGAATGTATTTATGAGAAATGGTATTCAATGTCAACACTTTGTCGCACAAACTCACAAGTTTTTTAAACAACCACTTTGAGCTTTTCGACCGCAACATATAGGTTACATCACATCTGAAATGCACAAGAAGTTTTGTCTTGTTCTTTTTGATTATGTGCGCCGCAATTACATCGCGAACAAGCCCTGTTTTACTGCAGGCGGAGTTCATATGAACAATATCATAACTCCCGTTCTTCAATTTCTTTTTCAATTCTTTGATAAAGGAAAATAGTCTTTTCACTTCATCGAAAAAAACTTTTTTTCTTGTAAAATTTTGCGCCCTTGCACCGGCAACTGCAATATTAACAACATCAACTTCGTTTTCCTTAGCAGTTTTGCTTGCTAAATATCGTTTTGTCCAACTTGCTATACCCCCTGCCGGCGGTGGCAACGGCGAAATCAGTAAAACCCTCATAAATTCTCCTTATACCAATCAACTGCAAGCTCAAGCCCCTTAGCAAAATCATAGTCAGGACTGTAGCCCAGAAGTCTTCTTGCCTTCGAAATATCGGCATTTGAATGTTTAATATCACCCGCTCTGTCCGGACCGAAAACAGGTTTAATATCCTTTCCGAGCAATTCACAAAGCTTATTATATAAATCAATCAGGTATTCCTGACCGCCATATGCAATATTATACGCTTCTCCCGCCGCTTCGGACGAAGATGCCATACCTTTAATGTTTGCCTCAATAACATTTTCAACATATGTAAAATCGCGAGATTGTTTGCCGTCTCCGTTAATCGTCGGGGCTTCATCATTCAGAAGCGCTTTCACAAATTTTGGTATAACAGCGGCATAGAATCCGTGAGGGTCTTGTCTTCTTCCGAAAACATTGAAATATCTGAATCCCACTGTTTCAAGTCCATACAGTTTTGTGTAAAGCCTTCCGTACTCCTCATTCGTCTTTTTTGTTAAAGCGTAAGGCGACAACACCTTGCCCACCCTATCTTCTTTTTTAGGAAGGTTTGGTTCATCTCCGTAAACAGATGAGCTTGATGCATAGACAAATTTTTTCACCTTATTCTGTCTTGCTGCTTCCATCATATTCAGCGTGCCTCTAATGTTGATTTCTTCGTATAAAAGCGGCATTTCAATGCTCCTGGGCACACTTCCCCACGCAGCCTGATGCGATACATAATGCACACCCTCACAAGCTTTCATACAAGTATCCAAATCTCTTATGTCGCCTTCAATAAGTTCAAAGTTTTCATTTTCCATAAAAGGCTCAATGTTTTCTCTTTTTCCTGTGGAAAAATTATCAAGGCATCTCACTTTATAGCCCATTTTAAGCAACGCTTCACATATATTAGAACCGATAAACCCAGCCCCACCTGTTACAAGGAATTGGCTGTCTTTAGAAAAAACAACTTCGCTGTATCCCATTTTTACAATCTCCAATATCTGTAATTTTCTTTTTCAACCGATTTTTTATCTAAAATCCCTTTAACATCCACAATAACTTTTTTGCAGTTTTCTTTTACCGCAAACAATTTATCATAATCCGCCAAAGACATTTTCGCAAACTCCTCATGAGCAACTGCAATTATAACTGCATCCATATCTTTGATATTCTCTAATTTTTCAAATTCAATTCCATATAATTTTTTCGCTTCATCAGCATCTGCCACCGGGTCACAAACAACCGGAACAATGTCATATTCTTTAAGTTCGTTAATAATATCAACAACTTTTGTATTTCTTGTATCCGGACAATTTTCTTTAAAAGTCAGACCAAGAATTGCAACTTTTGCATCATGAATGGCAACATCCGCTTTAATAAGATTCTTAACAACATTTTCGCCGATATATTTCCCCATATCGTCATTTATTCTGCGACCTGCAAGAATAACCTGCGAATGATATCCCGTCTGTTCAGCTTTATATGTAAGATAGTAGGGGTCAACACCTATACAATGACCGCCGACCAATCCCGGTCTGAAGGGCAGAAAATTCCATTTTGTTCCCGCAGCTTCAAGAACAGATTTTGTATCTATTCCCATCTTGTTAAATATAATGGAAAGTTCATTCATAAACGCAATGTTTATATCTCTCTGACTGTTTTCAATAACTTTTGCCGCTTCGGCAATTTTAATGGAACCGGCTTTGTGAACTCCTGCATCAACAACAAGTTCATACACTTTTGCCACAATATCAAGAGTCTCTTCATCCATACCCGAAACAATTTTAATAATAGTTTCAAGCCTGTGCACCTTGTCACCGGGGTTAATTCTTTCAGGCGAATAACCTATCTTAAAATCCACTCCGCATTTGAGTCCGCTTTCTTTTTCCAGAATGGGAACACAAACGTCTTCCGTCACCCCGGGATATACCGTAGATTCATACACAACAATACTGCCGGGCGTTAAGTTTCTGCCAAGAACTCTACTTGCATTTTCAACAGGGGTAAGGTCGGGTGTTTTATCCTCTCTTACCGGAGTTGGAACAGCAACAATATGAAACTTTGCTTCTTTTAGTTTTGTTTCATCTGCTGTGAAATCAACAGTTGTGTTTTTAATTACTTCATTTCCGACTTCATTCGTCGAGTCAATACCTTTTTTATAAAGTTCAATTTTAGATACGTTGATATCAAACCCTATAACATCCACTTTTTTTGCAAAAGCAACCGCTATCGGCATACCTACATAGCCAAGCCCTACCAGCGACAGTTTTGTTTCTTTATTTACAAGCTTATCAAACAAATTCATTTATCATCAGCTCCCATAATTTTTTTACATTATAACATACCTATAATATTATATCACCGGCATTCTTTTTTGTCAAATACAATAAAAAAATTTTTTATTTTTTTGCAACCTTTTGACTTTTTGAAAAGTATTATATACGAAAAACAGAAAAGGAGAACAAAAAAATGAAAAAATTTATCACTTTAGCTCTTGCAGTTTTACTTGTTTTCTCAATGTTTACAGCAAGCGCACAGACCACAGAACCAATCCCTGCCGAAACTTCAGAACAGGTTGCTGAAAAGACATCCGTTTCCGGTATTGTTTCAGAAGTTACCGATGAATATTTAATGCTTGGTGACGATGAGCTTCAGCTTAACATCGACGAAAATACTTATATTTGCGACTACAGCTTAAATCCTGTAGAAAAAGTAGAAAAAGATGCACAGGTAGTTGCTGTTGTAAGCACAATGACAACAATGTCACTCCCCGCTCAGAACTACGCTTACTTTGTTTTTGTTAATACAGACAACTCTGAAGCACATCCCATTTATGCCGTTGTTGATACAAACGAAAATGGTGAAATTATGTCTGCCGACGGCACAAACAAAATCGTTTACAGCGACGAAACCCCTGTTATTGCTCACAAAATCAGAATTATGCTTAAAGGCGCAGACATCACAAAAGGTTCCGAAATTGTTGCATTTGCATCCACAGTCGGTATGAGCCTCCCCGCTCACGTTCCCGCTGAAAAAATTGCAGTTTTATCCCTCGCTCCCGTTGAAGAAGTTGTAGTTGAAGAATCTGCAATCGCAGATAAAACTTCTATCAGCGGAACAGTTAGCGAAATCGGTGAAGATTATGTTGTTATCGGCGAAAACGAATTCCGTTTCAACATTGATGAAAACACATACATCTGCGACTACAATATGAACCCTGTTGAAAAAATTGAAAAAGACGCTGTTATCACAGCCGTTGTCAGCACAATGACAACCAGAAGTCTTCCTCCTCAGGCATATGCTTACTACATTTTTGTAAACACAGACAACTCCATCGCTGCACCCATTTATGCAGTTGTTGACACAAACGAAAATGGCGAAATTATGTCAGCCGACGGAAATAACAGAATTGTTTACTCAGACGAAACTCCCGTTATTGCTCACAAAATCAGAATTATGCTTCGCGGCGGCGACATCACAAAAGGTTCTGAAATTGTTGCATTTGCATCCACAGTCGGCATGAGCCTCCCCGCTCACGTTCCTGCTGAAAAAATTGCAGTTTTATCCCTTGCAGAAGCAGAAACAGCAGCAGACGAAACCACTTTCACCGTTGATGGCGAAACGTTCGAATTTGCTGATGCTGCACTGTTTACAGAAGGTTCCGCTCCCAGATTTGCACTCCGCCACGTTCTTGAAACACTCGGTTACACAGTTAATTGGAATGACAGTGATTGGAGTATCGACATTGCAGGTAAAACAAGAAACATTGTAAGAATAAAAATCGGCGAAGCTATGTTTGAAGGTCAGGCAGAAGAAAACTTCCCCGTTATAGTTGATTCAAAAACATATGTGACAGAAGAAATATTCAAACTGCTCACCAGCGCTAAATAATAACCCCGAACACATAAAAAAGATTCATCCGACGGATGAATCTTTTTTGTTATTTAAAATTTGTAAATCCAAGATCAGCAATGCCAAAGTCACCAAATTCCGATATGTATTTTATAAATATCGCTTCTACAAAAGCAAGGGTGTCAGAGACATAATCTCCGCATATTGAGGCGTTAAGATCTTCTTCCGCTTCCCCTTCTATTTCGTCAAAATAAATCGGTTCAAACGGAATGTAATTTTCCGCATCCAGTTCCCTTGTTCCTTTAAATCCATAAAACCCTGACGAACCTTCATAAGTATAGTAAACATACGGTTTGTCACCGGGACTTAGTGCGATTGCACAAAAATAATACGAACCATTATAGTCTTCCGATATTCCGGCTGCCACAAATCCGTCCTGCAATATCAGCGCCACACTTTTTTCACCATATTCAGTCGGCTCTATAATTTCAAACGCCGGATAACCCGCAATTTGAGTGTTTGCACTTGTTGTAATAAACGCTACCAACCAATTGTAAGCCTGTTCTTCTCTTGTCAGCGAACCATCTGTAGAATACTGCGGCAGTTCTTTTCTTCCAAACAATTCTTTCAACGTAGTAACCGAATCGGTATTGTTCTTCTTCACCGTAGTCATCGGAACAGCAAGACTAAGATTTTCGCCGGCAACGAATTTTGCCGAAGTAATACCTATTACATCGCCGTATTTATTAATCAGTGCACCACCGCTTGAACCTTGAGAAATAGCGGCACTCGTCTGAAGAAAATTCTTGCCGTCAATCACGCGTTTCGGGTTAGAAATAATCCCCTGAGAAATGGTGTTCTGCAAGCCAAGTGGGCTGCCAATTGCATAAACAGTTGCTCCTCCAACCGCAGTTGAAGCATCTCCTGTCATAAGATAAGGAAATCCCGAACCGTCAACTTTTATAACAGCCCAGTCATCTTCCTTGCTGTAGTCGTATACGCCTAAAACCTCATAAACATCTCCATTAGATGATAAGGTCACAGATGCAGAAACCGCTCCGTCAATAACATGATAATTTGTTATCGCAGTACCATATTCATCAACAAAAAAACCACTGCCCGTTCCAAGCATATAATTATTTTCATCAAATACTTCAATGTAAAAAACAGCCGCCGAACATCTGGCATAAATCTGCTCTGCTGTGAGTTCAACAGGGCTGCCTGCGAGAGTGATTTTCTCTGATTTATAGTTTTCATCAAACTGACTTTTGCTGAAAACGCCCTCGGAAATCAGCTTATTCGCAAGTGACGATTCGCTTTCTTTTAGCTGTGCCGCAAGAGCCGCGTATGTAACCATTACAGCATCGGCACGCAGGAAATTTGTTGTGCTGAGTCCAATCGGATAAATGCCTGTATTTCGAGCAAGTGTGAAAGGGTTATCCCAAACAAAATCCTGTCCGTTTTTGTCCGAATATCCAAGTGCACGCAGCATAAATGTGATATACATTTCAGCCGATGCCGTTTCTGTACCAAAGGTGGTTTCCGATGTACCATTTGAAATCCCCGTTTTGTATGCATATCCGACATATTTGTCAGCCCAATCGGGTACATCTGTAAACGGATGCTCCCATTCTGCCGACAAAGCCTGCTCCTCTTTGCCCAATGCACGAATAAGCATAACCACAGCTTCAATTCTCGTGGGCGCTCTGTCAAGTTCAAATTCGGTATCCGACACCCCTTTAAACAGCCCCATTTTTTTCAAATCCAGCGCCAACTCCTCTTGCGGAGTTATATCCCTTTCCGCCGAAGCATATACACAAACGCCGCTTACCATTATTATCGCAAGCAAAAGTGCCATGATTTTCTTTCTCATATTCTACCTTCTTTCCAAAACAAGGTGTTTATTTTATAATATCACAATTCGCTGACTTATTCAAGCACATTTTAAAATAACTTTTTGTATAAATAATTTTAAAAATATTGTCTCTTTTTATACAAAAATAACATTGACTTTTTATGTATTATATTATATAATATTCATATAAGTTATATAAACTGTTTTTTGCAACTGACGGATTTGGCAGGTTTTAACTGCCGGGGAGCAAAAAATATTAAAAGTGTCGACCGTCTGGGCAGATCTATAAACAGTATAGGTCTGTCCGTTTTTAATTTTTGGAAAGGTTGTGTTTACTAATGAAAAAAGTTGGAATTCTTATGGGTAGCGACAGTGACCTGCCCATTGTTGAAAAAGCTATAACAACATTAAAAGATTTTGAAGTACCCTACGAGGTACACGTATACTCAGCTCACCGCACTCCCGTGCAGGTTCGTGAGTTCACAGAAAACGCCAGAGCAAACGACTTTGGTGTTATCATTGCAGCCGCAGGTAAAGCGGCTCATCTTGCAGGCGCAGTTGCAGCCTGTACCACTTTGCCGGTAATCGGTTTACCGGTTAAATCATCAACCCTTGATGGTCTGGACGCTCTGCTTTCAACAGTTCAGATGCCTTCAGGCATACCCGTAGCAACAGTTGCAATCGACGGAGCTGTCAACGCAGCACTTCTGGCAATGCAAATCATCGCCGTTTCAGATTCAGATCTGGCGGCAAAGCTTGACGCACAGAGAAAATCAGCTGCGGACAAGGTTCTTTCCGCAAATGATTCAGTTGCGGCGAAATACAACAATTAATAATTCTCATGCGCCCCTGCCTGCCCAAGGCAAGAGGCGTATGTTCGTTTAATAAAACATTTTATTTTGGGCAGAAAGGCGAAATTTATGGGCGGTTTTTTTGGAGCAATTTGTAAAGAAGATGCACTTTCGGATGTTTTCTTCGGCACCGACTATCATTCACATTTAGGTACAAGAAGAGGCGGAATTGCGGCGTATGACAGCAAACTCGGTCTTCAGCGTGAAATTCACAACATTGAAAATTCACCCTTCAGAACAAAGTTTGAACACGTTTTTGACGAAATGAGCGGCACATCGGCAATCGGCTGTATTAGCGACAGCGACCCTCAGCCACTCCTCATTCGTTCCAACATCGGAACTTTTGCAATCTGCATTATCGGCGTTATCAATAACTCCGAAGAATTGATTGAACACTATCTGTCATTCAGCGGCGGACATTTCAGCACAATGACAGGCGGAAAGATAAACTCAACAGAGCTTGTTGCAGCACTTATAAACCAGAAAAGTGATTTCGTTGAAGGTATCAGATTTGCACAGAAGGTAATTCAGGGCACAGCATCTATACTCATTCTCAACAACGATGGTTCACTTATAGCTGCAAGAGACCGCGTTGGTCGTCTCCCCATTCTCATTGGCAAAAAAGAAGATGGTTACTGTGTTTCTTTTGAATCATTTGCTTACCAGAAGCTCGGCTATGAAACCGAAAAAGAACTTGGTCCCGGCGAAATTGTCAAAGTAACTCTTGATGGCATTGAGCAGCTTGCCCCTGCCGGAAAGGAACTTAAAATCTGTTCTTTCCTCTGGAGTTATTACGGATATCCCACAACAAGTTACGAAGGCGTAAATGTCGAAAGCATGAGATATCGCAACGGCGAGATTATGGCAAAGCACGATAAAGAAACAGGTCTTATCGATGATATAGATTATGTTGGCGGCGTTCCCGATTCGGGTACACCCCACGCAATCGGATATGCTAACGAAAGTAAAATTCCTTTTGCAAGACCATTTATCAAATACACTCCTACATGGATGAGAAGTTTTATTCCTGCAAGTCAGAAAGAACGCAGCAAAGTTGCAAGAATGAAACTCATCCCCGTTCACGAACTGATTCAGGACAAAAACCTTCTTTTCGTGGATGACTCAATTGTTCGAGGAACTCAGCTTAAAGGAACGGTTGATTTCCTTTACGAAAACGGAGCCAAGTCGGTTCACATGCGTTCCGCTTGCCCCCCCATTATGTATGCTTGTAAATACCTCAACTTCTCAAGAGCAACAAGTGATATGGAGCTTATCGCCCGTCAGATTATAGTTGAACTTGAAGGTGAAGAAGGTTTAAACTACCTCAGCGAATACAGTGATTCAGCTACAGAACGTGGCAAAAACTTAAGAAAACGAATTTGCGAAAAGCTTAACTTTGCTTCTCTGGAATTCCAGTCACTCGAAGGTGTTATCGAATCAATAGGTCTTGACGAAAGTCAGCTTTGCACCTATTGTTGGACAGGTAAAGAATAAGATTAATATAGAAAGGCTAAGGTATCATTATGAAAAGTTTCAGCGAAAGTTACAAAAATGCCGGTGTTGACATCACAGCCGGTTACAAAGCGGTTGAACTTATGAAAACTCACATTACAAGAACAGTTACCCCCGGTGTAATCGGTGGTCTGGGCGGTTTCGGAGGTCTCTTTGAGCTTGACCTTGAAGGAATCAAAAAACCCGTTCTTGTAAGCGGTACTGACGGTGTTGGTACAAAACTTAAAATTGCATTTAAAATGGACAAGCACGATACAGTTGGTATCGACTGTGTTGCTATGTGCGTTAACGACATTATCTGCAGCGGTGCAAAACCCTTATTTTTCCTTGACTACATTGCAGTTGGCAAAAACGACCCCGAAAGAGTTGCAGCTATCGTATCCGGCGTAGCTGAGGGTTGCGTTCAGGCAGGTGCGGCACTTATCGGTGGTGAAACTGCTGAAATGCCCGGTTTCTATCCCGAAAAGGAATATGACCTTGCAGGCTATTCCACAGGCGTGGTTGATAAAGACAAAATTCTTGACAACACCACAGTTACAGAAGGCGATGTAATTATCGCTCTCCCCTCTTCCGGTGTTCACTCAAATGGTTTCTCTCTGGTAAGAAAAGTTCTCGATGTAGAAAACGGCGACATCACAACTCCTCTTGCTGAGCTCGGCGGAAAATCAATCGGCGAAACTCTTCTCACTCCCACAAAGATTTATGTAAAACCCGTTCTCGCTCTTATGGACGAAGTTAAAGTTAAAGCAATTTCCCATATCACAGGCGGCGGTTTTTACGAAAATATTCCGAGAAGCCTTCCCGAAGGTTACTCTGCGAAGATTGACAAATCTTCTCTTAAAATCCTCCCCATTTTCGACCTTATCGCAAAACGTGGCAACATTCCCGAACGTGATATGTTCAACACATTCAATATGGGCGTAGGTATGAGCATTGTTGTATCAAAAGAAGATGCAGCAAAATCTCTTGACATCTTAAAAGCTGCCGGCGAAGACGCTTACATCATTGGTGAAATCGTTAAAGGCGACGAAGGTGTTATCTTATGATTAAAGCAAAAATAGCAGTCCTTGTTTCGGGTGGAGGAACAAATCTGCAGGCAATGATTGATGCGCAAAAAGCAGGAATTATCAAAACCGGTGAAATTTCGCTTGTTATATCCGGTAATCCCGATGCCTTTGCACTCACCCGTGCTGAAAATGCCGGCATTGCCACAGCAGTTATCCCTTCTAAATCTCCCGACTTTGAGGATTTACTTATAAAAAAACTTGAGGATGAACATATTGACCTCATAGTGCTTGCGGGATTTATGAAGATTCTTTCAGAAAAATTCACTTCCCGTTTTGCCAACCGTATCATCAATGTTCATCCGGCGCTGATTCCATCTTTCTGCGGAAAAGGGTATTACGGACTGAAGGTTCACGAAGAAGCACTTAAATACGGCGTTAAAGTTACGGGTGCTACCGTTCATTTTGTGAACGAGATTCCCGACGGTGGTAAAATCATTGCACAAAAGGCTGTGAAAATCCGCGCAAATGACACCCCCGAAATTTTGCAGAAAAGAGTTATGCAGCAAGCTGAATGGATTATACTTCCAAAAGCCTGCGAGCTTGTATCAAAACAGATTGTAAAGGAGAAAAAGAAATGAACGTTTACGAAACACACTGTCTCTTAGACCTTCTTAAAGAAAATACATACCCCGGCAGAGGTATTGCAATCGGCAAAACCGCAGACGGTAAAAACGCTGTTGCAATCTACTTCATTATGGGCAGAAGCGAAAACTCAAGGAACAGAGTTTTCCGAGTTAACGGCGAAGATATTACCATTTATCCTTATGATGAAAGCAAGGTTTCAGACCCCTCTCTCATCATCTATTCGCCTGTTAGAAAATTCGAAAACAAACTCATTGTTACAAATGGCGACCAGACAGATACAGTTTACGACCATCTTGCAAAAGGCGAAAGCTTCGAAGCAGCTCTCGACACTCGCGAGTTCGAACCCGACGCTCCCAACTTCACTCCCAGAATCAGCGGTATGCTCAACTTTGCAAACGGCGATTTCACTTATAAAATGAACATTTTAAAAAGTGCCGATGCAGAAGGTTCAGCTTGCAGCAGATATACATTCACATATCCTGCACTCGCGGGTGTAGGTCATTTCATTCACACCTACAACTGCGACGGAAATCCTCTCCCCACTTTCACAGGTGAACCTGAAAGAATTTCCCTTCCCAATGACATTGATGATCTTACAAAAAAAGTTTGGGAAGCTCTTGATGAAAACAACAAAATTTCTATGTTTGTCCGTTTCACCAACCTTAAAACAGGTGAAATTGACACAAGAATTGTAAATAAACACGAAGGAGGACTTCAGTAATGAATTCTTTTGAACTTAAATACGGTTGTAACCCCAACCAGAAACCTTCAAGAATTTTTATGCACGACGGAAGCGACCTTCCTGTTGAAATTTTAAACGGCAAACCCGGTTACATCAACTTCCTTGATGCTTTCAACAGCTGGCTGCTCGTTCGCGACCTTAAAGCTGCACTCGGTATCCCCTGTGCAACATCTTTCAAACATGTAAGCCCCACATCCGCCGCTCTCGGACTTCCTATGAGCGACAAACTCAAAAAGGCTTGCTACGTTGACGATATCGCAGACCTTGATTCTTCTCCCCTCGCTCTTGCTTATGCTCGTGCAAGAGGTACTGACAGAATGAGTTCTTTCGGTGACTGGATTGCTCTTTCCGATGTTTGTGACAAAGTTACAGCTTCCCTCATCGCAAGAGAAGTATCTGACGGCGTAATCGCTCCCGGTTACACAGACGAAGCTCTTGAAATTCTTAAAACAAAACGTAAGGGTACATACAACATCGTTAAAATTGACGAAAACTATGTTCCCGACCCCATCGAAAGAAAACAGGTTTTCGGCATCACTTTCGAACAGGGCAGAAACGATTTTGAAATCAATCGCGAACTGCTCACAGAAATTGTTACAGAAAACAAAGACCTACCTGAAGATGCAGTAAGAAACCTCATCGTTGCTCTTATTACATTAAAATATACACAGTCCAACTCGGTTTGCTTTGCGGCAGATGGTCAGGCAATCGGCGTTGGCGCAGGTCAGCAGTCCAGAATTCACTGTACAAGACTTGCAGGTCAGAAAGCTGATAACTGGCATCTCCGTCAGCACGACAAAGTGCTGAACCTGCCTTTCCTTGATGAAATCGGCAGACCTGACAGAGACAACTGTATCGACCTTTACATTTCCGATTTTGATGCAGACCAGGTGATTGCAGACGGAATGTGGCAGCAGTTCTTCAAAACTCAGCCCGAACCCTTCACAAGAGAAGAAAAGGTTGCTTACCTTGCTTCCATCAAAGGCGTTGCTCTCGGTTCGGATGCATTCTTCCCCTTCAGCGACAACATTGAACGTGCTGCAAAAAGTGGCGTAAGCTACATTGCTCAGCCCGGCGGTTCCATCCGCGACCAGCTTGTAATCGATGCTTGCAACAAGCTCGGTATTTCAATGGCATTCACACATATGAGACTTTTCCACCATTAATATATTATATAAGGAGACTATTACAATGAGTAAATTTTTTGACAATCTTAAAAACTATGACAGCGAAGTTTATGCCGCTTGCGACAAAGAGCTTTCCCGTCAGAAACACAACATTGAGCTTATCGCTTCCGAAAACATCGTATCCGAAGCAGTTCTTCTTGCTGCCGGCGGTGTTCTGACAAACAAATATGCAGAAGGTTATCCGGGCAAAAGATATTACGGCGGTTGTATCCACGTTGACGAAGTTGAAGAAATCGCAAGAGAAAGAGCTAAAAAGCTTTTCGGTGCAGAACACGCTAATGTTCAGCCTCACAGTGGTGCTAACGCTAACCTCGCAGTATTCTTCGCATTCCTCGAACCGGGCGACACAGTTATGGGCATGAACCTTGCTCACGGCGGTCACCTTTCTCACGGTAGCCCTGTTAATATTTCCGGTAAATATTTCAACATTGTTCCTTACGGTGTTGACGATGAAACAGGCAGAATCGACTATGACAAAATGCGCGAAATCGCTCTTGAATGCAAACCCAAAATGATTGTTTCGGGTGCAAGTGCATACGCAAGAACTATCGACTTTGCAAAAATCCGCGAAATTTGTGACGAAGTTGGCGCAATTATGATGGTTGACATCGCGCACATCGCAGGTCTTGTTGCTGCAGGTCTCCATCCCTCTCCCGTTCCCTATGCTGACGTTGTTACAACAACAACTCACAAAACTCTCCGCGGTCCTCGTGGCGGCCTTATCCTCTGCAAAGAAGAATATGCAAAACAGATTGATAAAGCTATCTTCCCCGGAATCCAGGGCGGACCACTCATGCACATCATTGCTGCTAAAGCTGTTGCTTTCGGCGAAGCTTTAACAGATGAATTCAAAGAATATCAGAAACAGATTGTTAAAAATGCAAAAGTTTTATCCGAAGAATTCCTTAAAGAAGGCTTTAACATTGTATCCGGCGGTACTGATAACCACCTGATGCTTCTTGACCTTCGTCCTTTCGGCATCACAGGTAAAGAAATGGAACACCGTCTTGACGAAGTTCATATCACAGCTAACAAAAATACAATCCCCAACGACCCTGAAAGCCCGTTTGTAACAAGTGGTGTTCGTATCGGTACTCCTGCTGTTACATCACGTGGTTTCAAAGAAGAAGAAATGAAGAAAATTGCTCACTGGATCAAACTTGTTGCTTCTGATTTTGAAGCTACAAAAGACCAGGTTACAAAAGAAGTAATTGAGCTTTGCGAAAAGTTCCCCATTTACGAATAATCAGGAGGAATCACCTATGAAAATAATGGTTGTGGGCGGCGGTGGCCGCGAACATGCTATTATAAAATCTCTTAAAAAAAGTTCTGAAATTTCGGAAATCTATGCACTTCCCGGCAACGGCGGTATCGCCGCCGATGCTGTTTGCACAGGTATTGGTGCAAAAGATGTTGAAGCTATTGTTGATTTTGCGAAATCAAACGATATTAAGTTTGCCGTTGTTGCTCCCGACGACCCGCTCGTTTTAGGTGTAACCGACAGACTCCGTGAAATCGGTATTCCTTGTTTCGGCCCCTCAAAAGCAGCGGCTGAAATCGAAGGAAGCAAGGTTTTCTCCAAAAACCTTATGAAAAAATATTCAATTCCTACTGCAGAATATCAGGTTTTCACCGATATGGCAGAGGCTCTTTCCTATCTTGAAACAGCTCCTATCCCCACAGTTATCAAAGCTGACGGTCTGGCTCTCGGCAAAGGCGTTATTATCGCCGAAACAAGAGAAGATGCGATTGCGGCTGTTAAATCTATGATGGAAGACAAAGTTTTCGGCGAAAGCGGTTCCAGAATCGTTATCGAAGAGTTTCTCACAGGTCCGGAAGTTTCTGTTCTTTCTTTCACAGACGGTAAAACCGTTGTTCCGATGGTATCTTCCATGGACCACAAACGTGCACTTGATAACGACCAGGGACTTAACACCGGCGGTATGGGTACGGTTGCTCCCAACCCCTACTATACCGATGAAATTGCAAAAGAGTGTATGGAAACAATTTTCATTCCTACATTGAATGCAATGAACGCCGAAGGCAGAACATTTAAAGGTTGCCTCTATTTCGGCCTTATGCTTACACCGAATGGTCCTAAAGTTATTGAATACAACTGCCGATTCGGCGACCCCGAAACTCAGGTTGTTCTTCCGCTGCTCAAATCCGACCTGTTCGAAATTATGAAAGCAGTTGAAAACGAAACACTTTCCGAAACAGAAGTTGAATTTTCCACCGGCTCTGCTTGTTGCGTAATTATGGCATCTGCAGGCTATCCAGGAAAATATGAAACAGGTTTTGAAATCACCCTTCCCACAGACGGCGAAGGTGAAATCTATGTTGCAGGTGCAAAACTTGAGGATGGAAAACTTCTTTCGGGTGGCGGACGTGTTCTGGGCGTAACAGCTACAGCCGACACACTTGAAAAAGCTATTGAAAAATCTTACAACGAAGTTAAAAAAGTTTCCTTTGGAAATGCTTTCTACCGCAAAGACATCGGTCAGAAAGCTCTTAAAGCCAAGAAAGGATAAGAATATGGTATACAGAATTTATGTAGAAAAGAAAAAAGAGCTCGCTCACGAAGCAAAAGCTCTTAAAAACGACATTGTTTCCCTGCTGGGTATAAAAGGTCTCACAGACCTTCGTATAATCAACAGATACGATGTTGAAAACATCGAAAAAGACCTGTTTGATTATTCTTGCACAGCCGTTTTCTCCGAGCCTCAGCTTGATATTATTTCAACCGAAATGCCCGATGCAAAAGGCGGCAAAGTGTTTGCCACAGAATATCTCCCCGGTCAGTTTGACCAGAGAGCTGACTCGGCATCCCAGTGCATTCAGATTATTTCCTGCGGTGACAGACCTACTGTACGCACAGCAAAAGTGTTCATTTTAAGCGGCAACATTTCAGACGCCGACGTTGATGCTATTAAAAAATATGTTATCAACCCGGTTGAAAGCCGTGAAGCAACTCTCGAAACCTTCGAAACTCTTGCGGCAAGCTATGACATCCCTGAATCTGTCGAAACTCTTGAAGGGTTCATTTCGCTTGACGAAAAGGGTCTCTCTGATTTCGTGAAAAATTACGGTCTTGCAATGGATCTCGACGATATAAAATTCTGCCAGCAGTATTTTATTTCCGAAAACCGCAACCCCACCATCACTGAAATCCGTATGATTGATACATACTGGTCTGACCATTGCCGTCACACCACATTCCTTACTACTATCGACAGCGTTAAATTTGAAGACAAACTCCTTCAGAGCGCTTACGACAGATATGTTAAAACCCGTGCCGACATCGGCAGAACAAAACCCGTTAACCTTATGGACATCGGTACAATTGCCGCTAAATATCTGAAAAAAGCCGGCAAACTTGACAAGCTTGATGAGTCCGAAGAAATCAATGCATGCACAGTTAAAATGACTGTTACCGTTGATGGCGAAGACCAGGATTGGCTGCTTCTGTTCAAAAACGAAACTCACAACCACCCCACAGAAATTGAACCTTTCGGTGGTGCGGCTACATGTATCGGCGGTGCAATCCGTGACCCGCTTTCAGGCCGTTCATATGTTTACGGTGCTATGCGTGTTACAGGTGCGGCAGACCCGTTAAAACCGCTTGAAGAAACAATAGAGGGTAAACTCCCCCAGAGAAAAATTGTTCAGACAGCAGCTGCAGGTTACAGTTCTTACGGTAACCAGATTGGTCTTGCAACAGGTCAGGTAGATGAAATCTATCACGACGGCTATGTTGCAAAACGTATGGAAATCGGTGCTGTTATTGCGGCAGCTCCCGCTGAAAATGTTCGTCGTGAAAGACCCGCTCCGGGCGATGTTATCATCCTCCTCGGCGGCAGAACAGGCCGTGACGGTTGTGGCGGTGCGACAGGTTCTTCAAAATCTCACACACTCCAGTCTCTTGAATCCTGCGGTGCTGAAGTTCAGAAGGGTAATGCTCCCGAAGAAAGAAAGCTCCAGAGACTTTTCAGAAACAAAGAAGCTTCTCAGCTTATCAAACGTTGTAACGACTTTGGTGCAGGTGGTGTATCTGTTGCTATCGGCGAACTTGCAGATGGTCTTGAAATTGACCTTAACGCAGTTCCCAAAAAATACGACGGTCTTGACGGTACAGAACTTGCAATCAGTGAATCTCAGGAAAGAATGGCTGTTGCTGTTGCTCCCGAAGATGCTGACAGATTTATTCAGCTTGCTCAGGCTGAAAACCTTGAAGCTACTATCGTTGCGAAAGTTACTGCTGAGCCTCGCCTTGTAATGAACTGGAATGGCAAAGATATCTGTAACATTTCAAGAGAATTCTTAAACTCCAACGGTGCGGAAAAGCATATTGACGTTGCTCCTGCCGCTCCCGAAGCTTATAAAAAAGAAATCCCCGCTGATTTCGCAGAAGGTATGAAAGCTCTCGCCGATGACCTTAACATCTGTTCAAAACGCGGACTTTCCGAACGTTTCGACTCCACAATCGGTGCCGGTTCAGTACTTATGCCTTTCGGCGGTAAATATCAGCTCACACCTTCTCAGGCAATGGTTAACAAAGTTTCCCTTGAAAAAGGCGACACAGACACATGTTCGCTGATGGCTTGGGGTTACAACCCGTTCATTGCTGAAAAGAGCCCTTATCACAGTGCTTACCTTGCAGTTGTTGAATCTGTTTCCAAACTGATTGCAACAGGTGCAGATTTCAAAGATGTTTACCTGACATTCCAGGAATACTTTGAAAAACCGCTTAAAGACGGCAAGCGTTGGGGCAAACCTCTCGCCGCACTTCTTGGTGCATTCTCTGCACAGATGGATTATGGCATTGCCGCAATCGGCGGTAAAGACTCTATGAGCGGATCTTTCGAAAACATTGATGTTCCGCCCACACTTGTATCTTTCGCAGTTACAACAGATAAAATCAAAAACATTATCTCCCCCGAATTTAAATGTGCCGGAAATAATGTTGTGCTCTTAAAACCCGAATATGACGAAAACGGTCTGCCCGTGGCAGAATCAGAAATTGCTCTGTTTGACACAGTTGCAAGCCTCGTTCGTGACGGCAAAATAAAAGCGGCTTACACTCCCGGTATGGGTGGTGTTGCTGAAGCAGTTATGAAAATGGCGTTCGGTAACAACATAGGTTTTGAATTTGCAGACATCTGCAAAGAAGAAATCTTCGGTTACAACTACGGTGCTTTCGTGCTTGAAGTTTGCGGAGATGTTTCTGTTGGAACAGTTATCGGTAAAACAACTGAAAAAGCGGCTATTGTTTACGGCAGCGAAAGCCTCTGCCTTGGTGAACTCCTCAAAATTTATGAAGATAAACTTGAGCCCGTGTTCCCCTGCAACAATATTGATAACGGCAAAGCCGATATCCCCGACCTTACAAAACCCGCTTACGAAAAACGTGTATCCACAGTTAAAGCTGCTACACCCACTGTTCTTATCCCCGTATTCCCCGGTACAAACTGCGAATACGATTCTGCAAAAGCAGTTGAAAGAGCAGGCGGCAAAGCTGAAATTATCGTAATCAACAACCTTTCTGCCGCAGGTATTGACAATTCCGTTAAATACTTTGCAGAAAGAGTTAAACAGGCACAGATGATATTCATCCCCGGTGGATTCTCCGGCGGTGACGAACCCGATGGTTCGGGTAAATTCATCACAGCCTTCTTCCGTAACGCTATCGTTAAAGAAGAAGTTCACAACCTGCTGAAAAACCGCGATGGTTTAATGTGCGGTATCTGTAACGGTTTCCAGGCTCTTATCAAACTCGGCCTTGTACCTTACGGCGAAATCATTGACACAGACGAAAACTGCCCGACTCTTACATACAATGTAATCGGTCGTCACCAGTCCAGACTTGTTCGCACAAAGGTTGTTTCCAACAAATCCCCCTGGCTTTCAATGGCTCAGCCCGGCGAAATCTATACCGTGCCCATTTCACACGGCGAAGGCAGATTTATCGCTTCGGAAGAGCTTATCAAAAAGCTTGCGGATAATGGTCAGATTGCTACTCAGTATGTTGACCTTGACGGCAACCCCACTTCCGACATCAGATTCTGTCCCAACGGATCCGATTATGCTATCGAGGGTATCACTTCTCCCGACGGCAGAGTGTTTGGTAAAATGGGTCACTCCGAACGTATCGGCAGTGGTCTTTACAAGAACGTTGAAGGTGAATATGAAATGAACATCTTCAACTCCGCAGTAAAATATTATAAGTAATTTTAAAACCGCAGAAAAATGTTTTTTTCTGCGGTTTTTTCCTTGACTTTAAATACCTGTTATATTATAATGAAATCAATAATAAAAAGGAGGACTATTGCCTTGTTACATACTCAGCAAAATTACGATTTCAGAAAAGCTATGCTTGAAATCCACAAAAAAGATTTAAGAGACATTGCGGTAAAACCCGGCGCAGACGAATTCGAAATTAAAGATGGTATGAAAATCGTCATTGACGAAAATGCATCTGATGTAATTCTTACTGCCGCAAAGGATTTTGCCGATTATTTATACACTTCTATGGGTGTTTCTGTTTTCGTTAAAAAAGGAACTCCCGCTGACGGCGAAATTTATGTTGCCACAAAAGCAGAAATCTGCGCAGACCTCGGTTCTGCCGATTCTTACAAAGGATTTATGGCCGAAGTTGCCGATAAAGTTACAGTTTGCGGCTATGACGACAGAGGTGCCGCTCAGGCTCTTTATTTCTTCGAGGACCAAATGTCCGAGAAAAAAGCTCCTTACCTCACAAAAAAGGTAACTCGCAGAAAACCGCTTTTCTCGCCCAGAATGCTTCATTCAGGTTACGGTCTTGACGAATATCCCGATGAACATCTGTCCGCAATTGCTCACGCAGGCCGTGACGCAATCCTCGTTTTCGCAAAAGAGGCAAACCTCACACCTTATGGTTATCTTGATTTTAATGAGCTCATTCACAGAGCCGCAAAATTTGGTATTGACGTTTACGCTTACAGCTATATCAAAACAAAAGTTCACCCCGAAGAC
>JAFYVD010000045.1 GCA_017558425.1 Clostridia bacterium | reverse complement strand
GCGTTCCAAGGCTCATAAGGTACAAAAGCCAGAGAGGCATTTTTAGAATGAGCATCTTTGATTGCTGTTTTATCAACAAATTTGATAGCGGGTGAGCCGAGGCTGTTTGTGATGAAAGCAGACTGAGTTGCAGAAAGAAGTACACCACGTGTTGAGTGAGCCATGATAGGTCTGCCGTTTGCTCTTTCAGGGTCGTTGTATCTGTCCATCAGACCTTTAACAGCGATAGTGTCTTGGCTGCTTGTGCCGTAAGCGAAATAGTTTTCAGCAAGCCATGTGGACATTTCGCCGTCTTCGGCTGTGAAGTCTTCAGCAAGATAAACTTTTGTAGCCTGAGTTGCTGAAGCAGAGATTGTCATTGCTGCGAGCATTGCGATTGCCAGCAGAAATGACAAAATTCTTTTTGTTTTCATTTTGTTTTCCTCCATTTTTTATTTCCTATCATAATAGGATTTTGCAATTTTCCAAACTTTTTTCGCCGTTGCGGTCCGGCAAGCAAAAGTTTGGAAAAAAGTCGTCCGGATTTGATGTATCGGCAATTGCAAAACCAACACCAAGATTCTCGGACACGCACCCCCATCGGTTGCGACGATGAAATGTGCAGTTTCGCTGCATCCCCGCCGGTTGCGACGACAAGAATACAACTGTATATCAAAAAACGCCTGCCTTAAACTAGTGCGATAGTATACAGCATTTGTTTTTTAATATCTATATAAGTATACAATTATAATTATATCACCCCCCCGCAAAATTCAATAGTGTTTTTCGCCAAAACATCAGTTATTTTTCGGTCAAAATCAACAAATGTTCTTGTTTAGCCCATTTCCTCCCTTTATAGTCGGTAGGGACATAAAAAAGCATACCAACCGCCGATTGGTATGCTTTCCCTTATTTTTTTCCAACAAATTCTTTCAATTTTTCAAAAGTCTGCTGACTGATATCGTGTTCAATTTTACAGCTGTCCTCATAGGCGGTCTGCTCGTCAACGCCGATAAGAATTAGCGCACGGGCGATAAGGTCGTGCCGTTCAAAAACCCGTTCGGCAATCTCACGGCCTTTATCAGTGAGCGAAATCCCCCCGTCGGCATCAGTAACAATAAGCCCTTCCTCGCGGAAGTTTTTCATCGCAACCGACACGCTGGGTTTTGTAAACCCAAGCTCCGTCGCAACGTCGATACTGCGGACGTGCCCGTTTTTCTTTTTCAGCATCAAAATAGTTTCAAGATAATTTTCTGCCGATTCTTTTATTTTCATAGCAAATAACCTCAGATTTTGTATTATAAAGTTATTGTACCACAAAAAAACCGATTAGTCAATCACATTGTACCCCTGCTCTTCAACCACTGCTTTCAGCACGCCAAAATCAATATCCTTTGTCATTTTCACAATTGCCGAATCTGTTTCGTGGCTGACAACCGCTTCGGTTACGCCGTCAATTGCTTCGAGACATTTTTTTACCCTTGCCTCGCAATGCATACACATCATACCTTCAATTTTCATACTTTTTTCCATAATTTTTCTCCCTTTCACTTTTCTTTTTTTATCATATTTTCCGCTTTGCAAATTTGCAAAATTCAGTCTGAGTGCATTTGTCACCACGCAAAAGCTCGACAGACTCATCGCCGCCGCTCCAAACATTGGCGAAAGCTGCCACCCGAAAATGGGTATCCATACCCCTGCCGCAAGCGGAATTCCTACCACATTATAAATAAATGCCCAGAACAAATTCTGTTTAATATTTCTCAGCGTCGCCCGACTCAGCCTTACCACCGTCGCCACATCGGACAAGCTGCTTTTCATCAGCACCACATCTGCCGCATCAATTGCCACATCCGTTCCCGCTCCGATTGCAGCTCCGACATCCGCACTCGTCAACGCAGGTGCATCATTTATGCCGTCGCCAACCATCATCACTATACCTTCATTTTTCAATCTGCGAACCGCTTTTTCCTTGTCCGCAGGCATCAGGTCGGCAATCACCTCGTCCACTCCGCTAAGCTTTGCAATCGCTTTCGCTGTTCTTTCGTTATCTCCCGTCAGCATCACTGTTTTTATACCCATTTTCTTCAGTTTTGCAATTGCTTCTGGACTGTCATCCTTAATGGTGTCTGCCACCGCAATAATTCCTTTCAGGCTGTTATTTACAGCAAAAAACAACGGTGTTTTGCCCGATTCCGAAAGTTTTTCGGCTTTTTCAGTAATTTCTGTCGGAATTTCCGCTTTACCCGAAACAAACTTAAAATTCCCCGCAAACGCCATTTCTCCGTTTATCTCGCAAACAATGCCGTTACCCGGCAAAATTTCAAATTTTTCTGTATTTACCGCCAAAATTTTCCTTTTTTCCGCCTCTTTTACTATCGCCTTTGCAAGCGGATGCTCGCTCTTTATTTCAAGCGAATATGCAAATTCCAAAAGTTCCTCTTCTTCGCATCCCAAAGGAATTATATCGGTAACCTCAGGTTCGCCTTTTGTAATGGTTCCCGTTTTATCCAGAACAACAACATCGGTTTTTCCCGCCATTTCAAGCGATTGTGCCGTTTTGAACAAAATGCCGTTTTTCGCGCCCATTCCGCTGCCCACCATCACCGCAACCGGTGTAGCAAGCCCGAGTGCACACGGGCAACTGATTACAAGCACCGATATTGCCCTTGCAAGCACAAAGCCGATATCCTTACCAATCAAAAACCAAACTATAAAGGTTATAACCGACACCGCCAACACCGTCGGGACGAAAATCCCCGAAACCTTGTCTGCCACCTTTTCCACAGGTGCTTTTGTGGCTGCAGCATCACTCACCATCTTTATAATCTGAGAAAGCAGGGTGTCCTCTCCCACTTTTGTCGCTTCGCATTTTATATACCCCGACACATTCACCGTACCTGCGGAAACACCGTCAGCCAAACTCTTGTCAACCGGTATACTTTCACCCGTAAGCGCCGATTCGTTCACCGCCGAATGTCCTTCCACAATCACGCCGTCTGCCGGAATTGCTTCGCCGGGTTTAACAGCAAAAATATCGCCTTTTTTAATTTCAGAAGCCGCAACTGTTTTTTCCTGACTATTCACTATTATTACAGCGGTTTTCGGAGCAAGATTCACAAGGCTTTTAAGTGCATTTGTGGTTTTGCCTTTCGCCTTCGCCTCAAGCATTTTCCCAATCGTGATAAGCACAAGAATCATCGCCGCCGATTCAAAGTAGAGTTGGTGCAAAAGCTGCTGACTTGTCCCCTGCTTTGCCATTAAAAAAACAACCGCTGTACTGTATACAAAAGATGCCCCCGACCCAAGTGCCACCAGGGTATCCATATTGGGCGCACGGTTAATCACCGCTCGAAATCCGCTCACAAAAAATTTTTTGTTAATTATCATAACAATCTCTGCAAGAAGCAGTTGTGCCAACCCTATTGCAATGGGGCTGTCCTCAAAAAAGGCAGGCAAAGGCAAGCCCCACATGGCGTGTCCCATTGAAATATACATCAATATCGCAAGGAAAATCAGCGACGAAAAAAATCTTCGTTTTAATATGGGCGTTTCTCTATCAACAAAAAAATCGTCACTATCATTTTTTTGAGTATGGCTTTTTAAGCCATACCCCGCTTTCAAAACAGCATCGGCAATCTCATTTTCGGTTGCACTGCCTTCAACCGTAAGCGTGTTTGTCAGCAAGCTGACATTGCATTCGCTGACGCCTTCCAGCGAAGAAACCGCCTTTTCCACCCGTGCGGAACAAGCCGCACAAGTCATTCCCGTGACCTCAAATTTTCTCATAATTTCACCTCATCAGCTTTTGCAAAACAGCAACAAGTTCGTCCACAGTTTCTTCTTTTCCCGCTCTGATATCTTCGCTCACACAAGTTTTAATATGATTGGCGAGAATTTCCTTGTTGAACGCATTAAGTGCGGCATTTGCCGCCGAAACCTGCGTTATGATATCGGTACAATATGCACTGTTTTCCACCATTTTTCTGATTCCGCGAATCTGCCCTTCAATCCTGCTGAGCCTGTTTATCAGACTTTTATATTCTTTTTCGGTTCTCTCTTTAATTCTGTTACATTCACAACATTCCATATTCCCACCTCCATC
>JAFYVD010000044.1 GCA_017558425.1 Clostridia bacterium | reverse complement strand
ATTTATGCCATTTTTTCCAGAACTCGTCACATTCAGCTCGGTAGTTTCCCGTAACATCGGCAATAAGTGCAAGCATTGCACCGTCGCTCATAATTTTGTTGCAATAATGAAGCGACCCTTTAGCGGATTTTGCGAACCATTTCGCACCCGCCAGAAGCATCTCCGAAATGTCGGATTTTTCTTCTTCGGTAAGCCTGTCTTTGCAAAGCTTATATGTAAGACCCAGCGGCAACAATATAAAAAACGCCGCATTGGTGTCACGGATATATGTTTCCTCGCGATACCATCTGAGACAGCCGCTTTCTTCCTGAAGTTTTTTCAGTTCCGAAACAATTCCTTTAGCGAGTTCATCCTCTGCCACGCCGAAATATCTTGCGGCAAAATACCAGTTGGCGGTAGTTACTCCGCTATGGCATTCTTCCAGATGCGCAATCGCCTCGGTGTGAGGTTTTACTTTGCTGAAAATCATATTATCTTTAAAAACAACTTCTTTTTCCATAAAAGTTTTTTTCAAATTTTCAAAGTTCATTATTTTCTGTCTCCCTCGCTGATGCATAAAATAGCAAGTGCCTGACCATATGTCATTGGTGTGATTCTGATATTTTTATAATATTCAAGGTCATATTTGCACGCCGTTCCGTAAGAAACGTCGCCAACCACACCGCTTTCATCGGTGCGGGAGATTATCGCATCAATACCTTTTTTGGCACATTCTGCATACTCTTCTCCGATATATCCGAGTCGCACGCCTTTGTGAATACCATATGCAAATCCAGCCGTAGCGGAAGATTCTTTATAGCTTGTAGGGTCGTTTACAAGTGTATGCCACATTCCGTCCTCAGCCTGATATTTTTTAAGAGCTTTCACCTGAGCCGTGAAAACGCCCAGCAAATATTCTTTAATTCCCTGTTCAAGTTTATCTCCCATAATGTCAATATAGTCGGGAATTGCAACCGTAATCCAGCAGTTACCTCTACCCCAGAGAGCTCCTGCAAAGTTGGTTCTGTCAGCAAAGTTCCAGCCGTGGAACCAAAGTCCCGTTTTCACGTCCGCAAGATATCTGATATGCAGAAGGAACTGTTTTTTGGTTTCTTCAAGATAATCTTCTCTACCGAGAATAACGCCCGCTCTTGCCAGGAAAAGCACGCTCATAAAAATGGTGTCGTCCCAAAGCTGGTCGTCTATATCAACGCCCGAACCGCAATGAGCAAATCCACCTTCTTCCGTTCTGGGAAGGTCGTTCATAAGATATTCTGCCCACTCTTCTATTAGCTGTTTGTAGTCCGCTCTGTCACAGCATACATAAGAAAATGTCAGAAGCGGACAACAGGTGTTTATATTTTTAGCGGGAAGCCCTTCTTTAATTCTTGCATCAAACCAGGTTTTCAGGTAGTCAAGATATTTTTCGTTTCCCGAAGTTTCGTAATAACGGTAAAGTCCGTAAAGACCCACGCCCTGTGCCCATTCCCATTTGTTGATATCAACAATGCTTATAGGGCAAGGTTCATTTGAAATAGCACTGTCGATAGACAGCATTCTGTCGGCAATTTTTTCTATAATATTATTCATAATGCTACCTCCGTTTTTCTCATAATACCACAAACCCACACATTTTTTCAACACATTTATTGCCAAAAAGTTTACAATTCTTGCTTGACATTGTTTTTCCGCAGCATTATAATTAATCAGAAGAAGGTGAAAAAATGATTCGTGAAGCAGACCATTTAAATGACGTTGAATTTGAAATTCTGCGGTCAAGTTATCTTGAAAACATCAATATGCCGCAAATGCACTACCACAGCCATTACGAAATACTTTACATTTACGAAAACTCCCGTATTTTAACCTGCGGAGAAAAGGAATATGTTCTTGACAAGGACCACATCGTGCTGATTCCGCCGTTTATTCCGCATCTTACCATATCGGGCGGTGTGGTTCCTCAGCGCCGTATTATTATAAATTTCAGCGAATCTTTCCTGCACGATTTGCGCAAAACTCTGCCCGAGGATATCCTGTCCTGTATGGGTGCGCCCTGCAGCGTAATTGCCGTGAAAGATTTTTACAATTCTTTTATTTCGATTATAAATGAAATTAATCCCGAAACTGATAAAAATGAACAAATCTTGCAGATTTGCAGATTGCTCAACCTGCTCAGCAACAATTCCGAGAAAAAGCCGGACAACCTTACCGACAATATCGTGCGATATGTAGAAGCAAATTTCAGCGAAAAAATTACACTGGATTTTCTTGCCGAAAAATTTTTCCTCAGCAAATTCACCCTTTCTCGTCGATTTTCCGCATACACAGGAACAAGTCTGCCAAAATATTTAAGTTCTATCAGGATAATCAACGCAAAACGTTATCTCAAAGAAGGTATGAAGGTAACCGACGTCGCATTCAAATGCGGCTTCGAAAGCACCACAAACTTCGACCGTGTGTTTTTATCTCAAACGGGAATGAGCCCTTCGGCATATAAAAAAACGCTGTGAAAACACAGCGTTTTTATTATTTTATCACATATGTAATTTTGCCCGATTTCGCCTTGGTTATCATGCTGATGCGATAAATATTTTCGCCCCAGTTCAGACGTATCAAATGGTCGTTATCGTAATCCACCTTTTCAATTTCAAATTCCATTTGGTTGTCAAACGCCATTTCAAGAATTTCGCCGTTTTCTGCCGTAATAATAACAGAATTTCCTGCGAATTCCACATTCTGCGGAGTTAGGAAGTTGAGGCTGATTTCGCTTTCTTTCGCAAGTGCAAAATCTTCGGTAACCGTCATCTTCTGCGCAGCTTTATCATAGTCAATGGACCGCACCCATTTTTCCGCAATTTTGTCGGGATAAGCATCTGCTATATCAACACTGAAAAATGTTTTGTTTTCCGATTTTTCAAGCACCGCATTTTTCGCACAATACTGTTGTCCTTCTTGCTGTTCGATTCCGTCAATCAGCGGAACGTTATGATATGCACTTCTGGTGGATTTGAGCGTGTATCGTCCTGCTCCGAAAGTTCCTTTTCTATACTGCATATTTCCCGAATCTATCAGGAATTTTGTGCCGTTTTTATAAACTATAAAATTGCCGATATCGTTATGATTGTGATGTTCATTGTTGTGGCCGCCCTTTGCCGCAAAGAAAATCCCTTCCCTCGCATCCGACCGATATCTTGAAGTTACAACCTGAATACTTTCCAGATAATAGTCCGAATCGGGTTTGAACTCAGCCACATCAAGCTTATCCATTTCAGGTGAATATTTAATTATATCCATCATTCTGTGCGCTTTAGGCATTGACCCCGCAAGATGAGCCATTCTTGCCGTCGCATTTGAAGCAGGCATTTTAGCTGCATTCACCGTGTCATAAAGCATTTTTGAAAAAGACATTGTTTTTTGATTTGCCGAAAGCTTTGCCATTTTATAAAGGCTTGGATAGTATGAAACCACGTTAATTCCCGCATCGGCAAAGTTAACCGCCTGACTGTTTCCCGTATCATATTTCATGAAAAATTCAAGGGTGTTTTTCACCTTTTCTTCGCCAAAAAAGTTTATCTGGCCGTCTGTCCCAAGGTTTAAAATCCACAAGCTTTCAAGCATGGAAAGGCCTGCCTGATTCCAATATGAAGGCCCTTCGTCGCAAGCACCATCGTCCGGATAATTATCAAAATAATAGTCAAGCGATATCAATGCTTTATATACAATATCGCGAAGTCTGTCTTCATCTTCTACAACCGCAAATGCGCAGGTGAGAATGTTGGAGTTTATCCACGGATTCCAGTTGTTGGGTGCATATCCGGGTCTGCCGTACCACCAAAAACCTTCACTGTTGAGATATACATCAAGCTGCTCCTCTATTCTCTTCACAATTCTTGGCGTAATATTTCGGCTTATCTCGTCAAGCTTTTCTTTCAGCGTCTGATATACAAACGCCATCGTACACGCTGTTTCTGCTGAAAAAAGGTCAATGCAGTCATTTTCACACCAGGGCAGAGAATCTGCCGCCACAGAGTTGGAATAGTGAGCCGCAATGGTCCACGAAGTTTCCTCAAGAATCATCCAGACGAGGTCTAAAATATCGTCCATATACCTGCCGTCATTGTGAAAACATTCGAGAATGACTTTGTTCACAAGCTCGCTTCTACGTGAAAAATAAACCTTTTCAAATTCCACCCTGTCTCCGTCCACAGCATATTTTCTGCAAAGTGTGGCAGTTAAATGCTTGCGTTCAATGCCTTCGTACCGTTTTACATTTTTCTCAAAAAATTCTATTGAATAGGGTTTCGCATTTTCCCAGAAATCGCGGTCCGAAATTTCAGGAAAAAATTTCAGCTGTTTTTTTAATTTCAGTATATTTTTATCTGTAAATTTCTGACAAATCATATCTTTATCCTTATTTTTTCAGTTTGTTATCAACAACGTCGTGAATAATCTTTGAGAAGTCATCGTAGGAGATGGAGCCCAGATCTTCGCCTGTTCTTGTTCTTACAGAAACTGTGCCGTTTTCAAGGTCTTTGTCGCCGAGGACAATCATAAACGGAACTTTTTCAAGCTGAGCGTTTCTGATTTTGTATCTCAGAGTGTTGGAGCTGTTATCAATAGTTACTCTGAATTTATCCTTGCGGAGTTTGTCGGCAATTTCGTTGCCGTAATCAAGCACACGGTCTGTAATAGTGAGAATTCTTACCTGTTCGGGTGACATCCATGTGGGAAGTGCGCCTGCGAAAGTTTCGATAAGGAAAGCAAGAGTTCTTTCGTAACAGCCAAGGCTTGTTCTGTGGATGATGTAGGGCAGTTTTTTCTGACCGTCCGCATCTGTGTAGTACATTCCGAATTTTTCTGCCAACAGCATATCAATCTGGATTGTAACAATTGTATCTTCTTTGCCGTGAACGTTTTTATACTGAATGTCAAGCTTAGGACCATAGAATGCAGCTTCGTCAATACCGATTTCGTAATCTACGCCGAGGTTTTTAAGGATTTTTGCCATTGTATCCTGAGCCTCGTTCCACTGTTCTGCAGTACCTTCGTATTTGTCTGTGTTGCTGGGATCCCACTGAGAGAAACGGAAAGTACAGTTTTCAAGCATACCCACTGTATCGAGGAAATATTTTGCAAGGTTGAGACAGTCTTCAAATTCCGCTTCAAGCTGGTCGGGACGAAGAACAAGGTGACCTTCGGAAATTGTGAACTGACGAACACGGATAAGGCCGTGCATTTCGCCCGAATCTTCGTTTCTGAAAAGAGTTGAAGTTTCGCCAAGTCTCATAGGCAGGTCACGATAGCTTCTGGGCTGATTGAGATATACCTGATACTGGAAAGGACAAGTCATAGGACGGAGTGCCAGACATTCCTTTGTTTCATCATACGGGTCGCCCAGAACGAACATTCCGTCAAGATAGTGATCCCAGTGACCGGAAATTCTGTAAAGGTCACGTTTTGCCATAAGGGGAGTTTTTGTGAGCAGATAACCGTGTTCCTGCTCAACATCTTCAACCCATCTCTGGAGGAGCTGAATAACTCTTGAACCTTTGGGAAGAAGAATGGGAAGTCCCTGACCGATGGAATCTACTGTTGTAAAATATTCAAGCTCACGACCAAGTTTGTTATGGTCGCGTTTTTTAGCTTCTTCTTTCATTTCGATATATGCTTCAAGCTGTTCTTTGTCGGGGAAAGCAATACCGTAAATTCTCTGGAGCATTTTGTTCTTTTCGTCGCCTCTCCAGTAAGCACCTGTACAGGACATAAGTTTAAAAGCATTGTGTTTTACATAGCCTGTTGTGTTGAGGTGAGGACCTGCACAAAGGTCTGTGAATTCGCCCTGTTTGTAGAAAGAAATTTCTTCGCCGTCGGGAAGGTCGTTGATAAGTTCAACCTTATAGGGCTGGTCTTTCATAAATTCAAGAGCTTCATCTTTGGGGAGAACAAATCTTTCGATGGGAAGACGTTCTTTGCAGATTTTTTTCATTTCTGCTTCGATTTTTTCCAAATCTTCGGGAGCAAGGGATTTGTCCAGGTCAACGTCATAGTACCAGCCTTCGGCGATGGAAGGACCGATAGCAAGTTTAACGTCGGGGTAAAGGCGTTTTACAGCCTGAGCCATAATGTGTGAACAGGTGTGCCAATAAGTCTGATTTTCACTGTTTGATAAAAATTCAAGTTCCATAATTATTCCTCCTATAAGATAAAAAAAATCCCCTAATGCAAAAGCATTAAGGGTGCATTGATTACACGGTTCCACCTTAAATTTAACTTCATTTTCCTTAACGCAGAATCACGGCAAAGCCTACTTATATTTCGACAGTGCAGCTCCGGAGCGGTTTTCACGAGGGGACACTACATAAGAAACTTCCAGCAAATGTTTCTCTCTCTGGATGCGGCCATCCTGCTACTCTTTCCATCACAGCCTTTATATTAATAATGTAATTTTAACACTTTTACAACCGTTTGTCAATAGTTTTTCGTCAGTATATCAATTGCATATTGTCATTTTTATTTTTTTGTGATATAATGTAGTAAAATGATATCTACGGAGGCAGTTATGGCATTTTTAGAATTTAATTATTATTCAAAAGCACTCTCAAAGAGAACGGTTGTAAATATAATTCTTCCCGAAGCAAAGAAAACGCAGCCCGGCATAGGATTGGGCGATAAAGAGGGTTACAAAACACTCTATCTGTTTCACGGACTTTCACAGAACCACGCCGACTGGATGCGCCGTTCATCAATCGAAAGATATGCCGACAAATACGGGATTGCAGTGGTGATGCCCAATGTCGACAGAAGCTGGTATTCCAACACCGCATATGGCGTGAATTATTTTACTTTCGTGACGGAAGAGCTCCCCGAAGTTTGCCGCGGTTATTTTAAAGGCATGTCGGATAAACGTGAGGACAACTTTGTGGCAGGTCTTTCAATGGGCGGGTACGGAGCACTTAAAGTGGCACTTACCTATCCGGAGAAATTCGGCGGATGTGTTTCCCTTTCGGGTTCGCTTGATATTACAAGAAAAAACAGACCTGTAAATCTTCCCGAATGGAAATCCATTTTTGATTTTAATATGGAAAGTCCTCTCGAACTTGAAGGAAGCGAGCACGATTTGTATGCTCTCGCGAGAAAAAACCAAAAAGGATTCCCCAAAATGTATATATGGTGCGGAACCGAGGATGACCCCGGGCTTCTTGAATCAAACAGGAAACTTCACAGGGTTTTGGACGAGCTTAATGTGGAGCACACCTATAAAGAGTCGGAAGGCGACCACAGTTGGCCTTGGTGGGATTTGCACATTCAGGATGGTCTGAAATTTTTGTTTGAGGAATAATGGAGAAAATTATGGAAATAAAAACATTTATCGGTTTGCCCCAGGAGGCAAAAAATATCAGGGAAACTGTTTTTGTGAAAGAACAGGGATTTACCGACGAGTATGATGAAAAAGATGCCGTTGCAACTCATTTCGTAATGTTTGAAGATGGCAAGGCAATTGCAACCTGTCGCATTTTCGAAAAAGAGGAAAAAGGCGTTTATATGTTCGGCAGAATGGCAGTTTTAAAACAGTTGCGAGGCAAAAATTTGGGCAGAAAAATGATTGAAGCTGCCCAGAACTTCGTTTCCGAGCAAGGCGGAAAAAAGATAATTCTGCACGCTCAGCTTCACGCGCAAGGATTTTACGAAAAAAATGGTTTTTCGCCTTATGGCGAAATAGAATCCGAACAGGGTTGTCCGCATATCTGGATGGAAAAAGAACTTATATAAGAAACACATCGTTTGGCGGTTCGCCGAACGATGTGTTTTTTATCTTTTATTTTTTAGTTTCTATTATAACAGTGTTTGTCACTCCGTCCCAGCCAACTTTGCAGCCAAAAGCTTCTGCAACTGCACGGACAGGAACGAGTGTTCTTGAGTTAACAAGTTTTGCGGGAACGTCAAGAGTTTTAACGGTATCATTTATTTTCATTTCAGCAGACCCGATTTGCAGAGAAATGACGGTGTCGCCTTTTGTTGCCCCAACCGTCTGAGTTTCATCTTCCCAGGTTACCTCTGCTCCAAGTGCTTCAAAAATCACGCGGAGAGGAACGAGAGTTCTGCCGTTTTCGATTATGGGAGGCTGGTCAATATTTCCGACAATCGGTTTTCCGTCAAGTGTAATGATAACTTCATCTGATTTTTCTGCAATAAGCGTAGCATTTGTCAGAGATTGGTTGGCATTTTTTATTTGTATTTTTGCCCAATCATTTTGTGTGCCCGAATAATTAATTTCTGCAAGAGACTGACATCTTGAAAATGCACCTGTATCAATCAGAGTAACGCTTTTTGGTATTGATACACTTTTGAGCTTTTTGCATTGATTGAATGCGTATGTACCTATGGTTGTAACATTTTCGGGGATTTCTACAGAAAGAAGAGCAGTACAATTGTCGAAAATGGATTCTGTTATCTCTGTGAGATTTTTGGACAAAACAATTTCCTCAAGAGAAGTACAGAATGAAAATGCAGTCTTTCCTATTTTCGTTACACTGTCGGGCATGGTAATTTTTTTCAGAACTTTACAGTTTTTGAAAGCGTCTTCGGCAATAGTTGTTACCCCTTTGGGAATATCATATGTTGTGCGACCACCCGAAGAAGCGTATTCGATAAGCGTTTTTTTGTCTTTGCTGAATGTAACTCCGTCAACAACAACTGTGTCATTGGCGGCAAACACCACGAGGAAAGACACGGACATCAGGATTGCCAGAATGAGACATAATATTTTTTTCATAATATTCTCCTTTTTATTTTTTAGTTTCTATTATAACCGTATTTGTAACACCGTCCCAACTGACTTTGCAGCCGAAAGCTTCGGCAACTGCACGAACAGGAACAAGTGTTCTTGAGTTAACAAGCTTTGCGGGAACGTCGAGAATTTTAACGGTATCATTTATTTTCATTTCAGCAGACCCGATTTGCAGAGAAATAACGGTGTCGCCTTTTGTTGCACCAACTGTCTGAGTTTCATCTTCCCAGGTTACATCTGCGCCAAGCGCTTCAAAAATCGCACGGAGAGGAACGAGAGTTCTGCCGTTTTCGATTATGGGAGGCTGGTCAAATTTCTCGTTTGCGATAGCTTTGCCGTCAATTGTAATTGTGATAGGCATTTCTCTGAACTGATTGATTGAAATTGAGGTTATAAAAAGGTTGTTTGCATCAAACTCTATATTGTTCCACATTTCAACAGTGCCGTCGTAAGCTATATCAATCAACGAACTGCAAACATCAAACGCACCATTTTCTATGTTTTTCACAGTGGTCGGGATGTTTATGGACTTCAGACTGCGGCATTCATTAAATGCACGGATTCCGATGACGGTTACTTTACCAAGAATTTCAACCTTTTCAAGAGCCGTACAGCGGTCAAAAGCGTAATCGGGGATTTTGGTCACACCTTTCGGCAAAGTGATGCTTTGGAGAGAGGAACAAAATGCAAATGCGGATTTCCCCAAAGTTTTCACGCTGTCGGGGATGGAGACTGATTCAAGAAAAGTAGCGGATTTGAATGCGGAATCAGCAATTGCTGTGACCCCGTCGGGAATTTCATATTCTGACCTTCTGCCGATGGAATGGTATTCGAGCAGTGTTTTTTTGTCTTTGCTGAAAATGACGCCGTCAATTAAAACGGTATCGTCTGCCGCCAAAACAGAGGCCGCGGACAATGTCGTTATAATCATCAAAATCAGGCAAAAAAACTTTTTCATAAAATTCACCCTTATATTAAATTTGTTTATATTTCAATTATAACATTTATGATTTTTTGTGTCAATAAAATTAAATGGATAAAAAAAACAATAAATATAAAAATTACCGGAATATAAAGTTTTCAGCGGTGCACAATATTACTGCACGATGAAAGTGCGAAATAAAAATTTATTCAGAGGTGAAATTAAAAATGGCTAAAACATTAGTTCCCGAAGCAAAAGAAGCAATGGAAAGATTTAAGATGGAAGCAGCATCTGAAGTTGGCGTTAACCTTAAACAGGGTTACAACGGTGACCTCACATCCAAACAGGCAGGCAGCGTAGGCGGTCAGATGGTTAAAAAAATGATCCAGTCTTACGAAAGCTCCATGAAATAAGATTTGTAAAAAAAGAATGTCCGGAAGAAAGCAACTGTTTTCTTCCGGATATTTTTTTAAATTTCACGACGTGCTTCAAGCGATTTTGACAATGTAATTTCATCAGCATATTCAAGGTCACCGCCCACAGGGATTCCCTGAGCAATACGGGTGACTTTCACACCAAGCGGCGAAAGCAATCTTGAAATATAAACCGCAGTTGCTTCACCTTCAACGGTTAAGTTTGTTGCCGCAATCACTTCCTTAACTTCGGGAGTGATTCGGCTGACAAGCTCTTTGATATAAATATCGTCGGGCCCGATATTGTCCATAGGCGATATTACTCCGTGCAGAACATGGTACAGCCCACGGTACTCGCCGGTTTTTTCAATTGCCAGCACATCTTTAGGACTTTCCACAACACAAATTACCGACCTGTCACGTTTATAGCCCGAACAAATTGCGCAAGGGGATACGTCGGTAAGATTTTTACAGCAATCGCAATATTTTATATTTTTCTTTGCATTTATAAGTGCATCAGCGAAAGATTTCGCATAGGATTCGGGCATATTCAGAATATGAAACGCCAGACGAGCGGCAGTTTTCGAGCCGATTCCCGGAAGGCGGGCAAATGCATCTATAAGATCTGAAAGTGCAGGAATATGATTCAATAAAAACACCTCTTTCTATTGTATTTTATCATAAAATATGCAATATTTCAATAGCAAACAGGAACAATATATATATAATGTTTAAAAAAAATCTACAGTTAGTTGAATAATTATTGAAAAAAACTATTGAAAAGTTGATAAAATAATAGTATAATGGTATGTATATAATATTTTTAATTATAAGTACTTAAGAGGATGATATAAATTGGCTAAGCAAATTTACTTTGATAATGCAGCAACTACGCAGGCAAAACCTGAGGTTGTTGCAAAAATGCTGACGATATTTACAAACCAGTTCGGCAACCCTTCATCGCTTTACAATATGGGCGAGGAAGCAAAGAAAATTGTTGAGGATGCTCGTGAAAAAGTTGCTATGTATCTCGGCGCATTGCCTGAAGAGATTTATTTCACTTCAGGCGGTACAGAATCTGATAACTGGGCTAT
>JAFYVD010000004.1 GCA_017558425.1 Clostridia bacterium | reverse complement strand
CACCTTCAGCTGCTCCTGCGCCGATTATGGTATGAATTTCGTCAATAAAAATTATCACATCGCCCGCTTTAACGACTTCTTCCATAGCCTTTTTTAATCGCTCTTCAAACTCACCGCGATACTTTGCTCCGGCAAGCATTGAGGACATATCAAGGGCGAAAAGACGTTTGTTTTTCAGTATTTCGGGCACATTGCCGTTAATAATATGCTGTGCCAACCCTTCCGCAACGGCAGTTTTACCAACGCCCGGTTCGCCGATAAGGCAGGGATTGTTTTTGGTGCGGCGACTTAAAATTTGCACTACACGGTCAATTTCTTCGTTTCTGCCTACGATAGGGTCAATTTTACCCGATTTTGCAAGCTCTGTCAGGTCTCTGCCGAATTTGTTAAGCTCGGGAGTTGAATTGTTCTGCGGAGCAGATTTTGCCTTTGAGGCAAAAGGATTTTCTTCGGTGAGTGATTTGATTATAAAAGCATATAAATCAGCTGGGTCTGCACCAAGCTCCATTATCATTCTAATGGCAAGTCCCTCACCCTCGGCAAGGATTGTGAGAAGGATATGTTCGGTGCCGATGTAGTTATTTTTCAATTTGCGAGCTTGCATCACGCTGAGCTCAAGCACATTTTTGGTTCGGGGAGTGAACTGTACTTTGCCGTTTCCTTCGGGCGTGGATGCATAATACTGCTCTAACGCACCATAAAGATTTTCATAAGATATTCCGCGGGATTCCAGGGCTTTTGCCGCAATTCCGTCTCCGGCACGAAGCAGGCCGACAAGCAGATGCTCGGTTCCCACAACGCCGCCGCCAAGCTCGATTGCACTTTCCTGAGCATAGCGAATTGCCATAGCGGCGCGTTCTGTCAGTTTAAAACCATTTATTTCCATAAGAATTTACCTCTTTTCCTCAAAAAATTCTCTCAACAGCGAGGCGCGTTTTTCATCGCGCATTCTGATGTCGTCGCTTCCTAAAAGACTGGTGACATGGGCAGGCTGCATGGTGATTATAAGTTTGTTTAACTGGTGAGCCTCAAGATTTTCAAAAACTCCTGCGCACACACCCATTTTTACATAGGGGATGTGTTTCATAAACTCATCAGTGCTCATAACATAAGCATTTTTCAGTATTCCGAACGCCCGGAAAACTTTATCCTTGAACATTGCGGGATTGGTGTCGTGCAGAGTTTTGCAGATATGGCGTTCCTTTTCGATAATCATATCCACAACATCGGCAAGTTTTTTCAAAGTTTCCTCTTCGGAAATGCCAAGAGTAAGCTGATTGGAAACCTGATAAATAAAAGCGTTTGCCTTGCTGTTTTCGCCGTACATTCCACGCACGGTAACGCCCAGTTTGCTGACGGCGTTGATAATGGTGTTGATATTTTCGGAAATTGTCAGCGCCGGCAAATGGAGCATAACAGACGCCCTCATTCCGGTTCCGGCGTTTGTGGGACATTTAGTGAGATATCCATATTTTTCGCTGAACGCATAAGACAGCTCTTTTTCAAGCTTTGCGTCGAGAGCAGAGATTTTTTCATATGCCCCTGAAAGGTCATAACCGCCCACAATATACTGAATTCTGAGATGGTCTTCCTCGTTCACCATCACACCTGCATTTGCGCCCACAAAAACTCCGCAGGGAGTGCGGGATGTGATGAGTTCGCTGCTGATGATATGGTCTTCCAGAAGAAGGGTGTTGTATAAGGGTTCGGCGGCAGAAACATTAATAAAATCAAGTTTTTCGCCCTCCAGAGCCTTTTTTGTTTTTGCAATGACTTCTTCTGCATCTTCGGCAGACATTCTGCCGGGAAAGGGCTTGTCGGCGAGATTTCTTGCCAACCGGATTCTTGTGCTGATTACAATGTCGGCGTCTTTGCCGGATGATTCATACCACATAAATTACGCCTCCCCTTCCAATTCTTTGATTTTATCTCGCAAAACCGCGGCTTGCTCAAAGTTTTCGTTTGCGATTGCGGTGCTGAGTTCTTCGCGGAGCGATGTGAGCTGACGCTGTTTTTTAAAGTTTTCGTCTGCATTTTCCGGGAGTTTGCCCGTGTGACGGGTGTTGCCGTGAATGCGTTTCATCACAGGTTCAAGATAGGTGTCAAAAAATTCATAGCATTTGCTGCACCCCAGTTTTGAGGTTTTTGCCAACTCTCCGAGGCTCATTCCGCAGGACGGACAGATTTTCTGAGCCGGAAGGACGCCGCCCATGCCTTTTCCCATAAAACCGCCCATAAAATCACTCATATTGAAAAGCAGTTCGGACTGGGAGAAAAATCCCAGTTCTTTGGCACATTCGCCGCAAACATGATATTCTTCCTTTTTACCATTGATATTTCGTGAAAAATATACGGTAGCTTCTCGTTTTAAACATCTTGGACAAATCATTTTTTCATCCTCCTTATACCAATTGCATAAGCATATTTTTTACAAGTCTTGCGCGAAGAATTCCTCGCTGGTCGCGGGGGAGTGTTAAAATTCGGTCACTAAGCACCGAAATCATTATTTCCGCTTCGCGACGGGTTATAACATCATATTCCCAAAGACTTTTAATTATAGCCTTTGCGGATTCAAAATCTATAGAGTCGCCAATGGAATTGACAACGTGCATCACCGTGTTGTCTGTGGGGTAAATCACTCGTTTTATGGAGATGTAACCGCCTCCGCCTCTTCGGCTTTCCACGGTGTAACCACGTTCGGCGGTGAACCTGGTGGAAATAACGTAGTTTATCTGCGAGGGCACACAACCCAGATGCTCGGCAAGCTCGTTGCGCTTTATTTCGGCTTTGCCACCCTCGCCGGCAATTCTGTCGTTTATAAAAGCTTCAATTATATCGGAAATATTCATCAAAATTCTCTCCTTTTCGACTTTGACTAACTTTGACCTTTCGACCTTATTATAAAACCGGCAAAAGAAAATTTCAAAGCCGGAAATTGGTCAAAATTTGAAAATAGAGCCGAAATTCTTACATTTTCTCGCTTTTTTATAATGATGCATATTTTTTCTTTTGGAAGAAATTTCGGGCAGAAATACACAAGTGTTGTAAAACCATACAAAAAGAAATTGTAAATTTGTACAATTTGCATATATTATTATTTGCTGAAAAATGATAAAATTATAAGGAAAATGGGATATAATATGCATTTTTAAAAAAGAGGAGCATTTTCCGTTCCGCAGAAAGTGCACCGGAAAAATAAAAACGCGGAAGAAAGGCTGTCGCAGCTATGTTTGTAGATTCAGCAAAAATTTATATAGAAGCAGGTAACGGCGGTAACGGAAGCGTGTCCTTCCACCGCGAAAAATATGTTGCAGCAGGCGGTCCCGACGGCGGTGACGGCGGCAGAGGCGGTAACGTGGTGTTCCGTGCGGATACCCAGCTTGCAACACTGATGGATTTCAGATATAAAAGAAAATATAAAGCGCAGAACGGCGAAGATGGCAGAGCTGCCAAATGTCACGGCAGAAACGGCGAAGACATCGTAATAAAGGTGCCTTGCGGCACAGTTATTAAAAATGCCGCAACGGGAGGAGCTATTGCCGACCTTACCTATGACGGTGAAGAGTTTATCGCCGCCAGAGGCGGTAACGGCGGTTTTGGCAATGTGCATTTTGCAACGCCCACTCGTCAGGTACCCCGTTTTGCAAAGCCGGGACTTAAAGGTCAGCAGCTTGAAGTTATTCTGGAACTGAAGATGCTTGCGGACGTTGGTCTTCTGGGATTCCCTAATGTGGGTAAATCCACTCTTCTTTCCAAGGTCAGCGATGCTCAGCCCAAAATTGCGGACTACCATTTCACCACACTTGTGCCCAACCTGGGCGTTGTGAAAATCGGTGAAGGGGCAAGCTTTGTAATGGCGGACATTCCCGGACTTATTGAAGGTGCAAGTGATGGCGTGGGTCTGGGTTACGATTTCCTGCGTCATGTTGAAAGAACAAGACTTCTCATTCACGTGGTGGATGCCTGTGCAATTGAGGGCAGAAACCCCATCGAAGATTTTGATATAATTAACGGCGAACTGGAAAAACACAGCGAAAAGCTGGCTTCCCGTCAGCAGATTGTGGTGGCAAACAAAACCGATCTTGGTATGAACACCGAGATTAAGGATGAGTTTGTTGCGGAAATGAAAAAACGCGGATATCCCGTTTTTGAAATTTCTGCCGCAACAGGTAAAGGTGTGGACGATTTAATGAAATTTGTTTACCGCACACTTGAAAACATTCCCAGAGAACCGCTTTATGATGTTATTGAAGCGGTACCCGAAGTTGAAACCAAGTCGGATGACTTTACGGTTCGTGTGGAAGACGGTGTTTATGTTGTGGAAGGCGGATATATCGAATATCTCATCAATTCCACCAACTTTGAAGACAGCGAATCTGTTCAGCACTTCCAGACACAGCTCAAGAGAAAAGGAATTATTGCGGCTCTTGAGGAAAAAGGTATTCAGGAAAACGATACCGTACGCTTGTACGATATTGAATTTGATTTTGTATACTGATGCGGACGGGCATTTTTGGCGGAAGCTTTGACCCTCCGCATATGGGACACATCAATATTGCCATTGCGGCTAAAAAAAAGCTTGGTCTGGACAGACTCATTCTGGTGCCCACAGGCAAAGCTCCTCATAAATCCACCATTTCCGAAAATGCGGAGGACAGGGCGGCGATGTGCCGACAGATTTGTAAAAAATTCGGATTTGAACTGTCTCGCTATGAGGTGGAAAAAGAAGGCAATTGCTACACCGCAGATTTGCTTGCCGACTTTGCTGAAGAATACCCCGGAGATGAATTTTTCCTTGTGGTGGGCGGAGACAGTCTGGACTATATGGATAAATGGTATCATCCGGAAAGAATTTTCCCCATGTGCACCGTTGCGGTTGCACGAAGGCGGGGCGACTCCGAAGGGAAAGCAGATTTCCTGAAAGAAAAATTCGGGGCGAAAATTGTGTTTTTGGATTGCGATTATTACAATGTTTCCTCCACAGAGGTGCGTGATGCGCTGAAAAAAGGAAAGAGCGTTTCGGAATGGTTGTTGCCCGAAACAGAGCAGTATATCAGAGAAAATAATTTATACAGGTGACGAAATTGGATTTTGAAAGCTTAAAAGAGCATATATCGGGGCTGATGAATGAAGAACGATTTTTGCACAGCGTTGGCGTGATGGAGCTTTCGGGCGAGCTTGCCGAGATTTACGGCGAGGATGTCGAGAAGGCAAAATTTGCCGGACTTATTCACGATGCGGCAAAGCAGCTCCCCAAAGATGAGCAACGGCGATTGCTTGCAGAGGCGTACAAAGACAAGGAAAAAGACCCGATCGTGTTTGCAAATAAAGCGTTATGGCACGGTCCTGCAGGGGCTGTTTATGTGAAAGAAAAGTTTGGTGCCGATGAAGATGTTGCAAGTGCGGTGTTTTATCACACTGTCGGCAAAAGAGAAATGTCTTTGCTTGAAAAGATTGTTTTCCTTGCCGATTGCATCGAGGTTAATCGTGACAGCGAGTTTGACTGGGCACCCAATACCAGAGAAATTGCAAAGCAGGATTTAGACAGGGCGATTGTTATAGCTGTGGACAGATCCATAAAATCAATAATAGACAGAAATCTTATTATTCATCCCGGTTCTGTGGAGCTGAGGAATGGAATCATAGAACAAATAGCCGTGAAGACGGCAGAACGGAGACAAAATGACAGATAAAAATTATTTCAACTCCGACGATTTATATAATACTATGGAAGTGCCGGCGGTTAACCGACCAAGGCCTTCAACTGCAGATAAAATAGACGACCCGTGGAAACTGAGCGGTGACGGTCAGACGGATGAGGTGCTTGAATTCATCTCCAGGAAGCTGGCAGAACGCGAAAAAGCAAGGGAAGAAGCGAAAAAAGCAGAAGCCGAAAGCCTGATTAAAAAGGACAGCACTATGGTGATGCCCAAAACCGAGGCGTCGGACGAAACAGAATTGGTTTCTGATTCTGTTGCAACTGACGATACCATGCTCATTCCCGAAGTGAAGCAGGGAGAGGTTTCTGAGGAAAAGCCAACGGATGAAACAATGGTTATTCCTGAAATATCGGTTTCTGAAGACACAGTGCTTATTCCTGAGGTTGAGCCGACAGAGGCGGTGACTGAAATCACGGACGATACGGTTGTGATAGAAGCTGTGGAGGCTGCTCCCGAAAGGTCTGCAGTGTCGGACGACACCATAATAATGAAGAAATTGCCGGCAATAGGACTTGGACAGAGAATTGTTTCGAACGAGACCACGGCGGTTGTTAAAAAAGTCGAACCTAAAGCTGAAGATAATTTCCCGCCAGACATTCCCGACGACGAACTGTTTCCTGAGTTTGACCCATTTTTTGAGGACGATAAACCGGAAGAAAACGACCCGGATGCCACACAGCTTATCCCGGTTGTATCAGCCGAGGAAAAGCCGGCGGATGACGGAAGAGTTGTTGTGAAGCTGGACGGACCGGAAGATAAAATTGAAAGAGCTCCCGCTCCCAAGGGCAGATTGTGGCCGCCGGTGCTCATCAGCAGTCTTGTGCTGATAGTTGCCTGCTTTGTAACTTTGGCACTGGGAGTTATGCCGGTACTTGTTCAAAACGGTTTTGCAAAGGGCGTAACACAGATTATTACGCCTGTGTTAACGGCAGGCCAGCCCGCGGCAAACACAAACGTGTTGCTTATGGGTGTGGATAAAGACGGATATCGCACCGATACAATGATGGTGGCGACATATAATGTTGAAACTTCGCAGATAACCGTGATGCAGTTGCCCAGAGACACATATGTTAAAAACAACGGCAGACAGGATAAAAAGCTCAACTCCGCATATTTCACAGGGGTTGACCAGCTGAAAAAAGAAGTTAATCTGGCGTACGGAATAAAAATTCATAAGTATGTTGAAGTAAATATAGATGCTTTTAAAAAGTTGATAGATGCCATTGGCGGCGTGCAAATGGATGTGCCTATCAATATGATTTACGACGACCCCTATCAGAATCTGCACATTTATCTGCTGAAAGGTCCACAGGTGCTTGACGGCGAGAAGGCAGAACAGTTTGTGCGATTCCGTAAGAACAACGACGGGTCGGGATACCCACGAGGCGACCTGCAGCGTCTTGAAGCTCAGCAGGCGTTTATCACGGCAACCGTTAAGCAGATTGTAAGCGGCGACGGACTGAAAAACATTAACAAGCTTATAAAAATAGCTTTGGAAAATGTTAACACAGACATGTCCTTCAACGAAATT
>JAFYVD010000043.1 GCA_017558425.1 Clostridia bacterium | reverse complement strand
GTAAGGGTGGAAAGGCGAGGTAAGAGCTCACCCACGACGTTGGAGACAGCGCCGTGCTGTAAACCCCACTCGGAGCAACATTGGGGAAGTTAAGTTTGCCCGACAGTTCCCCTCACATGGCTAAAGCATGTCAGCAATGGCAGGCGTAGATAGATAATTGTCTGAAAAACAGAACCCGGCTTACAGGGATACTCATTATTATACAAAAAAGCGCCGATGCAGATGCATCGGCGTTATTTTATTTAATCTTTTCAAGTTTATAGGGCGTAATCTGATAAACATAATAGTTCAGCCAGTTGGAAAAAAGAAGTGCCGCATGGCTTCGCCAGGAAACAATAGGCGGTTTGTTTGGATTGTCATTCGGATAATAATTTTCGGGGATTTTAATGTCGAGACCTTTGCCGATATCGCGGGTATACTCTTCGTGAAGAGTTAAAGCATCGTATTCAGAGTGACCCGTAACAAAGAACTGTTTACCTTCTCTGGAACCTGCGATATACACGCCTGCCTTATCACTTTCGGCATAAATCCGCAGACCTGCTTCCAGCACATCTTCACGATTTACGGTTGTATATCTTGAATGAGGTGCGAAGAAGAAATCGTCATATCCGCGGAGAAGTTTTGTGTTTTTGCGGGTGACTTTGTGTTTGTAAATTCCTGAAAGCTTTTCGGGAAGCTGGTGCTTGCTTACGCCGTAATGATAGTAAAGTGCTGCCTGAGCGCCCCAGCAAATGTGAAATGTACTTGTAACGTTTGTTTTGGACCATTCTAAAATTTCGCAAAGTTCTTCCCAGTAATCAACTTCTTCGAAAGGCATCTGCTCAACGGGAGCGCCGGTGATAATCATACCGTCATATTTATTTGCTTTTATGTCCTCAAAAGTCTGATAAAAATACAGAAGATGTTCTTCGGGAGTGTTTTTAGACTGATGGGATGCTATACGCATTAAATCAATTTCCACCTGAAGCGGAGTGTTACTGAGCAAGCGGAGAAGCTGAGTTTCGGTAACTATCTTTTTGGGCATCAGATTTAAAATCAATATTTTAAGCGGACGGATATCCTGACTTGCGGCTCTGCGCTGTGACATGACAAAGATATTCTCGCTTTGCAGTACTTTACGGGCGGGAAGCTCGTTTGAAATGGTTATTGGCATATATCCGTACCTCTCTTTCTTAAATTTAAATGAATATATTTGATATTATATCAAAAAATAATCATGATGGCAATAGAAAACACAAAATTTTTGTACGGAGGAAACAAATGTCAGAAGAAAAAGAAAAAACGGAAGAAAAATCCCTGAAAGATTACGGGTCGATGAACATAAAAGGTAAGCACGGGAATATTTACTGTGTGTCCATAATCGGGCAGGTGGAAGGGCATATGGAGTTGCCTGGAGATAATAAAACCACCAAATATGAGCACCTTATACCGCTTATTGTGGCGTTGGAAGAGGACGAAAAAATTGACGGACTTTTAATTCTGCTCAATACGGTGGGCGGGGACGTTGAGGCAGGACTCGCAATTGCCGAACTTATATCGGGAATGAGCAAACCGACGGTTTCGCTGGTGCTTGGCGGCGGTCACAGCATTGGCGTGCCTCTTGCTGTTGCTGCGGACTATTCATTTATAGCGCCGTCTGCCACTATGACCATTCATCCCGTGCGGACCACGGGAACAATAATCAGCATTTCCCAGTCCTTTGATTATCTGCTGAAAATGCAGGACAGGGTGCTGAATTTCGTGGTGGACCACTCTAAAATTAAAAAGGAAAAGCTCACTGAACTGATGCTTGCCACCTCAAATCTTGCAAACGATGCAGGTACGGTGATTTACGGAGCGGAAGCGGTGGAATACGGACTGATGGATGCATCCGGAACAGTGTCGGATGCGCTTAATAAACTGAAAAAGTTGATATCCGAAAAGAAAAAGGAAACAAAATAGTATCAAAAAAACAGAGCTGTTTAAACAGCTCTGTTTGAAATTATATCAGTTATTTCTTGGGGAGTGTCTGCGATATAATCTGCACGGTATCTTTCAAGCTCGCCGGGTGAAGCATAGCCGTAGGTTACACCAATGGATGCGATTCCGACTTCTTTTGCACCTTCCACATCCTGATACCTGTCACCAACCATAACAACTTCCGACAAATCAGAAGGAGAAAGGATGTCAAAAACATCACGGATAATCTGTTCTTTGGTGTGTTTTGTGCCTTCAAGGTCGCTGCCGCATATTGCAGAAAAGTATTTTTTTAGTTCGAACTTTTCCAGAATTTTTTCAACAAACACAAGCGGTTTTAAACTTGCAACCGCAAGGATGCAACCGGCATTTTTCAGGCTTTCAAGCATTTCGGGAACGCCGTCGTAAACCCTGTTTTCGAACATTCCAATTGTGGAGAACCTCTCGCGGTATTTTGCTGTGGCAAGCTCTGCATCCGTCTTTGTCATATCAAAACGGCGCATAAACGAATCCACCAGAGGCGGACCTATAAAGTCCAGCAAATCATCCGGCTGGGGAGGCTGGATTCCGAAAAAGGGAAGGGCGTAACGAACGCAACCCGTTATGCCTTCTTTGGGGTCGGTGAGTGTTCCGTCAAGGTCGAAAAGAATATATTTAAACATATTATCAAACCTTTATCATATCTTTAAGGCGGAGAAGAGTGAGTCTTTTTCTCATATACGGAGAATATTTTGTGCAGTCTTCAAAGAGCTTTTCATCTTTGCCGATATCGGCAACCGAAAGTTTGCAACCTGCTTTTTTCATTGCCTCGTAACATTCTTCGTAAGAAGGAACTTCACGGATAATCTCAACAATTTCGCCCCAACTGTTTTTGAGTTTTTCGGGATCAACCGAATCCACTATATTTTCAGGGAAATTAAGTTTTTTAACTTCGTCTGCCATGGAACCGTAGAAACTGAAAATGTCGTCCCAGTCAACCGATTCTTTGCAGGTTTCGATTGTTTTGTGAGATGCAAGCTCGTTGTAATATTTCAGTGTGGTGAGAGTGCCGACACCCACGTCGTCGCCGTGGAAGTTGGGGATGATGTCGTCGCGGAGCTCAACACATTCAAGAAGGTGAGAAATGATATGCTCGCTACCGCTTGCAGGTCTGGAATTCTGAGAGAAACTCATACCGATACCTGTCTTTAAAAGTGCCTCGAAAATTTTGCCTGCAGTATGCTCGTCGTTGACGGTTACTTTGTCTGCCAGCTCCATAAGTTCATCAACTGCATCTCTGGTGAGGGAAGCAATTTTTTCGCAATAATATTCGCCGGTGAGCAGAGTGGAAATTTTCCAGTCAACAAGACCTACGTATTTGGCAATCATATCTCCAAACCCTGCCGATTTGAGTTCTGTCGGGGCGTTGGCAAGAATTTTTGTGTCGCCGATTATAACTTCGGGACTTTTTGCATCATATGTAGATTTGAAACCGTCTGCAACAATGGGTGCACCATATGATGCGAACCCGTCCATTGAAGGAGCGGTTGCAAAGATGCACAGCAGTTTATCCTGTCTTGCGGCTGCAAGTCTGCAAGGGTCGTTTACGCTGCCCGAACCTACCGACAGAATGGAAATGTCTCTGCCTTTTACAAGAGATTCCAGTTCTTCAACGTGTTCAATAGTTGCAACACGGATGTTATCGTAGATTTTATACTCAATGTTAAATCCGTCAAGGCTTTCGACAATTCCTTCGGAAGCTTTGAGGGTATTTTTGTCAGCAACCAAAAGCAGGTTTTTTGAGAAATTATTTTCTTTTAAAATTTCACCTACACTGTGAACCAATCCTGATGCAATGCGGATGTCGCGGATTGCTGTATAATGAACCTTGCCGCAGGAGCAAGGTTTTTTAAAATCGTCAATTATGTTTAAAATGTTTGACATTTTTTATCACCTCAAATTAAATTATATCACTTTTACTGCCTGATATCAAGCAAGGGTTTTATTATTTCAGGGAAATCTCTGTAATCGTCTATGGTCAGATAATTGAAATCGGATTTATAAACCGATTCGTCATTGCCGCCCAGGCCGTAATCGTCGCCGATGTAAACCACATTTTCGTGGAGCAGACCTTTTTCCTTGCAGTAAAGGTCGAGCGCAAAATATTTGTTATAGGGTTTCGGAGCCATATCAAAAGATGATGAACCGCCAACAAAAACACTGTAATCGGAGAAAGTGGCAACAACATCGTCATATATTTTTCTGCGTTTTTTTCTGTCGGGGTCAAAGGCAAGTTTATCTGCCTGATTTGCTTTTGTGCCCAAGAGAGGGAAGGTGAGACAGCCTGACGGGTGGTATTCCACGTTGTCGCCGGCAAATTCGGTGTATCCGTATTTTTCACGCAAAGCAGTGACTTTTGCCTCAGCAGCCGGACGGTCGATGTCAAAGGTCAAATCGCGAAGTGTTTCTATTTCGCCGTCTTTGTAAATGCCGTACTGCAGACCGTAGTTGCCGATTATATCAATGGGGAAGTGCTCCATCTGATTAAAAATCCTCATAACCTGGCCTGCGCCCACCATTAAAAGAGTGTATCGCTCAGAAAGCTTGGTAAGAGCGTCTTTGTGAGCTTTGTCAAGTGGTTGTTTGTGCTGAGTGAGTGTTCCGTCGAGGTCCATTGCAACAACTTTAATTTTTGAAATATCCATTTTATCCCTCCGTATTTTGTGTCAAAAACCAATATATTAAGTATATCATAAAGATTTAAATGTTTCAATAATAAAATTGACTGATCCTCTTAATGTGAATTATCCGTTGGGGGAAGGTTTATAAAAAAACCGTAGATTCCGATAGAATCTACGGTTTTTCTGGAGCTGATAACCGGATTCGAACCGGTGACCTCTTCCTTACCAAGGAAGTGCTCTGCCAGCTGAGCTATATCAGCGAAATGCAACACGAATACTATATCACAATTTTGACAGTTTGTCAATATATTATTTTTCCACCCGTCGCATTGCGTAAAGATAGGGAAGAAGCTCGCGTGTGGTGTGGCAATTAAACATATCGGCAAGGCAGGATTCGCCTATGAGAATATTCTCCGGATTTTCTGATTTTACATCCGGGTCGCACACAAGCAATTCTCCCTCCGGAGTATAACCGGTAATAACCACACCGTGATATTTTGTTCCGTTGGTAAACTGTGCAATAATGCCCGAAGATTCTTCAATTTCGGACAAAATTCGGTTGAGTTTGCGTACGGGAGAAATATTTTCTTGGGACGAGAGAATTATGTGCCAATTGGCACCCATTGAATACTCGGGTCCCCAGTATGTGTAGACTGTATTGTTGTTCATTGATAACATCTCGTCGAAAGTAAAAGCATTGTCAAAATGATTGGACAAAACCATAGTTTTGCATGCCAACACACATCCTTCAAAAGCTTCCGACACCACGTGATAGGTGGGAGAGATGAGATGGCCGGCACCAAAATCGGGTTTTTCCGAAAGGTAAACAGATTTTGCAGAGTCGTTCCACCAAACATCCAGCCCTAAAGCTTCGCAAAGAGCACGAACCGGCACGAAGGTTCTGTTGCCCACTATGGAGGCGGGCGCATCAATTTTTGCAGGGGTGTCGTTTATAAGCATATGGTTTTCGCCGATTTTAAAAGCCACATCAGTTGTCCCAAGGAGAATGTGAGCCGTTTTTACAGTATCATCCCATACAACCTTTGCGCCAAGCGCTTCAGAAATTTCGCGTATCGGCACACTCACTCTGCTGTCTGAAATGTGCGGAACCACATCGAATTTAACGGGTCGGTCGTTGAGGTAAACGGGCACACCTTCGGCATATGCTGTAAGGCAAAAAACAGCCAGAACAAACAGTATAACAAGTCGTTTCACGATCAAAAACCTCCCCCTTCTCTTTTTATTAGTATACAATATAGGCTCGGGTTTGTCAATGAATATATAAAAACGAGGATTTTTATTGGTTGACAGAAAGGTTATATTGTGTTAAAATTAGAATAATAATGTTTAAGGAGAATCCCTATGCCTTTGTTTGATATCGCAGGACTGACAGTTGAAGTTGTGGGCGAAGAAAATGAATTTTTTAATAAAAGATTTGCGGCATATAAGTCGGTGAAAGAGCAGGCTCCGCACCTTAAAGTGGAATTTACGGGTGAAGGGTTTATGCCAAGCGGACAGCCCATTGCAACTGTGGAAGGGTTTCGCCAGTGTTTCCATTCGGCTGAGGAGTATGGCATTTTTGACCTTCTGAAGGCACCGGATATATATTGCGCAGGACTCACTTTTGATTCGGACGTTAAAAACGCAAAGGCGTTTTTGACGGATATTTCCATGTACGGCGGAATGTCGAATGAAATCCGTGCGTTTAATATGCTGGGCGAGTTGTTCCGCTATTTTATGCTGAAAAATAATGGCGTTGTGTTGCACTCGTCGTGTATTAAATATAAAAATTCGGGAATAGCCTTTTCCGCTCCGTCGGGCACGGGTAAATCCACCCATACGGGCTTGTGGAAAAAATATTTTCCCGAAGATGTTACTGTACTGAATGATGATTCGCCTGCGATAAGGCTGGATGGATTTGTTCCCGGACTTTACGGCACACCCTGGAGCGGAAAAACCGACATTAATGCACAGGACAGTGCGCCGCTTGAAGCGATTGTAATTCTGCAACAGCATCCTGAAAACGAAATCACAAGGCTTTCGAGTGATGAAGCGGTTTTCAGAGTTCTGCAGGAGGTTGCACGTCCGGTGTTCCCGGAATTTATTGAGTTAGTTCTTTCGGCGGTTGAAAAGCTGATTGTGCAGGTTCCGGTATATCTTTTGAAATGTAACATATCCGAGCAGGCAGTGTTAACTGTTAAAAATGAGCTGGGACTTTAAAAGGAGAAGAGATATGAAAGTTAAAAACACATTTATTCTCAGAAATATTGCAGGCAGCAATGTAGTTTTGCCTATGGGAGCATCTTCGGATGCGTTCAGTGGAATGATGTCGCTGAATGAAACAGGAGTTTTTCTTTGGAATACTCTGAAAAAGGATGTAACAATGGATGAGCTTGTAAATGCTCTTTTGTCCGAATATAATGTCAGTGCGGCAGATGCAAAGGAGGACGCGGCTGCGTTTGTGGAAACTCTGCGTAGTGCCGGTGTGCTGGACGAATGAAACGTGTTGTAGAAATGAAAAAGCTTGAGCCGTCAATTAAAGAAATTGTGGCTGCAGGCGGAAATGTGAAGTTGACGGTAACCGGGAAAAGTATGCTGCCTATACTGATGGAATACAGAGACAGTGTCATTCTTGAAAAAACGAGTAAGCTGAAAAAAGGCGATATTGCGTTGTACCGTCGATCCAACGGAGACTATGTGCTTCACAGGGTTGTGAAGATAAAAAAAGACGGGATAGCTATGTGCGGAGATAATCAAAAAGTGATAGAATATCCCATTATGCCTGAACAGATAATTGCAACCTGTTCGGCAATAATACGCAAGGGAAAAAGGATTGAAAAAAACAACTTTGTATATCGTTTGATTGTCTTTGCGTGGATAAGTCTTATTCCATTTAGACCGCAATTATACAGACTTGCAAAAAACATAAGAAAACGCTTAAAGTAAAATTTAAGCGTTTTTTTGTTTTTTCTCTTGCAAAAGCGAGAATTTTGTGCTACAATATAGAATGGTTTTATGTGTAAAATAAAAATTTCAATATAATAGGAAGGAGAATTTTCTATGAACTATTCAAGTGAAGTAGAAGCTATGTGCCCTCTCGCTAAGGGTGCGTATCACGGACCTGCTCCCATTCCTCAGGAAGGTAAATGGACTCAGGTTAAAGAAGTAAAAGACATTTCCGGTCTTACACACGGTATCGGTTGGTGTGCTCCTCAGCAGGGTACATGTAAACTGACACTCAACGTAAAAGAAGGTGTTATCCAGGAAGCTCTGGTTGAAACAATCGGTTGCTCCGGTATGACTCACTCGGCTGCTATGGCATCCGAAATCCTCGTTGGTAAAACAATCCTCGAAGCTCTCAACACAGACCTCGTTTGTGACGCTATCAACACAGCTATGAGAGAACTTTTCCTCCAGATTGCATACGGTCGTACACAGACAGCCTTCTCCGAAGACGGTCTTCCCAT
>JAFYVD010000042.1 GCA_017558425.1 Clostridia bacterium | reverse complement strand
CCAGATTTACTGTTTATAAAGGCGCAGGTGCGAGACTTGAAAGAGCTATCATCAACTTCTTTTTAAACACTCACACCGAGAAAAACGGTTACAACGAAATTCTTCCTCCTTATATGGTTCTCCGCGAATGTATGGAAGGCACAGGTCAGCTTCCCAAATTTGAAGAGGACGCATATAAAACAACAGGGGACGAATATTTCCTTATTCCTACAGCGGAAGTTCCCGTTACCAATATCTACAGAAACGAAATTTTAGAAGGTGCAAAACTGCCTATTAAACACGTGGCATATTCTGCTTGTTTCAGAGCGGAAGCAGGCAGTGCGGGCAGAGACACCCGTGGTCTTATCCGTCAGCACCAGTTCAACAAGGTTGAGCTTGTTAAATTCGCAAGACCCGAAGATTCTTACGAAGAACTTGAAAAACTCACAAGAGACGCTGAAAGCGTGCTCCAGATTCTTGGACTGCCTTACAGAGTGGTTTCCATTTGTATGGGTGACCTCGGATTCACAGCCGCTAAAAAGTATGATATCGAAGTTTGGATGCCCAGCTACAACAGGTATGTTGAAATTTCTTCCTGCTCCAACTTTGAAGATTTCCAGGCAAGACGTGCCAACATCAAATTTAAAGACAACGTTAAAGATAAAGCAAGATTTGTTCACACACTTAACGGTTCGGGCGTTGCAGTCGGCAGAACTGTTGCCGCAATTTTGGAAAACTACCAGAACGCAGACGGCAGCGTAACAGTTCCCGAAGCGCTCAGACCTTATATGGGAACAGATATCATTAAATAATGAAAAATCTGATTGACAAACTTTTTGAAGAAAAAAATCTGTCTGACAGCGAGCTGAAAACCCTGATTATGCAAATGCCCGACCCTGAATATCTCTTTGAAAAAGCACAAATCCGAAGGGATGAGGTTTATGGGAAAAAGGTGTTCATCCGTGGGCTTATTGAGGTGTCAAATTACTGTAAAAACGACTGCCTTTACTGCGGAATCAGGAAATCAAACAAAAATGCAGACCGATACCGCCTGACCGACGAGGAAATTCTGTCCGCCTGTGAGAGCGGGTACGAGCTTGGATTTCGGACTTTTGTGATGCAGGGGGGAGAGGATTCGCATTTTTCGGACGAGCGGCTTGTACCTTTGATAAAAGAGATTAAGGCAAACCACCCCGATTGTGCGGTGACCCTGTCGCTTGGCGAACGGTCGGAGGATAGCTATAGAAAGCTCCGCGATGCAGGTGCGGACAGGTATCTGCTCCGTCACGAAACGGCGTGCGAAGCGCATTATACAAAACTTCATCCCGAAAATATGTCGCTGAAAAACCGTATGAACTGCCTGAAAACCCTGAAAAATCTTGGGTATCAGACGGGTTGCGGATTTATGGTGGGTTCACCATATCAGACGGTGGACAACATAGTGGCAGACCTTCGGTTTATCAAAGAATTTTCACCCGAGATGGTGGGAATCGGGCCCTTTATTCCGCATATCGACACCCCGTTCGGGAATGAAAAAGCAGGTTCGGCAGAATTGACAGTTTATCTTCTGGCGATAATCCGCCTGATGCTTCCGTCGGTGCTTTTGCCTGCAACAACGGCACTTGGTACGGCAGACGGAAAGGGCAGGGAAAAGGGCATCCTTGCCGGTGCAAATGTAATTATGCCAAACCTATCGCCAAAGTCGGCGAGAGAAAAATATACCCTCTACAATAACAAACTACATACAGGTACCGAAAATGCTTATGAGCTTGAAAAATTAAAAAAGCAGATTGCAGAAATCGGGTACGAAATTGTGTGCGCAAGAGGGGATTATAAGGAAAATTAATGGTACAAATATCTGACGGGGAAGAAGTTCTGACCCGAAAGAAAGGAGAAAAATATGTATAATCCCAAATCACTTAAAGCAGAAGAATTTATAAACCACGAGGAAATTCTCGACACATTGGATTATGCCGAGAAAAACAAGGATAATCTTGAGCTTGTGGATAAAATCATAGACAAAGCGGCAGAGAGAAAAGGTCTCAGCCACCGTGAAGCATCGGTGCTTTTAGCTTGCGAGGACGAGGAGCGAATTTCCAGAATTTACGCCCTTGCCGAACAGCTGAAAAAAGATTTTTACGGCAACAGAATTGTTATGTTTGCGCCGCTTTATCTGTCCAACTATTGCGTAAATGGTTGTGTTTACTGCCCTTACCACTATCAGAACAAACACATCTGCAGAAAAAAACTGACTCAGGAAGAAGTGGAAAAGGAAGTAATCGCACTGCAGGATATGGGTCACAAACGCCTTGCCATTGAGGTAGGGGAGGACCCTGTGAACAACCCCATTGAATATATCCTTGATTGTATCAAAACCATTTATAATGTAAAACATAAAAATGGTGCAATCCGCAGAGTTAATGTGAATATTGCCGCAACCACCGTGGAAAACTACCGCAAGCTTAAAGAAGCGGAAATCGGCACATATATTCTGTTCCAGGAAACATATCATAAAGAAAGCTACGAAAAGCTCCATCCCACAGGCCCCAAACACAATTATGCTTACCATACCGAGGCTATGGACCGCGCTATGGAAGGCGGAATTGACGACGTAGGTCTGGGTGTACTGTTCGGTCTGGAACTTTATAAATACGAGTTTGCGGGGCTTTTAATGCACGCCGAACACTTAGAAGCGGTTCACGGCGTTGGCCCGCACACAATCAGCGTTCCCCGAATCAAAAAAGCGGACGATATCGACCCGACAGCGTTTGATAACGGCATTTCGGACGAAATTTTCGCAAAACTTTGTGCACTTATCCGCCTTGCTGTGCCTTACACAGGCATGATTATCTCCACAAGAGAAAGCAAGGAAGTCCGTGAAAAAGTTATCAGACTGGGCGTTTCGCAAATCAGCGGAGCATCCAGAACAAGTGTGGGCGGTTACTGCGAACCCGAACCTGAGGACGAAAATTCCGAACAGTTTGATGTCAGCGATAAAAGAACGCTTAACGAGGTTGTGAACTGGCTGATGAGGCTGGGATATATCCCGTCATTCTGCACCGCTTGCTATCGTGAAGGCAGAACAGGGGACAGATTTATGCAGCTTTGTAAAACGGGTCAGATTCAGAACTGCTGTCACCCCAATGCACTTATGACGCTGAAAGAATTTCTGATGGACTACGCGTCGGAAGATACAAAGAAAATCGGTAACGAACTCATTATGAAAGAACTTTCCAACATCCCCAACGAGCAGGTTCGTGCCATTGCCACCGAACGCCTCGGTCTTATTGAAAATAACATCCGTGATTTCAGATTTTAGGTGAAAACTATGAGTCTTAACACAACACCAACAGCCGAAAGAATCCATATCGGGATTTTCGGCAGACGAAATTCGGGAAAATCCAGCCTGGTCAATGCCATCACAGGGCAAAATCTTGCCATTGTGTCCGATTTTGCAGGCACAACCACCGACCCGGTTTATAAAAATATGGAGCTACTTCCTCTCGGACCTGTGACAATTATCGACACAGCGGGTCTTGACGATGAAGGCGAGCTTGGCAAAATGCGTGTGGAAAAAACCTACGGCGTGCTGTCAAAAACCGACATCGCCATAGTCTGCACCGACATTAAAAACGGGGTAGGGGAGTTTGAAAAAGAGCTCATTTCCGAAATTGAAAAAAGGAAAATTCCTTTTGTTTTTGTGAGAAACAAGCTTGACAGCGCATCGGCTGTCAAAGCCCAATTCACGCACGATTTGTGTGTCAGCGCAAAAACAGGGGAGAATATAGAAAATCTTAAAAATCTGCTTGGCACCTTTGCAAAAAAAGAGCCTGAAAAACGCCTTGTGGGTGACCTTATAAACCCGGGCGACCTTGTGGTGCTGGTAATCCCAATAGACGCCTCCGCACCCAAAGGCAGACTCATTCTGCCTCAGCAGCAGACCATTCGCGACATACTTGAATCGGGCGCAAATGCGCTGTGTGTCCGCGACACCGAGCTTGCCGATACACTCGGCAAAATTGGGAAACCCGACCTTGTGATAACAGATTCGCAGGCGTTTAAAAAGGTTGCCGAAATAGTGCCCGAAGATGTGCCCATGACTTCTTTTTCCATACTTTTTTCAAGGTATAAAGGGGAGCTGTGGCAAATGGCAGCTGCCGCATCTGCGGTCGATAATCTAAAGGACGGGGACACTGTTTTGATTGCCGAAGGATGCACACATCACAGACAGTGCGAGGATATCGGTACGGTGAAAATTCCTCGGCTGATAAAGGCAAAAACAGGCAAAAATGTAGAATTTGAATTTGTTTCGGGCGGCGATTTCCCGAGAGAATTTGATGAATATAAGCTTGTGATTCATTGCGGAGGCTGCACTCTGCCCGAATCGGAAGTGAAATCACGAATCGCATCGGCGACGAATGCAGGCGTGCCCGTAACCAATTACGGAATTTTGATTGCCTATTTAAACGGCATTTTAGAAAGAAGTACACTACCTTTAAAGGAGAAATAATATGATGAAAGAATTACGAGAAAAAAAGGGCTTTATAAGCGATATGGACGGCGTTATCTATCACGGTAACAGACTCCTTGACGGCGTAATCCCTTTTGTTGACTGGTTAAGAAAAGAAAAGAAAAACTTTTTGTTTTTGACAAACTCTTCCGAGAGAACCCCCAAAGAACTTTCGGAAAAGCTCAAAAGACTTGGTCTTGATGTGTCTGAAGAGCATTTTTATACAAGTGCACAGGCAACGGCAAGCTTCCTTGCCAGCCAGAATCCCGGGTGCAGCGCTTATGTAATCGGTGAAGCAGGGCTTATGAACGCACTCTACGACCAGGGAATTTATATGAACGATGTTAACCCCGACTATGTTGTAGTTGGCGAAACCCGTTCCTACAGTTTTGAAAAAATCGAAAAAGCTGTCGGACTTGTAAACAGAGGCGCAAAGCTTATCGGTACAAACCCCGACACAACAGGCCCCACCGAAATCGGCATTGTGCCTGCGACGGGCGCACTTGTTGCCCCCATTGAAATTGCGACGGGCAAAAAGGCATATTTCGTTGGTAAACCCAACCCTCTTATGCTCCGCCACGCAATGAAAATTTTAGAATGTCACAGCCACGAAACGGTTATGATTGGTGACAGAATGGACACCGACATCATCGCAGGCGTTGAAACCGCAGTTGAAACAGTTCTTGTTTTAAGCGGCGTTACAACCGAAGAAATGGTTGGTCAGTTCCCATACAGACCCAAACATATCTTAAAAGGCGTAGGAAATATACTCGACGACTGATAAAAATTACCCCCGAACAAAATCAATTGTTCGGGGGGTTTTGTTATTAATCATTTGTAGGGGATGGGCTTGCCCCTCCCGCAATTTATGATTTTGATGAGATATAAATTTCTTCCGCCTTTTGCTGTGCATCCTGAAGAATTTTCACCGCGTCTGTAATTGCATTGAACAGAATATAATACATTTCCTCGTATTTTTCCACAATTTTCTCCTTTTCCGGAGCATAAAAAAAAGCGCCGACCGGAGCCGACGCATAAAACGCAAAGCTCCTGTATTTAGTCGCGAAACAAGAATACAATTGGCAGATGATGATAAATCAACAAAACACCTTAGGAACCTGCGTTTTTAGCAGATATATTGGTATTTTGTTGAATAAAAATGGGTATAGTTATCCCTTGGTGATATCATCTCCTTTTATAAAATTGTAATCTTATTTCGCATCTATAATTATATCATT
>JAFYVD010000041.1 GCA_017558425.1 Clostridia bacterium | reverse complement strand
TTGCACCATAAAAATCTTTATTTTGGATACAGAGTGAGGAAAAATCGCGAAGAAATCCTGACGGATTTCAAGCGGTTTCGACAATGCTATGTGCCAAAATAATGATTTTTAGGCAAATTATCCCTAAGTGAAGGTGCCGTTACATCCTTCTTTTTATTTATTTTGTGTTCTTTTACAGTTCGTAAAGCTCTACGCTGTCCGTTTCATCCATTTCCGAGAGATTAACACTGATAATCTCGCTTCGTGAAGTGGGAACATTTTTACCCACATAATCAGCCCTGATGGGAAGCTCTCTGTGACCGCGGTCAACCACAACTGCAAGCTGGATGGTCTGCGGTCTGCCGATGGACATAATGGCGTCCATTGCAGCCCTGACCGTTCTGCCGGTGAAAAGCACATCGTCCACAAGAACAATGTTTTTCCCGGTGACATCAAAGGGAATATCGGTTGAATTGATAATCGCTTCATCCGCTATATCCGTCAGGTCGTCACGATAAAGAGTGATATCAAGTGCGCCCATTTCCACCTGTTTATTTTCTATGGCAAAAATGTTTTCTGCCATACGTTTGGCAAGCGGAACGCCCCTTGTTTTTATCCCTATAAGGCAAAGGCCTTCGACTGATTTGTTTTTTTCAATTATCTGATGTGACATACGGACAAGAACGCGCGAAAGCGCATCCCCTTCCATAAGCGTAGCTTTAAATTTCATAGAAAGTAACCTTTCTTAGTTAGCTTTTTTACCTGAAACCATAAGGTTTGTGAGGATACCGAGGATAAGTGCACAAGCGATAGCTGTGATTGTAACCTGACCGAATGTGAGTGTGAGTCCGCCGATACCTGTGATGAGGATAACTGCAACTACAAAAAGGTTTTTGTTTTCGCCAAGGTCAACCTGCTGAATCATTTTAAGACCGGATACAGCGATGAAACCGTAAAGTGAAATACAAACGCCGCCCATTACGCAGTTAGGAATTGTAGCGAGGAATGTTACAAAAGGTGCAACGAAAGATGCAACAATTGCAATAATTGCAGTTGTAAGAATTGTAACAACAGAAGCGTTACCTGTGATAGCTACACAGCCAACAGATTCGCCATAAGTTGTGTTGGGGCAACCGCCGAAGATTGCACCTGCAATAGAACCGATACCGTCGCCGAGAAGTGTTCTGTGGAGACCGGGTTCTTCAAGAAGTTCCTGACCGATGATGGAAGAAAGGTTTTTGTGGTCAGCAATGTGTTCAGCAAATACAACGAATGCAACGGGAACATATGCTACTGCAACAGTTGCGATATAAGCTGCATCAACTTCTTTTACGCCTTCAAGAGCTTTAACAAATGTGAATTCGGGAACCCATGTCATATTGCTGAATGCAGAGAAGTCGATAACCATAAGAGCAGGGTTGTTTGTTGCTGTTCCGATTACAGTGAAGATTGTAGCGAGAAGGTAACCTGCGAGGATACCGATGATGAAGGGGATAAGTTTTGTCATTTTTTTGCCGTAAACAGAGCTTAAAATAACGCCTGCAAGAGTTACGAGACCACAGATAATGCAAACATAGGGAGATGCTGTTGCAACTTTAGCAACCTGAAGGTCAGAAATTGCTGCACCTGCAAGAGAAAGACCGATGAGAGCAACAGTAGGTCCGATAACAACGGGAGGCATAAGTTTTGAAATCCATTTTACGCCTGCAATTTTAACTACGATTGCAAGAACTACATAGACAGCACCTGCAAAAGCGGCACCTAAGATAAGACCTGCGTAGCCTGCGGCAATTGATGCACCGCCGGCAAATGCTGCGAACATTGAACCGATGAATGCAAAGGAAGAACCGAGGAATACGGGGCTCTTAAATTTTGTGAACAGAAGGTAAACAATTGTACCGATACCTGCACCGAAAAGTGCTGCGGAATGGGACATTCCGTTACCAATGATTGAGGGAACAGCGATTGTTGCTGCGAGGATTGCCAGAAGCTGCTGGAATGCAAATACCAGAAGCTTACCGAATGTGGGTTTGTCTTTTACGCCGTAAACAAGATTCATATTTACACGCTCCTATAAAAAATTTTTCAAACATCTTTTCCGATAACAAAAAAGTCTTGCCCTGCGGCAAGACTAGTTCTGTTTCCACCATCAATTACATCTTGCCGACATCACGGTATCGGATTAAAGATATATGTTACATATATTTTACCATTAACCGGGTGGCTTGTCAACAATTTTCTGCAAATGTTGTCGAACGGCACGTTAAAAGCGAGGCAATACAGGCGTATTACCTCGCTTTTTGATGCATTATTAACTACACAGGTTTATTTTTTCTTCCATTCGTCGTACTGTCTCTGTGCTTCGGCAATAATGTCGTTAGAACCAACAGCTTCGAGCTTTTTGAGGAATTTGGGGAGTTCTGTTTCGGGGTCAACAGCACCTACAATGAGAGATTTGAAGAACTCGTTGTAAACGTTGTTAACAGCTGCAATCTGACCTTCAACAGGCTGAGGGTCAAATGAGAAACCGATAGCACCGGATTTGATGGAATTTTCATTGAATTCCTGGAATTTTTCCCAAATATCAGCAGGTGTTTTGGGAGCAACTTTTAAGAGGTAACGGTTGCCGGCTTTATGAGGAGAAGCTGCATAACCTGTGTCTTTTAAAGCTTCGTAGCCTTCGGGAATTGCATAGTGAGTATCGCCGTCAGCAACCCAGTGTTTGCCTTCAATACCGTAACCACTTGTATTTTTAACATATTCATCGTTGTAGATGAGGTTGATAAATTCCATTGTTCTTTCAGGATTTACGCTTGTAAGAGGAATTGAAAGACCGCAAGCTGTAACCTGAGTTGTGGACATTCTGGGAACTGTGAGATTAAGAGCGTAGATTGTTTTTTCGGGGTCGTCATCGTCTTTTTCCACGCCATAGTAGGGCAACCATTCGCCGTGAGCGGCAAAGTAGTTGTTGATTTTCTGAATATCAGCATCACTTGTGGATGTAGCCGCATCATTCTTTATGTAACCGGCATTATACCAACTTCTTGTAAGCTGGCAAAGTTCTTTGAATGCATCTGTTGTGAAAACGTTGATAACTTTGTCGTAATTGTCGAAATTAAAGCCTGCGAGTACACTACCGTCAATAGTTTCCTGAGGAAGGAACTTCATAAGGTGGTGGTTACCTCTCATAAGAAGACCATAATCTTTTTCGCGGCCGGGAACAGCTCTCCATTTTTCAATAATGGGAGTGAGGTCTGCAAGAGTTTTTATACCCTGATATTCTTCCATGCTGATGCCAGCTTCTTCAAGCTTCCATTTTCTTGTGGAAACCATCGGCTGGAAAGCCCAGTCTTTAAGTGTGGGGATACCATACTGGATGCCGCCAACCTGGAAACATTCAAGCGCATATTCGGGGAACAGAGCTTTTGTCTGTTTGCCGATGCTGTCAAGCAGGGGACCCATATCGAGGTATGCAGACTGACGAGCGTTCTGCTGGAATTTTGTGCCGGAAGATGAGAAGCACATATCAATCTTTTCACCGGAAGCAAAAAGAAGCTGCATTTTCTCGCCGTATTCAGCCGGCATAAAAGGAATATATTTAACTGTTACGCCGATTTTTTCTTTAGTATATTTGCTTACTTCCGCATATACTAAATCGTGGTCGGGCTGGGGCTGTTCGGAGTTATACCATACAACCTCGTAATTACCTTCGGCATCAAGACCTGCTGTGTTTTTCTTTGCGCACCCTGCTGCAGAAACAACAAGACCGAGAGCAAGCACAGCTGCCAAAATCTTTTTAACTTTCATTTTAAAAAGCCTCCTTAAAAATTTGGATATAAATGATTATATCACTTTACTTTTTGATTGTCAATAAATTAATTTCGTACAAAGTTTTTTATAAAACTTCTTCTGTGGATGGGGCAGGGACCGAACTCTTTAATTGCCGCAATATGGTCGGCAGTGCCGTACCCTTTGTTTTTATCAAACCCGTACTGCGGATAGATTTCCGCCATTTCTTTTATGTACCTGTCCCTTGTCACCTTTGCAAGGATGGACGCCGCCGCAATCGCCATGCTTTTGGCATCGCCTTTGATAACATATTCGGACGGAATGTCGGTGTCGGGCAGGGCGTTGCCGTCAACAAGCAATTTGTCCGGACGGACGGGCAGCCCTTCCGCCGCTTTTTTCATTGCTCCGAGGGTGGCATTCCTGATGTTTATTCTGTCAATTTCCTCGCAATCGGCGTAAACAACGTTGTAATAAAGCGCTTTTTCCATGATAATGTCATAAAGCTCCTCGCGTTTTTTTTCGCTGAGCTTTTTTGAATCGTTCAGCCCTTCAATCACCACATTTTCGGGCAGAATCACAGCCGCAGTATAAACGTGCCCCGCAAGCGGACCTCTGCCTGCTTCGTCAACCCCTGCGACGATTTTGCCTTTTGACAGGTCAAACTGCCGCATACCCAGCACTCTTTGGTATTCTTCAAGACGTTTTATCATAGATGCCGGGATTTCTTCCCCTTCAGCGGCAAGCCTTGCCGTTTCGGACACAAACTGTTCGCCCGGCAGGGATTTTAAATATTTTAAAATTTCAGTTTTTTTCATAATTTCCTCCGTCAGCACAATTCCATTAAATCTATTCTATCACAAAATACGGATTTTTTCAACAAAATACAGTATTTTTTCTATTGACGATGCGTTGCGGGTGTGTTATAATAACTCAGAGTTTGAAATTAGGGTGATTATATTGGGTTATTTACTTATACTTTTACGTTCACTTACTTACAACATCGAAGGGGTGTTTGTGAGAGGATACGGGAAAAAATACGGAGAAGGCGGTCTGTTTTTTAATGCGATAATATCCTTTTTCTCCATGATTTATTTTATCGTCAGCGATAGAAACGGTCTGAATTTCCCGCCCGAGCTGTGGTTTTACGGGCTCATAAGCTGCGTATTTTTCGCCGTTGGGTTTTACAGTATGTATGCCGCATATCAATACGGTTCTTACATAATGACAAGGATGGTATCATCCTTTTCGATGATAATTCCGCTGGTTTATGGATTGGCGTTTTTGAAAGAACCTTCAACCATTTTCACATATATCGGCGTTTTCCTTATTTTCGCTTCTCTGATAGTGAGAAATCTGGGCCCGGACGAGAAAAAAGAGGAGAAAAAGACCGAAGGAAAATTTGGCAAATGGCTTCTCCATGTTATGCTCACAACCGTCGCAAATGGCTTTATCAGCGTCATTTCGAAAATTCAGCAGGTGCGCTTCGACGACCAGTGCACAAACGAATTTCTCGTTATTTCGCTGGGAGGTTCTTTCCTTGCCCTTTTGATTGCAAGCTTTTTCAAAGAACGCAATCAGATGGGATATATTATAAAACATGGTACGGGATTTGGTCTGTGTGCAGGTGTATGCAACGGAATAACAAATATTTTAAACGTTGCGGTTTATCTGTTCCTGCCCGTGTCGCTTGTAACTCCGCTTGCCTCAGGAGTTTCCTTTGTGATTTCATTCCTCTTTACGGTATTTCTTTACAAAGAAAAATTCACAAAGATGCAGCTTGCCGGAATGTTTTTAGGGATTGCGGCAATAGTTGTTCTTAATATATAGCTTGATGAATTTGCAAAAAACACCCCGACGGGGTGTTTTTTTAGTTGAAAAATTTTGTCGGTTGTGGTAGAATAGATTTAACAAGGTTAAATCTATTCAGCTAAATTCGCCTGACGGCTTTTAGGGGAGACCCGCGGGCGGTTCGTGAACCGACCCTACTACTAAATTTCAGGAGTTTATTATGCCACCTATTACAGAACTTATTGCCGACAGCGGCAAAATTGAAGGTATTGAGAATATAGAAATTACCCGTGCGAAGCTTTATTCTGCTCAGAAAAAACTGGAGCTTTTCATAAAACCGCACAGGTTCCTGGGCGAAAAGGAAGTGGCACACATCCTTTCACAGACAAAAAAGCAGTATCCGGGAATGAAAATATTGTGTTTTTACGATTATTCTCATCTGGAACTCACCAAGAAGGAGCTTTGCACTGCGTACAGCTCCCACTTGCTTGCGCGTCTGTCCGAAAAATATGCCATTGCTCATTGTCTGCTTTCGGATGCCGATTGGCTGACCGAGGGGGATAAAATAACCATCGTTGTGAAAAGCGACTGTGTGGAACTGCTAAAAAGCGGCAAATCGGCAGAGATTCTGCAATCTGTTTTGTTTGAAGAAACGGGCAGAAAATACGAAATCTCCTTTGTTCTTACGGGCGAACCGCTTGCTGAACTTCCGAAAATTGAGGATATTATCACAATTCCCGAACCCGAGCAGCCTCAGCAAAAAGCAGAACCTGAAATTGCACCTCCCGATATCGAGCTGCCTCCGCCGCCAAAAGCGGAATACAGCGCAATCCTCAAAGGCAGAAAAATTTTCGACCTTGAACCGATTGCAATTTCGACAATTCTGTCGCCAATGAAAGAGGTTGTTGTCCGTGGCGATGTGCTTTCGCTGGAAACCAAGGAAATTAAAAGCGGCAGCACAGTTTTGTCATTTGCGATTACCGACTATACCAGCTCAATTAAAGTAAAATCCTTTGAGGGAGCACGTTCGGATGCCGAAGAGGATAAAAAAGCCAAAGCTCAGGCGAGACTCGACAAGCTTCTTGCAGGGCTGAAAAAGGGCGCGTATGTTGCGGTGAGCGGCAGAGTTGAGTTTGACGATTTTGACAAAGAGCTTGTGCTCCGTCCCTCCAGCATAAATCTGCTTGAAAAAGAAATTCTGACGGACGACGCCGAAGTGAAACGTGTGGAGCTTCACCTGCACACAAAAATGTCCGCAATGGACGGCGTTTCCTCCGCAAAAGACCTTATAAACCGTGCGGCAGACTGGGGACACAGCGCAATTGCCATCACCGACCATGGTGTGGCGCAGGCATTCCCCGACGCTTTTGATGTGGCGAAAAAACGTGGCATTAAAGTGCTTTATGGCGTGGAAGGCTATCTCTGCAGCAACGAGCTTGCAATTACTTATAACGTAAAACAGGATTACACCATTGATTCGTCATTTGTGGTTTTTGACCTGGAAACCACCGGATTTTCTCCCGTTGACGACAAAATTATAGAAATTGGTGCCGTAAAAGTGGAAAAAGGCGAAATTACAGACCGTTTTTCATCTTTTGTAAACCCCGGCAGACACATTCCCGACAATATCACAGAAATCACTTCCATCACCGACGAAATGGTGAAGGATGCACCCGACATAGCATCAGTTTGCCCGAAATTTGAAGAGTTCTGCAAGGGATGCGTGCTTGTGGCGCATAACGCCAACTTTGACGTTGGGTTTATGCGAGTGGTTTACGAGCAGCTGGGCATGGAGTTTGACTATTGCTATCTTGACACGTTGGAACTGTGCCGTGCACTTTTCCCCGAGCAGAAGCGTCACGGGCTTGCGGCAATGGTGAAGCTTTTAAATGTCTCGCTTGACAATCATCACCGCGCGGTAGATGATGCCGAAGCCACTGCCGAAGTGCTCAAACGCTGTTTTGTTATGCTGAAGGACAAAGAGATAACGGATATTGACCTTTTGAACACCGACCTTTGTGAAAACAGCAAAAAAGCGAAATATCACCATTTTGTGATGATTGCCAAAAATAAAAAAGGGCTGGAAAATATGTATCACATAATTTCCGAATCCCACCTCAAACATTTTTATCGCAAACCGCTTGTACCACACAGTTTAATTGAGACATACCGTGAAGGTATTATTCTGGGCAGTGCGTGTGAAGCAGGCGAGGTTTACAAGGCAGTTTTAAACGGAAAAAAACAAAAGGTTATAGATAAAATTGCATCTTTTTACGATTATCTTGAAATTCAGCCCGACGGAAACAATGAATTTATGATTCGTAACGGCAGAGTTTCGGGCGAAAAAGAATTGCATAAAATCAACAAAACCATTATAGATACCGCCGACAGACTTGGAATTCCCGTTGTTGCAACGGGCGACGTTCATTTTATGAACCCGTCGGACGAGGCGTTCCGCCGAATTTTAATGGATTCGCTCGGCTTTGAAGATGCCGACAAGCAAGCGCCTCTTTATTTCAGAACCACTCAGCAAATGCTGGACGAGTTTTCCTATCTTGGGGACGAGCTTGCATACAAGGTTGTTGTTGAAAACACCAACAAAATTGCCGATATGGTTGAAACCATTCAGCTTTTGCCCGACGAACCGCACACTCCCGAAATGGACGGTGCTGAAGAAGATATTGTAAATATTTCCACCAAAAAGGCGATTGAAATTTACGGCGACCCTCTCCCCGAACAGGTTAAAACCCGAATGGACAGGGAGCTTGGTTCAATTATTAAAAACGGTTATTCGGTGCTTTATATTATCGCACAAAAGCTGGTTTGGAAGTCGCTTGAAGATGGATATCTTGTAGGTTCCCGAGGTTCGGTAGGTTCCTCATTTGTAGCGTTTCTTTTAGGAATTACCGAGGTTAATGCACTCCAGCCTCACTATGTTTGCCCCAACTGTAAGCATAGCGAATTTATAATGGACGGGTCTGCGCCCTCCGGTTGCGATATGGAGGACAAACCTTGTCCCGTCTGCGGCACAATGTACAACAAAAACGGGCACGACATCCCCTTTGAAACCTTCCTTGGCTTTGACGGCGACAAAGAACCCGATATCGACCTTAACTTTTCGGGCGATTATCAGCCCAACGCACATAAATACACCGAAGTTCTGTTCGGCGAAGGATTTGTGTTCCGTGCCGGAACAATTGGTACTGTTGCCGAAAAAACGGCGATACTTCATATGCATTGGTTGATTCTATAGCATATGATATGTCAGAATCTTTATAAAGAAACATTG
>JAFYVD010000040.1 GCA_017558425.1 Clostridia bacterium | reverse complement strand
GGTTGGTACGAAATTGGTATGAATAAAGAATTATACGATAAGTTGAATACTCTTGGACAAGCAGTATTCAGTAGACCCCAAACATATACGGAAGAAATGTTGGAAGAAACATGGGACGCATTAAGTATGGCGGTCGATTTTAAAGTAAAGTAACCCGGCATCTAAATTATACAGTCTTTATAATTTGAAAGTTGGCTGCATCTAAACCTTATGCCTCGCAATAAGATAGTGGATATAAATTTTATTAAAAAATGAATGGGAGAATATGATGAAAAATACTAAATCCTGTATTAAGCAATATGTTGAAAACGGACATTTATGTAATATTGCCATTAGAGTTGGTAAAGAAGGCCGTGTTCTTGCAGATATTTTTGAAGCTGCAGATAAAATTCCTTGTTCCGAAACTCTTTTTGATATGGCATCAATTACTAAAGTAATGGTAACGTCTATGCTTTGTCTGATAGCTATTGACAAAAAGAAAATTGACTTGGAGGATTCGGTAAGTAAATTTTTTGATACAGATGAAGAAAAAGAAAAAATAACAATAAAGGATTTGCTTGTACATACGATTGGTATTGGTCATAAAAGCTTGATTTTTGAAGGATGCGATTATGATAATGTGCAAAGCTATGTTTTGAATATTCCATCTGATGTGCCGATAGGGAGTGAAACATTATATAGTTGTCCGGGATACATTCTTCTTGGTAAAATACTTGAAAAGGTGTTTGGTGAAAGATTGGATAATCTTTTCTACGAGTTAATTGCCAAGCCCCTTGATATGAAACGGTCATTCTTTACCCCTGATAAAAACAACGAATTTGTAAACAGCAATCTCTTGCCAGAAGAAATTGGCATAGTAAACGATTATAATTGTAGATTTTTAGGTGGTATTTCAGGAAATGCGGGACTGTTTTCATGCCTCGAAGATGTTAATAAATATGTGGAAATGCTTTTGAATTTTGGTTATCCTCTTATAGGGAGAGAAACATTTGAAATGGCGATAAGGAATTATACGGAAACAATGAGTGAATCCAGGGCACTTGGATTTGTATATGTAGATGAAAAATATAAACAGACCGGAGAATTGTTTGCAAAAGGAAGTATAGGTCACTGTGGTCATACAGGACAATCAATTTTTATTGATCTTAAAAGCGGATTGTATGTTATTATTTTGTCCGATGCTACAAATTCCTGTAATAAAAAGTACGGTGGCGGAAGATATGATGTTGTTATGAAAATGAGAGAGGATTTACATAATGCAATCAAAGAGGATTTGGAAGATGCATAACCAAATTTCGGTTCTGACTTAATACGAACTTGACACCAAAAGATTTGCATCTAAACCTTATGCCTCGCAATATGGATATGTCGAATATTGTCGAAATAAAAAAGCCTCCCCTGTGTAAGGGGAGGTGGGTTTGCAAAGCTAACTCGGAGGGGTTGTAAATGAGAAAATATAAAACTTATGCCAATTTTAGTTTCAATATTAATGATTATATTAGATTTTATTGTGATGAATATAAGATAAACAATCCATGTGATGCCAAATGAAAAATACGATGATTTAATCGAATGTGCAAAGAATGTAGAAATGAAAGTTGTTTTTCCAAACGATAATGATGAATACGTGATATAGGAGGTAAATGAAATGATGAATAATTACAATGGGAAAATATTAGTAGGCGGTCATCGTGGAGATTGTTTTAATTTTTATGAAAACACAATGCAGGCTTTTGAGGCGGCAATTGAAGTTGGTGTTGATATGATAGAGATGGATGTGCGGCTGTCAAAGGACGATGTTTTGGTTATAATTCATGACGCTACGGTGGATCGCACTACTGACGGAATCGGAAATGTTTGTGATATGACGGCTGACGAGCTGTTAAATTTAAATGCGGGGGATGAAGATTCTCCGGCTAAGATTCCTCTTTTTTCAGATTTTATGAGATGGGCAAATGAAAAGAAAATAATGCTTAACATTGAAATAAAAGAATATTACAGCGAAGAGAATGAGCAGCGTTGCAGGCGGTGCATTGAGGGCATTGTTGAACAAATTGATAAGTACGATATGGCGGACAAGGTTGTGATAAACAGTTTTGATGCATGGGTGCTTGAATATTTATTTGAAAAATATGGTAAGAAATATGTTCTTCACGGACATTATCCATATAGCAAAATGAAGAATTTAAATCTTAATCCGGATACATATCTTGACTGCGCAAATATATCTGATATTCTGCAAAAGGAGTATTATGATTATCTGATTAAGAAAAATATTGAACCTTGGGTAGGGGCTAATGTAACCCAGGAGAGCAAAATAAATCTTGCAAGTAAATACGGCGCTAAAGTTATTACAATAAACAATCCGGGGGATGCCATAATGAAACTTAAAAAAACAGGATGGCGCTGAGTTAATATTTCATAAATGAAAGGAAGTTCCAAATGATAAATTTTGTTGCTGATTGGTGTTATATTGAGTCGGACGGAGTGAAACTTTTCACTTCGGTGTTGCTCCCTGAAAAGGAAGGCAAATTTCCGATAGTTCTTATTCGCACTCCGTATGTGGATGTTTACGAAAATGCGACTGAAGAAAATGTTGCTGTTGAATACCTGAATAGCTATAAGGAATGGTTAAATCACGGCTATGCGGTGGTTATTCAGCATTGCAGAGGCAGAGGTAAAAGCGAGGGGGACTGCATTCCTTATATAAACGAACGCAAAGACGGGCTTGCACTTCAGCAATGGGTGAGAAAACAGAGCTTTTACAATGGTGAACTTTTCCTTTACGGCAAAAGTTATTTAACCTCTGTTCATTATGTGACGGCACCCTTTGCTGATGACATAAAGGGTGCGGTTTTTGGTGTTCAGGACAGCGAAAGATATAACATTTGTTATCGCAATGGATTTTTCAAAAAGGGGTTGCACGGCAATTGGTATGTTACTTCGTATAAAGCCAAATCGCATCTTAAGAAGTATTGGTATGAAGGTTGTTTTGAGATGCTTCCGCTCAAAGATTTTTCCAAAACTGTTTTGGGCGAATCGGTTGAGGATTTTGATGAAAAACTTAAAGCTCCAAACCGCGACCATCCTTTCTGGAATACCAGAGCAGGCGGCAATGATGCCAGAGGTGCAACCGATAATGTGAAATTTCCCATACTTTTCACAACCGGATTTTATGACATTTACACCGGCGGGATTTTTGATATGTGGAAAAAGATGAGAGAGGACAGCAGAAAAATGTCTGCACTTGTTGTATCACCGTACAATCACAACGATGGCTGCGGTGATGCTGAACAGTCGATAGTTTTCCCGAAAGGCACCAGATTTGAACAGTTTGGCGATTTATATGAAATAGAGTGGTTCGATTATATTCGCGGAAAGAATAAAGCTCCGTTTGAACCGGGCAAAATTACATATTACACTTTGTTTGAAAACAAATGGAAAACAGAAGATTTTTCCGTTCCGACCGGGTCTATGGAAATAAAACTTGGCGAAGAGGAAATATCTTATGTTTATAATCCGTTTGCACCGCCCTCATTTAAAGGCGGGTTGTCAAGAGCATTTGGCGGAGCGGTTTTTCAGGACCCGCCCAATTCCCGTAACGACATCATATCGGTTTATACCGACCCGTTTGAAAAAGAGGTGTTGGTGAAAGGGAAAATGTCGGCAAAGCTGAGCGTGAAATCCGACTGTGAAGACACATGTTTTTATATCCGCGTAAGCATAGAGAAAGAACGTGGCGACTTTGGTCTGCGTGACGATATCACCTCGCTGTGCTATCAGCTTGGCGATTATAAGCCGAACAGCGTTGTTACGCTTGAATTTGATTTTGACGAGCATTCCTTTTTGATAAAAAAGGGCGAGCGACTGAGAATTGATATCGCATCTGCGAACAGTGAACATTATATCCGCCATACAAACCAAAAAGGATTGTATAGCGAACAAACAACTGCCAAAATAGCGCACAATACGGTTTATTTGAAAGACTCATGTTTGAGCGTGCCTGTTTGCGACTGAGAATTAATTGCTGAAGGAGTATAGAAAATGATAACTTTTTATTGCCAGAATGTATGGGACTTTTCGCCTACAAATTACAGAAACAAGCTTATTCATTCATTGATTTCGCAGTTTGATGCAGACATTTGTCTGTTTCAGGAATACAGCCTTAACGCAACCTGTTCGGGAGAGCTTCCGTTGCCCGAGCTTTTGAAGGGCGTGTATGACGAAGCGTATAAAGTGTCCGAGGGCTGGAATTTCACGCCGGTATTTTATAAAAGGGAAAAATTTAATCTTATAGACAGCGGATATTTTTATTATGACGGATTTAACGACGAAAACTCAAAATCGGTTACCTGGGCGGTTTTAGAGCAGAAAGAATCATCGGTGAAATTCGGCGTTATTGCCACACATTTCTGGTGGATGTTTGAGTCGGAAAAAGATAATGAGCAGAGGCTGGAGAATGTTAATCAGCTTACCGAAATCTGTGATTTTATCAAAGAAAAGTATAATGTTCCCATTGTTGTGGGTGGAGACCTTAACAACGGCAAAAATGCCGAGCAGGGGGAAGAACCCTATAAATATATGCTGACAAAAGGATTTTCTGATGTCAGATTCAGTGCGGAAGAAACAACAGACAAGTTTACCCATCACGATTATCCCGTGCTGAATGATGAGGGGATTTATGTGAACGGCACACTTCCCGTCAGAACGCTGGACTATATTTTCACCTATGGTGATTGTCCCGTTAACCCCAAAAAATTTGATGTTATAACAACTCAGGTTGCGCTTGATTCTTCCGATCATTGCCCTGTGATTGCACAGATTGAATTTTAAAAAAGGAGAGAATATGTATGGAGACGTTGAGATTTGACCTTAGCAAAAAAGAGGGAGCGTTTAAAGTTTTAAATGCCACAAACGGCGGTCCGTGGCATAAAAGACACGCAAGCGACCAATTCAGAAGCAATTTTGAGGATTACAAAGCGGCGAGAATCCCTTATTCAAGAAACCACGACAGCGGTGTCATTGGAATTTACGGCGGTCCCTACAGCCATGATATCACAAATATATTTCCCAATTTTGATGCGGACGAGAACGACCCCGAATCCTATGATTTTGCCTGCACCGACGAATCAATTCTGACCACTCTTGATGCAGGTACCGAAACATTTTTCAGACTGGGACAGACCATTGAACACCAGATTAAAAAACACGGAACCATACCGCCCAAAGATTTTAATAAATGGGCAAGAATTTGCGAACATATCATCCGCCATTACAACTATGGTTGGGCAGACGGATTTGAACTGAACATTCAGTATTGGGAAATCTGGAATGAACCCGACCTTGATGCGGACGACAGCCCGAACAAACGTACCTGGGGCGGTACAAAAGCACAGTTTTTTGATATGTACGAGATTGCGGCAAAACACCTGAAGTCCTGTTTCCCCGAGCTTAAAATCGGCGGACCTGCACTTGCGGGTGCTGTAACATGGGCGGATGATTTCTTAAAAGAAATGTCTGAAAGAAATGTTCCGATTGACTTTTTCTCCTGGCACGTGTATGGCACAACTCCGCAGAAAATGCTTGAAAAAGCAGGAAATCTGAAAGAGCTGTTGGTGAAATACGGATATGAAAATGCAGAATCCATTCTTAATGAATGGAACTATGTCAGAGGATGGAGAGAGGATTTCAAATACTCCATTCTGGCGATTCACGGACTTAAAGGTGCGGCGTTTGTAATGTCCTGTATTTGTGAAGCTCAAAAGAGCAATGCGATTGATATGCTGATGTATTATGATACCCGTCCCGGTGCATTCTGTGGTGCCTTTGATTATTATTCATACGAGCCGCTGAAAGGTTACTATCCGCTTATGTGGTACGGAAAATTCTATGATATGGAATCGGAAATACGCTGTGAAAATGAGCCTGAAAATATTTATACCCTTTGCGGAACGGATAAAGACGACAAAGTGCTGTGCATTGTCACCAATTATTCGGAGGACGACGATTCGCCTGAAATTAAGGTGAAAGTTGATTTCGGCAAAGAGGGAAAATACGAAATCTATGCGGTTGACGAGGAGCACAGCGGTGAGCTTATAAATACCACCGATAATCTTGAAATTGCCATACCGCGCCAGTCTTTTATACTTATCAAAGAAATTTGATTTTGAGCGAAAGAGCTATTGAAATGTCGAAAAATTTATGATATTATAATATCATAAACCAATCAGGAGGTATAAAATGGATATTAAACAGATTTGCAGTCTTGTAGACGATAGAAAAGAGGAGCTGTTTGAGCTTCTTTCAAGTCTTGTCAGAATCAATTCCGAAAGTTTCGGTTCTTATGGTAACGAAGAAGAATGTGCTCGTTATGTAGATAAAATTTATAAACAGCTTGGTCTTGAAAGCGACCTTTATTCGCCGATGGATATTGAAAATTTTGAAAACCATCCCGATTATATGCCGGGAAGAAACCTGGAAAACCGCTATAATGTGGTTGGTCGCTGGGCAGGCGAAGAAAATGTTGACGAGCTTATGATTATGGCTCACAGCGACACAGTTAAAATAGGGGACCTTTCAAACTGGGATGATGAACCGCTTTCGGGCGTTATTAAAGACGGAAAAATTTACGGCAGAGGTGCCGGCGATGACAAATATGCCATTGCAACGGGCATTTTTGTGGTAAAACTTTTGAAAGAACTCGGGTTCAAACCTAAAAAGAATTTGCTTCTTGCTGCATACTCGGATGAAGAGTACGGCGGTTCTCATGGTGCACTTGCGGCTGTTACAAAATATCCCTGTAATATTATCGTCAGTGCGGACGGACGAAAAGACCAGATCTGGCATTGCGGCAGCGGCGGCGGAGAACTGAAATATAATTTCCATACAAAAGATATTGCAGACAGTGCAAAATCTGCGGCTCTTGCAATCCCCGTTGTGCTTGAAGTGATAGACAAATTTGCGCAGAATCGTCGCAAAGAGCTTGAAGAAAACAGATTCTATAAAGGCACGGTGATTCCGCAGACTTCGCTGAGATATATGGGCGTGAAAGCGGGAGATGCCGGAGCGGACCTTGGTATGGGTGAAGCACATTTTGTGTTCTATACAGATAAATCCAAAGAAGAAATATACGCAGAGCTTGCAGAACTTGAAAAAGAACTCGCACAAAGACTTGATCCGCTCGGAATTATCGGAGACGGCTTTAAACCTGCGACAAGATTTTTCCACTATGTGTTCACCGAGCCGGACAGCGAAGAAATAAAGCTTATGGTTGAAGCATCCAAAGAAGCAATCGGCATTGAACCATTGGTTTGCGGTTCCTGTCTGTCTGACTATTCTGTTATTTCTAAATATGGCACCAGCCATTCTTTTGCATATGGTGCAGGCCGTAGCTTTGAGAAAAAGGGCGGAGCTCATCAGCCTAACGAGTATATCGCGTGCGATAAGCTTGTGGAATATGCAAAATGTATTGCAACATACATAGTTAAAGTATTGGGATAAATATTTTAAAACCGCATCTTTGATGCGGTTTTAAGTGCATATGGGGGAAGGAAAATGGAATTTGTAATTTCGCAGATTTGCGGTATTGTGGTGACTGTGGCTGTAATTATATCAATGCAGCTCAAAAACATAAAGCCCATTTTAATAAGTCAGCTTATTATCAACGGAGTTGGTGCCGTAAGTTACATTATGGTGGGCGGGTTTTCCGGTTGCGGACTTTATCTGGTTGCGGTTTTACAGGCGTCGATTTATTTTGTTTTCAGGAAAAAGGATGTTGATGCTCCCCGTGCGGTGGATATAATTTTCATCCTGCTGTTTTTGGGATGTGCACTGTCCACATATAAAAGACCGGCAGACATTATTACTGTATTTGCGGCGGCAACATGTGCACTTGGACTTACTCAGAAAAAGCCTTTCGGCTACAGGATTTGTATGCTGTTTAACGGCATAATCTGGATGGTGTACGATGTGGGCGTGGGTGCGTATACAATGATTCTGTCTCATTTTGTTACGGCGGCTGCCGCAATAATTGGAATTGTTCGTTTAGATATTAAAAAAAGCAAGGTTGAGGAATAATGAATTTGGCAAAAAACACCGCAAAATCAGCGGCAAATTACATGAAAAACTTTATAAAATGGGTGCTTGTTGCATCCGTTGTGGGTATTATTGGCGGAGCTGTGGGAAGTGTTTTCCATCTTCTGCTTGATATGGTGGGAGAAATCCGCGGACACCACGGATGGATTGTATATTTTCTGCCGATTGCAGGTGTTGCAATTGCAGGACTGTATGCTCTCTGCAGGAAAAAAGGCAAGCTTGACACCAACCGTGTTATTGAATCGGTACAGACTGAAGAAAAGGTTCCGCTTATCCTGTCACCCCTTATTGTTGTCAGCACGCTGATAACTCAGCTTTTCGGCGGTAGTGCGGGCAGAGAAGGTGCGGCACTTCAGCTTGGCGGAAGTATCGGTTACAACATCGGCAGATGTTTTAAATTGAACAAACCCGATATGCACGTTATAGTGATGGCGGGAATGAGTGCGGTGTTCACTGCGTTGTTCGGCACTCCGCTTACAGCGGCGGTGTTTGCTATGGAAGTTGCTACCGTGGGATATTTCCATTATGGCGGATTTCTGGCGTGTATAATTTCCTCTGCTGTGGCATTTATGATTTCGTCTGTTATGGGAGCTACTCCTGTTCGATTTAGCGTGGCTCTGCCCGATGTTCTTTCGGCTGAAATGCTGATAAAAGTTGTTATTCTGTCTTTTTTGTGTGCAATTGTGAGTATGATGTTCTGTATTGCAATCAAAAAGAGCGAACATTATATGAAAAAACTGTTTGCTAATGTTTATCTCCGTGCTTTTGTCGGCGGCGGGGTTGTTGTGATTCTGACTCTTTTGCTCGGCACAAGAGATTACAACGGAGCGGGAATGGAAATTGTTGCCCGTGCAATGCAAGGCGATGCGCGAGCAGAAGCATTTATTCTGAAAATTATTTTCACAGCAATTACAATTGCTGCCGGATTTAAAGGCGGCGAGATTGTGCCGACACTTTTTATAGGTTCAACTTTCGGTTGCGTGGTGGGAGGTCTGCTCGGACTTGACCCTGCTTTTGGTGCGGCAATCGGATTTGTGGCATTGTTCTGCGGAGTGGTGAACTGTCCGCTGGCATCCATAGTTTTAGCTGTGGAAGTTTTTGGCGGAAAAGGAATTATGCCTTTTGCCATTGCTTGTGGCGTCAGCTTTATGATGTCGGGATATTTTGGACTTTATAAAAGTCAGAAAATAGAATATTCAAAGTTTACGGATGAAATAATTGATATAAACGCGAAATAAAGGAGGGAATGAAATGAAACTGCCTGAACATATAAATAAGGTGCTTGAAATACTTTCGGGCAGTGGATTTGAAGCCTTTGTCGTCGGCGGCTCGGTCAGGGATATGATAATGGGCAGAGTCCCTGATGATTATGATATTACGACAAGTGCATTGCCCGAGCAGACAGCGGAGTGTTTTGCAGGATACACCGTTGTGGAAACGGGTATAAAACATGGCACTGTAACTGTGGTGATGGAGGGCGAAAATATTGAAATCACAACATATAGGGTGGACGGAGAGTATATTGACAACCGTCGACCTGAAAAGGTGAGTTTTACAAGATCCATTACAGAGGACCTGGCACGGCGTGATTTTACAATGAACGCTATTTGCTACAATCATGAAAAAGGAATAGTTGACCCGTTTTTTGGCGAGGAGGATATAAAAAGAAAAATTATCCGATGTGTTGGCGAGCCGGATAGAAGATTTAACGAGGACGGACTCAGAATTCTGAGGGGACTCAGGTTTGCCGCACAGACAGGGTTTGAGATTGAGACGGAAACGGCAAATTCCATCAGAAGAAACAAGCACCTTTTGAAAAATCTGTCGGCAGAACGTGTTTTCGTTGAGCTGAAAAAAATGGTGATGGGCAAAAATGCCCATAAAGTCATAAAGGATTATATTGAGGTTGTGGGTGAGGTGTTGCCCGAGATTCTGCCAATGGCGGGATTTGAGCAAAATACCAAATATCATTGCTATGACGTGCTTGACCATTCGCTGGAGATGATGAAAAACATTGAAAATGACGTGGTTTTGAAGCTCTCGGCTTTGTTGCACGATACGGGGAAACCCGAAACATTTACTGAAGATGACAGAGGGGTAGCTCATTTTAAAGGGCACGCCACGGTGAGTGCGGATAAGGCAAGACAGATTCTTGTTCGGCTGAAAGCTGACAACTACACAAAAGACAGAGTGTGTGGACTGATAGAAAGTCACAGCATAAAAATGCGGGTTGACAGAGCGGAAGTAAAGAAATTTATTTCGGAAAAGGGGTTTGAGTTTGCCAAATTGCTTTTGAAAGTGAAAAAAGCGGACGCTTCGGCAAAAGCGGCTGATTATAGGGAGTCTCCCGAACTTGATGAGGCGGAAAATTTGATTTATGATATTGAAAGAAGCGGAGAGGCGCTATTTTTATCTGACCTTGAGATAAACGGAAAAGACCTGACGGAAATGGGAATAAAGGGTAGACAGATTGGCGAGGTTTTGAAAAAACTGCTTGACAAGGTGCTGTCGGGAGAGCTTGAAAATAAATATGAGACTCTTATTAATAAAGCGAAGGAGATGACAACGGATGAAAAAGATTGAAAATAACGGTATGGAATTATTTTATAAATATTATAAGCCCTACATAAAAATTATAATTTTAGACCTGCTTTGTGCGATGCTGACCACAATTTGCGAGCTTGTATTTCCGATGATTGTGAGGCATATCACAAACGCGGCAATGACAGACGGTCAACAACTTTTGATTTCAACCGTTTTAAGACTTGGAGGGGTATATCTTTTCCTGAGAATGGTGGACGTGGCGGCAAACTATTATATGTCCAACACAGGGCATATTATGGGTGCTCGTATGGAAACGGATATGCGAAGAGATATGTTCGACCATCTGCAGAAACTTCCGTTCAGCTATTATGATGAAGCAAAAGTTGGGCAGATTATGTCCCGAATCACCAACGACTTGTTTGATATCACCGAATTTGCTCATCATTTCCCGGAAGAAATGTTTATTGCAGGAATTAAGGTGATAGGTTCATTTATAATTCTTGCGAGAATCAATGTACTGCTGACGGTTGTACTTTTCCTGCTTCTGCCCCTTATGCTTATTGGCAGAATTGCATTCAGAAAAAGAATGCAGAAGGCATTTAAGGAGCAACGCCAACAGATTGGCGAGCTGAATGCCGAAGTTGAGGACAGTCTGCTTGGTATTCGTGTTGTGAAAAGCTTTGCAAATGAAGAAATTGAAACTGAAAAATTCAGAAAGAGCAACGTGAAATTTTTGGAAAAGAAAAAGGACGCTTACAAATATATGGCGCTTTTCCATTCCAGTACAAGGCTCTTTGACGGCATAATGTATATTGCTGTTATCGTTGCCGGTGCGATATTTATGATTAAAGGTAAAATCAATGCCGGTGACCTTGTTGCATATATTCTTTACATTCAGACCCTTATCGCTTCAATCAGAACGATTATCATGTTTACAGAACAGTTTGAAAGAGGCAGAACGGGTATTGAACGATTTGCGGAAATTATGAATCAGCCTGTGACAATTCATGATATGCCGGGTGCGGAACCTATTGAAAATGTTCAGGGAAACATCAGTTTCAAAGATATCACATTCAAATATGCCGACAATCTTGGTGAAGTGTTGTCGCACATTAATATTGATATTAAAAAAGGTGAGAATATTGCAGTTGTGGGACCGTCAGGAGGCGGCAAAACAACGCTTTGCAACCTCATTCCAAGATTTTATGAGCTGACAGACGGCGAAATTTTAATTGACGGAAAAAGTATTAAAGATATAACGCTGAAATCGCTCCGTGAAAACATCGGTGTGGTTCAGCAGGATGTTTATATGTTCAGCGGAACTGTGTTTGACAACATTGCTTACGGAAAACCGGGCGCAACGCTTGAGGAAGTTGAGGAAGCGGCAAAGGCTGCGGGAGCACATACGTTTATTGAAGGTCTCAAAGACGGTTATGACACATATGTAGGCGAAAGAGGTGTGAAGCTTTCAGGCGGACAGAAACAGAGAATTTCCATTGCAAGGTTGTTCCTTAAAAACCCGCCCATTCTCATTCTGGATGAGGCTACAAGTGCACTTGACAATGAAAATGAACTGATTGTTCAAAAGTCGCTGGAACGCCTTTCAAAAGGCAGAACCACTTTTACAATTGCTCACAGACTTACAACAATCCGCAATGCAACAAGAATTTTTGTGCTGACGGATGAAGGTATTGTTGAGGAAGGCTCGCACAAAGAACTTATGGAGAAAAACGGCGAATATGCAAAGCTGTATCAGCTTTACACCGATAAATAAAATAATTTAGGAGAGATTTATGATGGATTTAATAAATAAAATTGAAGGGTATTATGACGGACTTTTAAAACTTCACAAGGAACTTTGCCTGATTCCTGCGCCTTCACATTTTGAGGATGAAAGAGCGGCGTATGTTTTAAAGTTCCTTAAAGAACTGGGGATTGACAATGCTTACATAGATAAAGCAAAAAATGTAATCTGGACGCTTGGAAAACCAAGTGACAAAATGGTTGTTTTTATGGCTCACACAGACACGGTGTTTCCCATGGAAACTCCGCTTAATTATGTGGATGACGGCGAGAAAATTCATTGTCCCGGAGCGGGGGATGACACGGGAAGTCTGGCAGGTATGCTCACTTGTGTGAAATTTATGGTTGAACACAACATTGTGCCTGAAAGAACTTTAATGTTTGTGGCAAATTCCTGTGAGGAAGGTCTGGGCAATCTGAAAGGAACCCGTCAGCTGTTTGAGGATTTTGGTGACAAGATTGAATATCTTTATACTTTTGACTCCGCACCGACGGGCGTTACCAATAAAAGCGTGGGTTCGCACAGATACGAGGTTACGGCAATCACAGAGGGAGGACACTCTTTCGGTGCTTTCGGCAACCGAAACGCAATAAATGTTCTGGCTTGGATTATAAACGAAATTTATAAAATTGAAGTTCCGGTAAACGGTGACAGCCGAACCACTTATAATGTGGGCATCATAAACGGCGGTACAAGCGTAAATACCATCGCTCAGAACGCTTCCATGCTGTGCGAGTATCGTTCGGATGACGTGGAATGTCTTGCGATTATGGAACAGAAATACAAGGAAATTTTCGAGGCAGCAAAATCAAAATGTCAGGAACTGAAAATTGAACTTGTGGGCAATCGTCCCTGTATGAGCAATGAACTTGATATGGATAAACTTCAAGAGATTACCGACCGTGCAAAAGCAATTCAGGCAAAACATTTCGGTGTTGATGTGAAAGAAAAATCCGGTTCCACCGACTGCAATATTCCGCATTCGCTGGCGATTCCTGCGGTTGCACTTTCCAACTACAGAGGCGGCGGTGCTCATACCCGTGAAGAATGGGTTGAAAAGGAAAGCTTTAAAGCCGGCATGAGAGTAGGTCTTGAACTGATGCTGGTCGAAGGGGGACTGATGTAAATGAAATTTACAGCGGCAGGGGATGCTTGCATACAGAGAAGGCTTCCCGAAACCTACGACGGATTTGAGAAGGTTAAAGAGTTTATTGAAAAAGGCGACGCACGATTTTTCAATTTTGAAACAACGGTAAATAAAGATTGCTACGCCGCAAATCAGAGCGGCGGTACATGGCTGAGAACTTCGCCCGAAGTTTTAAATGACACCAAAAAATTCGGATTCAATATGACAACCGTTTGCAATAACCACAGCTTTGATTTCGGGTTTGATGGACTTTTGCAGACAGTGGATTATCTTGATAAATCGGGATATGTCCACGCGGGTGCAGGCAGAAATTTAAGCGAAGCGGCAGCTCCGAAATATATTGACTTGCCCGATGGCAGAGTGGCACTGATTGCCTGCTGCACATCCTTTTCTCCCGAAGCTCCTGCAGGATATCAGTCACGCCGACTTCCCGGCAGACCGGGAATCAATACAGTTGGAGTAAAGCAGACGGTGATGGTTAGCGCCGAGGAGCTTGAAATGATAAAGTCTGTTGCGAAAAAAACAGGCATCAATGCAGGACGTGATATAAGGCGAAGCGAAGGATATCTACAGCCACTTGCCGAGGGATATGCGGAGCTTGGTGATATGGTTTTCAAAACAGGAGATGTGGACAAGGTTGAAAGTGTGACTGCAGCCTCGGATGTGGCGAGAATCGAAAGTATGATAGAGGAAGCGAAGTTCCAGGCAGATTATGTGATTGTGTCGGTACACTCTCACCAGATTGAGGGGGGAGCAAAAGAAATTGTCCCCGAGTTTCTGAAAAAGTTCTGTCGACATCTGGTTGACCTTGGTGTTCACGCAGTAATCGGGCACGGACCGCATCTGCTGAGACCTATGGAAATCTATAACGGCAGACCTATTTTCTATTCGCTTGGCGATTTTATGCTTCAGCTCGAAAATGTTGAGTGTGCTCCCGAAGATTTTTACATAAAGCAGGGTTTGAGCTCGGACGAAAATCTCTATCAGCTCTTTAAAAAGCGTACCCATAATTTCACCAAAAGTCTGCAATCGCAGAAGGTGATGCTGGAAGCGGTGATTCCATATTTTGAGTTTGACGGAGATAAACTGACCAAAATTGAACTTTTGCCGATTGAGCTTGGCTATGAATGAAACATTCGAGAGTGGGACTTCCGAGATTTGATAAGTCGGGCGAGATTATTAAAAGATTTGCAGATATGTGCAAAGATGTTGAAATTAAAATTGAAAACGGAATAGGAAAAGTGGTTTTATAAAAGGAGAAAAATATGAAAAATTTAGTACTTATGGGTGACTCCATCAGAAGAGGATATGATAAATCGGTCAGAAAAAGTCTGGAAGGAAAAGCAAATGTTATTTTCCCCGAAGAAAATTGCCGCTTTGCATCCTATTTATTGAGATATTTTCATGAGTATTTGGGTGAGCTAAATGGCGAAGATATTGATGTGGTTCATTGGAATGCAGGGCTTTGGGATTGTCTGAGACTGTTTGAAGAAGAACCTCATACTCCGGTTGAAGTGTATACTTATTACATTGACAGACTTTGTATCAGAATAAAAAAGGTTTGCCCAAATGCACGCGTGATATTTGCAACATCCACAAAAGTGATTTCTGAAAAAATGGGAAAAAACTTCAAACGCTATAATGAAGAAATTGAAAAGTATAATGCGGCAGCTGTGGAAATTGTTAAAAAACATGGTTTTGAAGTGAACGACCTGTATGCGGTTTCGCAGACATTGTCGGAGGATTTTCATTCTGATGCGGTGCATTATTACACTCCTGAAGGAACAGAAGTTTTCACAAAACAAGTTTTGTCCTATGTTGTGCCGGCACTTGGAATTGACGAAGAAATTGAATATCGTGAGGATATGTATACATCTAAACCGGTGGGCATTTAAAATTACAAAGATAATGAAAAAACTGAGCGAAGTAAACAAATTCGCTCAGTTCTTTGTAGTTATATCTCTTTTATCATTATGCAGCTGTTGGGTTTCAGCGTGAAACTTAAATTCTTTCTTGTGTAGGCAAGCTCACCCGAATGTTCTTCGTCAAGAAGATAAACTTCGTAGCTGCCCTCTCTGCCGAAATCAAGCTGAATATCTTTGCCCGGCATATTGTCCTCGTCGGTATAATAAGTGATGATGGAAAGCGTTTTGCCGGCTGCATCAATTCCGCAGAGGGTATAAATGTCGGGGATTTCCTGTTCGCATCTTATTTCAGCTTCCATATCATAGAGCTGGCTGTACCACTGAAAAGGATAATATCCTTTGAGCGGCTTTAAAGAGTAGAAATCGAAAATTCCGTTGAATGCACCCGGACGGGCATCATAGTACATCAGCATATCAAGATGAGATTTCTGCCCTGCTGCCATACTCGCCATAGTAAACGCCGCACCCTTCATTCCGTGAATTACTTCGAAAGAAGTATCGTAATCTGCACCTGTCCAGCCTTTGATATAGTTCCATTCATTACAGATGTTTTCGGCGTTTTCAAACCCCGTGCGTTTTAAAATCTCATCAAACTGAGCAGCTCTTGTAATAAAGGAGTTGGGGTCTTGGGTATATCTGTGCCAGGAGAAAAAGTCAACTGCAGCACCGCGTTTTTTTGCCTCTTTCAGCATTGCTTCCGCCCATTCTTCGTTCCAACTGAGGGAAGGACCGCCAACCTTAATGTCGGGGAAACATTTTTTCAGGTGAAGGGCTGTTGTGCAGTACAAATCGAAAAACTGTTCTCTTGTACCCTGCCAGGTAGGTCCATCATCAAAACCTTCGGCACCGTCCGCTTCGTTCCAGATTTCCCAGTATTTTATATTGAAATGAAATCCGTCTGCCCAGCCTTCGTTATAGTGGCGGATGATATGTTCGCAGATAACCGCCCATTTTTGGAAATCCTTGGGTGGGAAAATGTGATATTTTTTCACATAGTGTTCGATTTTCTGACCGAGACGATAGAAAACCTCCGAACCGCCGTCCATAATCGTGAGGGTGTAATCGTCGGTGCAGGCAAAATCGTATGATGCGGGATCGAATGGGTCTGCATCAAAATTGGGGAAAATAGCCGAAATGTCAACGGTGTGCTCACCGCCATAGCCTGCGCAGAAGGATGCATCGTGATTGCGGACAAAGGGAATCCCTGCAGCCTTGAACGCTTCAAGGTTGGAACGTCTGTTTTTACGTCTGTTATGAGAAGCACCATTGTTAACGGCGTTCATATATTTGAATTTGCCACCTTTTTTGGATAAGTCAAATTTTAATGTTTCCATAGTAACAGTCCTTTCTGAACTTTATAATTTAATTATACAATAATGAATCCACAAGTCAAGAACTTTTGCAGAAAGTTTTAAATTTTCGGGTTGATATATGGATACTGCTATGATATAATAGATTTAAAGATTTGCTTGAAATAAAAAGGGAGAATGATTATGAGCGGAAAGAAACAGTGGTATATTGTGGACGGATATCGTCCGTCGCCAAAACCCGACCCGAATGCGAATTATACAGGACACGAAAGTGTTATGATTTTAAACACCAACGACAAGGATGCACACGTGCTTATCAGTGTATATTTTGAAGACAGAGACCCAGTGGAAAACATTCCGTACACGGTGCCTGCCAAACGTATCCGTTGTTTCACAACCGACGACAGTAAGGTGCTGAATGGTCTTGAGATAGGCGTTGGAGTGCAATATTCTATGGAAATTAAAAGTGATGTCGGCGTAATTGTGCAGTACGGAAGGCTGGATGTTCAGCAACCGAATATGGCGTATATGGCACTGATGGCACAGAGCGAGTAATTATGAATTTTGAAAATAAGTTTTACAAAAAGGATAATACATATTATATTACGGATGACGCCTATGTTTTTTCTGCAGAGGTTGATGACGGTGCGGAATTTCCAGAGCATCAACACAAGTTTGTAGAGCTTGTGTATATGGTGAAGGGCAAAGGGGTTCAAGTTATTGACGGCAGAGAATATCCCGTTTCAAAGGGTGACCTGGTGATGATTAACTATAATCAGAAACACGCTTTTAAAGTGTCTTCGTCCAGTGCATATATCAATATTCTGATGAAAACCGAATATATCAGCCAAAACCTTAAAAATCGTGAAAATGCATTTGCGCTTCTTAATCTGTCCGAGTTTGAGGGATTTAAGAAAAGTCTTGATGAGGCGAAACGAAAGGTGACTTTTTCGGGAGAAGATCGATTGTTTTTTGAAAAGCTTACCTTTGAACTGATAAATGAAATGGGAAGGGAATCGGCTGGTTACAGACTGGCGGTACGGTCGCTGTTTAATCTTGTGCTGATTACCGTTTTTCGCAAAATGTCGCTAAAGATGGAACGGGCGTTTACAGGAATATCGGGCGAGCTTCTGCAGTATATTTCGGTTAACTGCGGCGAAAAACTGACTCTTGAGAGCGTTGCGCGGATGTGCAATTATAACACATCCTATTTCAGCAGACTTTTCAAAGAATACACGGGCAAAAGCTTTACTGAATATCTGAAAGACGAGCGCATCAAAAAAGCAAAACAACTCCTTGAAACCACAGAATTTAAAGTTTCAGAAATTATTGGCGAAATTGGATATAGCGACAGTACAAAGTTTTTTGCGGATTTTAAAAAGATGGCAGGGGTTACGCCTTTGCAATATAAAAAAGTAAAAATTAAATAGTTTTTTATGTCAAAAAAGCCACTTTTTATAAAGTGGCTTTTTGCTATATAATGGGATTGTGGAGGTGTATATTATGAAAGTTAAACTTAATAAAAAAGAATTTACAGACAGACTCCTGGGCTGCTGGATTGGTAAAAATATCGGCGGCACAATGGGCGACCCGTTTGAAGGAAAAAGAGAAATGCTTTCCATAACGGGATTTACTACGCAGAAAGGGGAGCCTGCACCCAATGATGACCTTGACCTTCAGCTTGTATGGCTTAAAGCTCTTGGACAGTATGGTCCGAAGGGGCTTGGTGCAAACGAGCTGGCTAATTTCTGGGTGACACATATTACTCCCAACTGGAATGAATACGGAATATCAAAAAGAAACCTTGAAATGGGACTTTTACCGCCTTTGTCGGGTGAATTTCAAAATGGTGGATGGAAAAACTCAAACGGTGCGTGGATCAGGTCTGAAATCTGGGCGTGTCTTGCTCCCGGAGTGCCCAATATCGCTATAAAATACGCTATAATGGATGCTTCGGTTGACCATGGTCAAGGCGAAGGTACATATGCCGAAATTTTCACGGCGTCACTTGAAAGTATGGCGTTTTTTGAAACAGACATCAGAAAAGTTGTTGAAAAAGGTCTTGAATTTATTCCGCAGGATTGCCGAGTGGCAAAAAGCGTAAGAATTGTTCTGGACGGCTATGACAATAATGTTCCATGGCAGGAAGTTCGTCAGCAGATTGTGAAAGACAGCGAAGACCTCGGCTGGTTCCAGGCTCCGGCAAACGTTGCGTTTACTGTGCTCGGTCTGATTTACGGCGAAGGCGATTTCAAAAAGAGTATGCTTTACACAATTAACTGCGGCGATGATACCGACTGCACAGGTGCAACCTGCGGTGCTATTATGGGCATTGTTATGGGTGCGGAAAAAATCCCTGCAGACTGGAAAGAATATATCGGCGACAGAATTCTGACAAAATGTATCAACGGTGAATATGTAAGACCCATTCCCAAAACCTGCACAGAGCTTGTTAATATTATTATGGATATGGTTCCCGAAGTGATGAAAGCTCACGGCGTGGAATATGAATTGACCGATGGAGAAAACGAAATCTGCGGTAACCCCGACGATGTTTTGAAAGGAAACAAGGAAAGCTTTTTTGCAAAAAGTCCTTATTCTTTTGAAATTCCGTCTCATTTTGATACAGATGCAATTGTTGAATATGAAACAGAACCGGTTGTGAAACCCGGCTGTGATTTTGAGGTGAAAATTACCTTGAAAAACAAGGAAGGTTTCACATATTATGATGCATTTGTGGGACTTCCCGACGGTTGGACAGCCGATTATGAACGCAGTTCTTACAGCCATATCAAGCTTGACGACCATTATGGCAATGTTTGTTGGAAAATGACAATTCATGTCGGCGAAAAAGTGGATGGTATCAACAGAGTTCCTGTTGTATTCACACCAAAATACGGCGTTATGCCTATTACAGTACCGATTGTTTTGATTGGTTAAATTTAAAGGGACGATATCGTCCCTTTTTTATTTTTCTTTTGGGTTAAACAGTACGGCGAAAATATAGCCGAACAATATTGCGGCGGTAATTCCTGCTGCGGAGGCAGAAAGTCCTCCCGAAAGTATGCCGAGGATGCCCTTTTCGTCAACGGCGTTTATCACGCCTGTGGCGAGGGTATAGCCGAAACCGGTGAGGGGGACGGTGGCGCCGGCACCTGCGAACTTCACAAGAGGTTCATAGAGTCCGAAAAATGTGAGAAAGACACCCAGGCATACGAACAGCACAAGTATCCGTGCGGGGGTGAGTTTGGTGAAATCCACCAGAACCTGACCGACGGCGCAAATGAGGCCTCCAATTAAAAAAGCCCATAAAAACTGCATATTCTCATCTCCTTTCAAATCTTACGGCGTGCGCAACGGCGGGGATTGACTCGCCCTGGAAACATGATTCGCCATTTAAAAGTGCACCCGTTGCTATAAATAAAAGTTTGTTCAGTTTGCCATTTTCCAAATCTTTCAGCAGTTTGCCGCAAAGAACCGAAGCGCTGCAACCGCAACCGCTTCCGCCTGCGTGGACGTCCTGCGATTTCATATTATATATCATCAGTCCGCAATCGTTATAAACATTTTTTATATCAATTTCGTCTTTCAATAAATCAAAAAGAAGATTTTTGCCAACATTTCCCAGGTCGCCCGTGACGATTAAATCATAATCCTCGGGTGAAAAACCGGTGTCTTTAAAGTGCGCCTTGATTGTATCTGCGGCGGCAGGTGCCATTGCCGCACCCATATTGTTGGGGTCGGAAATGGCATAGTCGATGACCTTTCCTGTGGTGATGTGGGTGATTTTTATGGGAAGGCTTTGGTTGGAGGACAAAATTACCGCACCACTTCCCGTAACTGTACGCTGAGCGGTGGGAGTCCGCTGACCGCCATATTCAAGCGGCATCCGGAACTGCTTTTCTGAAGAGCAGAAATGGCTTGAAGTCGCGGCAAGGGCAAGGTCTGCAAATCCGCCGTCCACCGCCATTGCGGCAAGCGACAGACTTTCTGCCATGGTTGAACATGCACCGTAAATTCCGAAGAAAGGAGTGTCAATGTCCCGAACTGCAAAATGGCTGCTGAAACACTGGTTTATCAGGTCGCCCGCAAAGATATAATCTATATCTTTTTCGGTAAGACCTGCTTTTTTTATAACCTCTTGCATGGCGGTTTTCAAAAATTTACTTTCGCCCTGTTCCCACGATTCTTCGCCAAACATCGGGTCGGGCTGAACGTTTTCAAAGTATTTGCCAAGCGGTCCTTCTGATTCTTTTTTGGAAACTATAGCATAATATGCTTTTACAGAGGGAGGGTTTTTAAAACAAACTGTTTGATTTCCGATATGTTTTTTCATAAATTCACCTTCAAAAAATTTTATTGTGAATAGTATAAACATTTTTTGAAAAGAATATTAAGCGAAAACTAAAAAACGGAGGATGCAAAAATGAAAAAAATTGCGTTTATTTTTATTTTAATATTATCGTTTGTGCTGACAGGTTGCGGAAAAAGCAATATGGCAGAGGACCCGACAACGGGCGGTGAAGCGAAAATCGGTGTGCTTATATATAAATATGATGACACTTACATTTCAACCGTTCGTCAGGCACTTGAAGCAAAGGCGAAAGGCAGGGCGCAGCTTTATCTTAATGATGGTAAAGGCGACCAGGGAACTCAGAATGACCAGGTTGACCTGCTTTTGCAGAAGGGCGTGGATGTTCTTTTGGTGAATATGGTGGACATCGGGGCGGCTCCAACAGTTGTGAGCAAAGCAAAAGCTGCCGGAGTGCCTGTGATTTTCTTTAACCGTGAACCGGCAACTGATGTGATAAAAAGTTATGACAAGGCACGGTTTGTGGGCACAAATGCCAAAGATGCAGGCGTTATTCAGGGAGAAATTATCACTAAATTGTGGAAAACGGGTAAATACGATACAAATGGCGACGGAAAAATGCAGTATGTAATGTTTAAGGGCGAGCCCGACAATCCCGAAGCTGTGGCAAGAACCGAATATTCGGTGAATACAGTGAAGGAAAACGGAATTGCTGTGGAAGAACTTGAACTTCAGGTTGCCAATTGGGATACCGAGCAGGCTAACCGCGCTATGGAGGCGTGGATTACAAAATACGGCGATAAAATTGAAGTGGTGATTGCCAATAACGACGGAATG
>JAFYVD010000039.1 GCA_017558425.1 Clostridia bacterium | reverse complement strand
CTTAAAGCCCATAGGTTTAATATTGAATTTAAGATTTCCGTAATTTACCGTCCATCTTTCGGGAAGTTTATTTTTGTACTTCCAGCCACCGCCACCCTCATTGCTTCTGCGGTATCTTGCGTCAGCCTTATCCCACATTTCGGGACGGAACCTTCCTTCCCATATAACCTGCGGGTCGGGACGGGCAAGGAGAATATCTCCCCATCGTTCCAATTTTTCACCGCTACCGGTGTCTATAACTTCAAAATCTTTCCATTTATCTGCAATCCACATAAAAACTTACCTCTTATATAAAAAGAGGCTCTATTACAATAAAACTGCAATATAGCCCCTCTCCGGTTTACTTATTTTTTTGATTTCGGCGTTTTCTTTCCGCCAGAATGCAGTATAAGATGCCTGCAACCACATATACAACCGAGAGCGCCGCCCCGATTTTCTGACCTTTAAGGTAATTGGCAATCGGTCTGCCGAGTGCCTGCGAAAATTCATTAGGAATATATCTGATGACACACATCAAAAGAACTATATATGTGCTGAAAACCAAGGAAATCAGCGCATTTTTCTTTTTAACAAACCAAAGTACGGCCGAAGCTGCCGCAATCACAGCCGCAACAGCAAGAATAACGGGCACTATGCCGTTCATCACAGGGGCAACATACGCCGCATATTTAAAGCCGTTAAATATAAGCATTTGTGTTATCAGAAGCACCATTGCTTCCGCAACAACAATCAGCATCAGATTAGTATAATGTTCCTCATTGGATACAACATTGTTTTTTCTATTCTTATCCACGGATACACTCCTCTCTAAGTCACTTTAGATATTATACCCCAAAATTCCTTTTAAGTCAACTGTTTTATTTCATGTATTTGCTTATTATTTCATTTTCTTTAGGTACAAACGGCATATGCGCACTCTTTTTCTCGTCATTTTTTTGGGATTTTTTCATTTCTACGGGTTCTTCAAAGGCATATTTCACCACTTTGTCCATGCTGTCTGCACAGATAAAGCCGATATTTTCCTTCACCACATCGGGCAGTTCTTCAATGTCCTTTTTATTTTCCGAAGGAATAATAATCATTTTAACGCCACTGCGCAGTGCCGCCAGACTTTTTTCTTTAAGTCCGCCAATTTCAAGCACTCTACCGCGTATTGTAACTTCGCCTGTCATAGCAATATCCGCACGCAGCGGTCGGTTTTTCAGTGCCGAAATAAGCGCCGATGCCATGGTGATACCTGCCGACGGACCGTCTTTGGGAGTTGCTCCCTCAGGCACATGAATATGAATATCTTTTGTTTTGTAAAATTCTTTATCAATTCCGAGATATTCCGCACGACTTCTGATGTAGCTTATCGCCGCTCCTGCCGATTCTTTCATCACGTCACCAAGGTTACCGGTAAGCTTCACATCGCCTTTTCCGTCGGTGATATTCACCTCAATAGTAAGAGTCTCGCCACCCACACTTGTCCACGCAAGGCCGGTAGCAACACCCACTTCGGGTTTTATTCCTTTCATTGCGGAATAAATTGCCGCCCCAAGATACTTTGACAGGTTGGTCTGGTTTATTCTAACCGATTTCTTTTCGCCCGAAACCAATTCGCCTGCAGTTTTTCTGCAGATATCGGTAATTTTCCTCTCAAGATTTCGCACTCCCGATTCACGGGTGTATAAATCTATGATGTCCCTCAGTGCTCCATCCGAAACAGATAACTGTCTGCCTGTAAGTCCATGCTTTTTCAGCTGTTTCGGCAACAGATGTTTTTTTGCAATGTGGAACTTTTCTTCATAATGATAACCACTGAGAGAAATAACGTCCATTCTGTCAAGAAGAGGTCTGTCCACCGTATCAAGGCTGTTTGCCGTGGTGATGAACATAACTTTGGACAAATCAAACGGCAGTTCAATATAATGGTCTCTGAACGCGTGATTCTGCTCGCTGTCCAGAACCTCAAGCAGTGCCGCCGAGGGGTTTCCTCTTGCGTCAGCACTCATTTTATCAATTTCATCAAGCAAAATTACGGGGTTGTCGCACCCTGCACGCTGCATAGCTTCAATTATTCTGCCCGGCATTGAGCCAATATATGTTTTTCTGTGACCTCTTATGTCAGCTTCGTCCCGGACACCGCCAAGAGAAACCCTGACATATTTTCTGCCCAGACTCTGGGCAATTGAGCGTACAATAGATGTTTTTCCCGTTCCGGGAGGACCGTAAAGGCACATAATACTGCCCTGCGGTTTATCTGTAAGCTTCATAACAGACAGATATTCAAGCACTCGCTCTTTAACCTTTTCAAGTCCGTAATGGTCGGCATCAAGAATTTTTTTCGCTTTTGCAACATCTATTTCTGTCTTTACCGATTTTCCCCACGGCAGACTGAGCACCGTTTCAATATATGTCTGAATAACGCCCGTTTCACCTGTGGCAGGAGGAAGCTTTTTAAACCTTGCAATTTCGTGTTCAAGCTTATTTTTCACTTCTTCGGGAAGGTCAAGCTCACGCATTTTAGCAACATATTCTGCGGTTTCCTCATTTTCTCCGCACAGCTCTTCCAACTCTTCTTCTGTGGCTTTGAGCTGTTCTCTGAGATAATATTCCTGCTGATGCTTGTCCAGAGACTCTTTGACCTTCCGGTCAATTTTCTGACCGATTTTTGCAAGTTCTGTCTCTTCTGTAAGCAAATACATAAGCTGAAGCAGTCTGTCCTTTACATCAATTGCTTCCAAAATGCTCTGTTTGCCGCTAACGGGAATTGCAAGATTAAATGCCATAACATCGGCACGCTGACCGTCATCATCTATTCCTGCCATTCCTAAAACAGTTTCGGGAGAAACTGCCCCTGAAATGTTAATATATTCCATGAACATATCACGGCAGCGTGAGGACATTGCTTTAATTTCAATATCCGATTTATCATAAAGACAGTCAAACTCACGCACCTTGGCAGTAAGATGATTTCCGGACATTTCAGAGGAGAGCATTTCTGCACGGCTGATACCTTCAACTAAAATGCGGATTGTTCCTCCGGGCAGTTCGATTTTTTGCTTTACCTTTGCAATTGTTCCGAAAGAATATACATCATCTTCGTCAAAATCATCAGCAAAATTTTTCTGAGCCGCAAGAAAAATCATATTAT
>JAFYVD010000038.1 GCA_017558425.1 Clostridia bacterium | reverse complement strand
GCTTTTGAACTGTACTTGTATTGATGCTGAAACCGAAGACGGTAGCTTTGCAGACGGAAGAAGCAAGAAAATAAAAAGCGTCAAAGGTTATCAGATGACAACGCAATCGTTTGTTGAGGTGAGCGCACGTTTCTTCTGCGACAGCTCGGGCGACAGTATTCTTGCACCGCTGACAGGAGCTGATTTCCGTATTGGTAGAGAAGCTATGGCGGAGTTTGGCGAAGACTCATCGCATACAGATGCCGACACAATGACAATGGGAATGTCTTGCTTGCTTCAGGCGCACGAAACCACGCAGAATATAGAGTACATACCGCCCGAATGGAGTACAAAGCTGACACGCGATAATTTCCCCGAGAGCCCCGAGCTTGACCGTGAGTACGAAAATTTCTGGTATCTTGAGCTTGGAGGAAACCGCAATACCATAGATGATACCGAAGATTTGCGCGATGAACTCCTTTCACTTGCAACAGGTGCGTGGGATTTCGTTAAAAATCACGGTGAGCGTGACTTTAGCAAATGGGACCTTGACGTCCTCGGATTTTTGCCCGGCAAACGTGAATCCAGAAGAATGTGCGGCGAGTATATGGTTACTCAGCGTGACGTGTGCGACGGCGTAGTGTTCGAGGATGAAATTGCTTACGGCGGATGGCCGCTTGACGACCATTTCCCGGGTGGATTCCACCACAGAGGTGTGCCCAACACTGACATCAAAACTCCTGCGCCTTATTCACTTCCCTACAGAGCGCTTTATTCCGAAAATGTTGAAAACCTGTTCTTTGCGGGCAGAAACATCAGTATGACTCACGCTGCAATGAGCAGTATAAGAGTTATGGCAACTTGCGGACTTTTGGGTGAAGCGGTTGGTAATGCAGCTGCCATTGCAACCAAAAAAGGTTTGACACCTCACGGCGTTTACGTAAATGAAATAAAAACACTTCAGGAAAAACTGCTGAACAGCGACCTTTTCTTGCCTTCAAAAACAAGAGATATTTCGGAAGTTTGTAAAAATGCAAAGCTCAGCGGCGGCGATGTTTTGAGAAACGGTCAGGACAGAGCTCACAGACTTTACGAAACAGATAAAGATTCTGCTTGCTATGCAGTAAAAGCGGGTGAAGAAATTACATATTCGTTTGACAAAACAGCGCTCAGCTCTGTTCACGTTGTTTTCGACAGCGATTTAAACCGCAAAACATTGCCCGGTGGCTGGTGTGAGCAGATTCATGCTACACGAGCTAATATTATGATTGACAGTCCGCAGATGCATCTGCCCAAAACACTTTGCAAAAGCTTTAAACTGATTGGCGAATGTGAAGGAAAAAAGGTAGAAATTTTAAATGTGACAGACAACAGAAAACGTGCATACCACATTGAACTTTCGGGAGAATTTGACAAATTATCTCTTGTTCCCACAGAAAGTTGGGGAGAGGATAATACCATCCCTGTAATTTCGTTTGACTTCAAATAAGAATTAAAGGAAAAAACATCGCTCACGCGATGTTTTTCCTTTAATTATATTTAATTATGATGGGCTGAAGCTGTATGCCGTCCATTGCGGCTTCGAGTGCAGGTTTTATCATAGAAAAATCGGCTATCATTGAAGTTTGTTTTTTTGCCGGGTCATCCTGACCGTAAGGGACAAAAAAGATGTTTTTTGCATTCTGAAGCTGACCGATGTTGCGATAGCTTGCGCCGAGGGCGTCGTTTGTTGAGATGGCAATAAGGAGCGGACGGCAGTTGCGCAGGTGTGCTTTTGCCGCCATAGTAACAGAGCTGTCGGTGATTCCTGAAGCAAGCTTTGAAAGGGTGTTGCCGGTGCAGGGTGCTATAATGAGAGCGTCAAGCAGTTTTTTTGGTCCGATCGGTTCAGCATCTTTGATGGTAGTGATAATGTCGTTTCCCGTAATTTCACGAAGTATGGATTTGAAATAGTCGGCGCTGCCGAAACGGGTGTCGGTGGATGCCGCCATTTCGCTGAGGATTGGCACTATATTTACGCCGGATTTTGCAAGAACTTCCACCTGTTCAATGGCTTTTGCCATAGTGCAGAAAGAGCCTGTGATTGCAAAACCGACGTCAAGTCCCTGAATATTCATATTTTGCCTCCTTTATAATTCATTCAGTATATTCTCTACAGTGGCTTTTATAATTTTTCCTGCAGTAACGGGCGAACATTTGCCGGGCAGTCCCAGTGCCTGAATTACTTTTATATCAAGCTGTTTTGCGGCGTCGAAATCCACACCGCCCGGTTTGGATGCAAGGTCTATTATAAGTGTGTCGGAACGGATGTTTCTAAGCACTTCATAAGTGAAGATTGTTTGCGGAACTGTGTTGAATATCAGGTCGTAATGGTGCGCTGATGATATGATGGAATCGGTGGGAAGCGCTTTATAACCGAGCGCTTTAATCCAGGCAATGTCTGATGATTTTCTTGCTGTGCAGGTGAGATCTGCACCGAGAAAATGAAGTGCTCGGGCAAGAACTTTGCTGATTCTGCCAAACCCTGTAACAAGGCATTTCGAGCTGTGCAGTGTAATAGGAAGCTCATTCATCGCAATGGCAATTGCGCCTTCGGCGGTGGGTACGGCATTTGATACGGCGAAATCTTCGCGGTTTACATAATCTTCGAAGCGGATATTTGAACGGGAGGATAAATCCTTCAGCTCGGAAGAAAGCTTGCCGCCGATTATCACACATTCCGGATGAAGTTGTGCAACGAGTTCGGATGCCGAGAGGGATTCTTTCCAAAAAGGAGTGTCAATGGTTGAATCTTCCTTGCAGGGAGCTATTCCGAGAACAACGGCTCTGCATCCTTCAACGGCATCCGGGAGAGTTGGGGAAAATGGAATGGATTGAGGAATATATTCTTTGTCAAATCCGTAAACCGACACATTGTAACCATCTTTTGCAAGGCTTTCTGCAACAGTAATTTGCCGCAGGTCTCCACCAATAACTGCAATTCGCCTGCCCATAAAAACTTTCCTTTCCGACAATAATTTCTATACTTTATAATATGCGGGCAATGAAAAATTGTTATTGACAAAAGTCAGAAATGAAGATATATTAATGATAATAAGTGGTTTGGAGGAAAAAAGAATGAATCCCAAACAGTATGAAAAAATTCCGATAGAAGATAAAAATTTCCCGGTAAGGCTGGTGCACTTGAATGGCGAAGGATGGCTTGCCGCTCCTCATTGGCACGAACATATGGAATTTCTGTATTTTCTCAACGGAAGCGGATATGTGAATTGTGGGACAAGCAGAACGGCTGTGAAAAAAGGTACGCTGGTGACTGTTAATTCCTGCGAACTTCATTCGATTTTTGCCCGGGAACATCTGGAATATTATGTAATGATTCTTAATCCGTCTATGTTTAAGGATGTGGGATGTGAAAACATTCTGTTTCGGACGAAAATTGAAAATGACGGATTTGTAGATGAGTATTTTAATGAAATATTTGCCGAGAAGAAAAATAAAAAGAACGGATATGATATGGTGATAAAAGGGGATGTTTATAAACTTCTGGCCCACCTGATGCGCAGCTATGAAACGGTGCGCCTGAGCGACAGGGAGAATACCAACTATATCACAAAAAAGCAAAGACTCAGCGAAATTTTAAAGTTTATTGAGGAGAATCTTGCCCAAAACCTGACAACGGCGGCTCTGGCGGAAAAATGCTATCTGAGCGAATATTATTTCTGTCGGTTTTTCAAAAAGGAAACAGGGTTTTCGCTGACGGAATATATAAATAAAATGAGGGTGGAAAAGGCAAAAGTTTTGCTGAAAAATTCGAATCTGAGCCTTTCTGAAATTGCGGTGCAAACCGGATTTTCCGACGCGAACTACTTTTGCAGAATTTTTAAAAAGTATGAGGGTGTAACACCTAATAAAATGAGATAAAAAAACCTGACCAACAGCGGTTGGTCAGGTTTTTAAAATTAAATAGCTCTTTTAAGTTCTTCAACTTTGTCGGTTTTTTCCCAAGTGAGGTTTAAATCCTCGCGTCCCATATGGCCGTAAGCGGATAAGGGAGCGTAAATGGGTTTTCTTAAGTCGAGCTTGTCAATGATTGCGGCAGGGCGAAGGTCAAATACTTTTGAAATTGCCTGCTCGATTTTATCATCGGCAACGCTGCCTGTTCCGAATGTGTTTACATGAACGGACAGAGGATGTGCAACGCCGATTGCATATGCAATCTGGATTTCACATTTTTTTGCAAGACCTGCTGCAACCACATTTTTGGCAACGTATCTTGCGGCGTAAGCAGCACTGCGGTCAACCTTTGTGGGGTCTTTGCCAGAAAAAGCACCGCCGCCGTGGCAGGCATAGCCGCCGTATGTATCAACGATGATTTTTCTGCCTGTCAGGCCGCTGTCGCCCTGAGGACCGCCCACAACAAATCTGCCTGTGGGGTTGATATAAATTTTTGTGTTTTCGTCAAGAAGTTTTGGGTCAACAACTTCGCGGATTACATATTTTTCGATGTCTGCTCGAATATGTTCAAGAGTCACTTCGGGGTCGTGCTGGCTGGAAACAACAACAGCGTCAACTCTTGTAGGAGCTCCGTCAACATATTCAATTGTAACCTGAGTTTTTCCGTCGGGACGAAGATAGGGGAGAGTGCCGTTTTTTCTCACCTCGGTGAGTTTTAATGCCATGTGATGTGCCATTGAGATGGGCATAGGCATAAGTTCGGGAGTTTCGTCACAAGCATAGCCGAACATCATACCCTGGTCGCCTGCACCGATTTCGTCGTAGTAAGAATCGGAACCTTCTTTGGATTCTGCCGCTTTGTCAACGCCTAAAGCGATGTCGGGCGACTGCTTGTCAATTGAAGTGAGAACGCTGCAGGTTGAGCCGTCAAAACCGTATTTTGCACGGTCATAGCCGATGTCGAGAACTGCTTTTCTTGCGATAGCGGGAATATCAACGCTTGCGGTTGTTGTAATTTCGCCCATAAGCATAATCATACCTGTTGTAACTGTTGTTTCGCAGGCAACTCTTGCTTTGGGATCCTGTGCTAAGATTGCGTCAAGAACCGAATCGGAAATACGGTCACAGATTTTATCGGGATGACCTTCAGTAACAGATTCGGATGTGAAAAATTTTCTGTTCATAGTGGTAAATTCCTTTCTGAAAAATAAAAACCTTCTGCAAAACAGAAGGAATTAAAGTCCCCTCATCTTTGCTTAAAGCCGGATTTGGCACCTATAACTTTTCGTCAGGTTGCCGGGTTTCACAGGGCCGTTCCCTCCACCACTCTTGATAAGGCTGTATTAAGTTAAAAAGCAAAAAGCTTTGAGTTTTAGCTTCAGCATATACAAGTATACACCAAATACGCGGTTATGTCAACCCAAAATCTTAACAAAAATATGAGCTGCAAACGGCGTGTTATTGTCAGTTATATTGCATAAGGCTGTTTAATCTGTCTTCGGTCAACTCGTTCATAGCGTCATAATTTATTGAAGTGTAACCGGACGTGTCAAGCTCGGCAAGGCGTTTTTTATACTCTGATTCAGAGACATTTATGTCGTCGATTGTATAAGTAGGCGAATGACCGGGCATTACGGCACCCTCGTCATCGTTCATTCGGATAACATATTCGGCTTCGTTGTTGATTATTTTAAAAATAACTGTGCCGGCATATCCCATAGACATACCTTGATGCAGAATCAAGCCTTCACGTTCTTTGTATGAAATGCTTCCATAATCACCGAATCGGTTTTCTGACAGATCGTTAATATTAACGGGAACGACCTCACCATTAGAATATGTATACAAAAGTGCACCGGCGGCATGGAAAAATCCTTCGCCGATAACAAGTTCAGGAATATCATTGTCGTCAACATATATAAATGCAAAACGAGGATCGTTATACTCTGGCTCAAAGTCATTTCTGAGGAAGTCAACATATGCACTGCGCCAATCAATTTTGGTATCTTCGGAACCGGTTTCTTCGATAGTGTCGGCAGGTTGGTGACTGGAAAAAGAACATGAAGCCATTGAGAAAAGGAAGGATGTTAATATAAGAAGGCATATAGATTTTTTTATCATAGTATAGGCTCCTTTGAATATATTAATTTATTATTGTATAATAACAACAGTTTTAGTGTCCTGAATCCAGTTGACTTTGCATCCAAATGCTTCGGAAACAGCACGAACGGGAACAAGGGTTCTGTTGTTTATAATTTTTGCGGGAACATCCAGGTATATTATATCACTGTTTACATACATTTGAACAGAATCAATCTGCAGCGAAATTTCGGTAGCTCCTTTGGTGTCTTGCAAAACGCCTCAACCTGTGCTATAATAACCTCAACAAACTACATCCAACGGAGGTCCATATGATCGTTTACGAATCCCCTGACGAGCTTTTTGAAAAGGGT
>JAFYVD010000037.1 GCA_017558425.1 Clostridia bacterium | reverse complement strand
TTTTTCTCCTTTAGGATTATTAAAATGACTTGAAAAAAGAAAATTTTTCAAGTAGAATTATACCACGATATATAGTGGTTTGCAAACGCAAAAAAGCCATATTTTTCTAAGAAAAAAATTCGAAAAATTTTTCAAAAAACACTTGAAATTTCCTATAGTGTGTGGTATTATAATCAAGCACGACTGCGACAGATATGCGATGAAGCGGGAGGTTGCGGCTGAAACAGGCCGGTTTTTCCGTGGAGTATGTCCGATTTTAAACCGGGCGAAAAATTACGAGTGTGCCTAATTTCATAGGAAATGTGCGGCTTAATGCTACTACTATGTGTACAGGTATGCTCTGACGTTTTGATTGACACCCCGGAAGACGAACAGTCATTCCGGTTTTTTAATGGGTGATTACGAAACACCCGGAAGGGTGTATGAAAAAATCAAACGCCGCCCGCCAACAATACTAAGGAGGCGATGACAGTGGCAGTCAAAGAAAAAATTAGGATAAGAATTAAAGGTTATGATCATCAGCTTGTTGATCGTTCTGCTGAAAAAATCGTTATGACAGCAAAACGTACAGGCGCAAGAGTTTCTGGACCGGTTCCGCTTCCCACAGAGAAGCAGATCATCACAATTCTCCGCGCAGTTCACAAGTACAAAGACAGCCGTGAGCAGTTCGAGATGAGAACACACAAAAGACTTATCGACATTCTTAGACCCTCAAACAAAACTGTTGAAGCATTGATGGGTCTTGAACTCCCCGCTGGCGTAGAAGTAGAAATTAAATTATAATTTCGGCTACACAGTCGAGGTCATGTTGGCACGAAGAGTGTCAACCAATAACCTGCATTGGAGGTAAAATAATGCAAAAAGGTATCATTGGAAAGAAGATCGGCATGACACAGATCTTCGACGAAAAAGGAAAAGTAATTCCTGTAACCGTTGTTGAAGCTGGCCCCTGTGTTGTAACACAGAAGAAAACAGTTGAAAAAGATGGTTACGCAGCTATTCAGATCGGCTTCGGCGATATGAAAGCTCACAAAGTTACAAAACCTATGAAAGGTCATTTCGACAAAGGTGGCGTAGCTCCTAAGAAGTTCCTCAAGGAATTCAGACTCGAAAACATCGATGGCTATAATGTGGGCGACCTCATTAAAGCAGACGCTTTTGCAGCTGGTGACAAAGTAGACGTTACAGGCACAAGCAAAGGTAAAGGTTATGCAGGCGTTATCAAACGCTGGAACTTCTCTAGACTTAAAGAGACACACGGTACAGGCCCTGTTCACCGTCACGCTGGTTCTAACGGCCCTGTATCTGACCCTTCAAGAGTGTTCAAAGGAAAGAAAATGGCTGGACACCTTGGTGCAGAAAAAGTTACGGTTCAGAACCTCTTAGTTGCTAAGGTTGATGCTGAAAACAACCTCATCGCAATTAAAGGCGCAATTCCCGGACCGAACGGCGCAACTGTTGTAATTTGCGACAGTATCAAAGCATAAGGAAGGAGGAACTTATAATGCCAGAAATCGCAGTATTAGATATTAACGGTAAAGAAGTTGAAAAAATTCAGCTCAACGAATCCGTATTCGGTATCGAACCCAATGTTTCCGTTATGCACGAAATGGTAAAATGCTATCTTGCTAACCAGCGTCAGGGAACACAGTCCGCACTTACAAGAGCAGAAGTTTCCGGCGGCGGTAAAAAACCGTGGAGACAGAAAGGCACAGGCCGTGCTCGTCAGGGTTCAACACGCGCTCCGCAGTGGTACCACGGCGGCGTAGTATTTGCTCCGAAACCCCGCGATTACTCTTACTCCCTTAACAAGAAAGTAAGAAGACTCGCTATGAAATCCGCTTTCTCTTCTAAAGTACTCGACAATGAAATGATAGTTCTTGATTCCTTAGTAATGGAAGAATACAAGACAAAATTCATTGTTAACATGCTCAAAGCAGTAGGCAGCGAAAAGAAAGCTTTGATCGTACTTCCTGAGAACGATTCCAAGATTATTGCTTCTGCAAGCAACATCCCCGGAGTAAAAACAGCACTTGTTAATACTCTCAACGTTTACGACATTCTCAATGCTGACAAACTCATCGTTGTTAAGAATGCTGTAGCACAGATCGAGGAGGTGTATGCATAATGTTAGCACATGACATTATTGTTAGACCGATTATCACAGAGAAATCCATGGCAGGACTTGCTGAAAAGAAATATACTTTCGAAGTTGCTAAATCTGCTACAAAAATCGACATTGCAAGAGCGATCGAAGAAGTTTTCGAAGTGAAGGTTAAAAAAGTAAACACAATGAACGTTAGAGGTCAGCTTCGCCGTCAGGGCAGAAGCGAAGGTTACACAAGAGCTTGGAAAAAAGCTATTGTTACTTTGACTGAAGACAGCAAAACAATCTCATTCTTTGAGGGAATGATTTAATCCGAAAGCTAAGGAGAGTGAAAACCTAAATGGCAATCATTAATTACAAACCGACTACTCCTGGTAGACGTTATATGTCAGTTACTGACTATTCAGGTCTTTCCAAAAACGGCCCGGAAAAATCATTGCTCAAATCCTTAAAGAGCTCTTCCGGCCGCAACAGCTATGGCAGAATCACAGTTCGTCATAGAGGTGGAGCAAACAGAAGAAAATATCGTATCATCGACTTCAAACGTCAGAAGATCGATATGGAAGCTACAGTAACTTCCATCGAATACGATCCTAACCGTTCAGCGTTCATCGCGTTGATCGTATATGAAGACGGAACAAAGAGCTATATCGTAGCTCCTCACGGACTTAATGTTGGCGACAAAGTTGCTTCCGGCACAAACGCTGACATCAAACCCGGTAATGCTCTTCCGCTTTCAAACATCCCTACAGGTACTTTCATTTATAATATCGAGCTCTATCCCGGCAGAGGCGCTCAGCTCGTAAGAGCAGCTGGTAACTTTGCTCAGCTTATGGCTAAAGAGAACGGCATGGCTCTTTTGAGACTTCCTTCCGGCGAGCTTCGTAACGTATCCGACAAATGCTTGGCTACAATCGGTCAGGTAAGCAACATCGACCATGAGAACGTTAAAATCGGTAAAGCTGGTAGAAAACGCCACATGGGTTGGAGACCTACAGTTCGTGGTTCTGTAATGAACCCTGTTGACCATCCGCACGGTGGTGGTGAAGGCAGAAGCCCGATCGGACGTCCCGGTCCTGTAACTCCGTGGGGCAAACCTGCACTCGGTTACAAAACACGTTCACGCCACAATCGCTCCGATAAATATATCGTGAAGCGCAGAAACGGCAAATAAGCCACGCGAAAGGAGCAATTGATTAATGGGTAGAAGTATTAAAAAAGGACCTTTCGTGCAACCGGTGTTGCTCAAAAGAGTTCAAGAAATGAATGCAGCCGGCGAGAAACGCATTGTAAAAACATGGAGCAGATCTTCCATCATTTTCCCTGACTTCGTTGGTCATACAATCGCTGTTCACGACGGACACAAACACGTTCCGGTATACGTAACTGAAGATATGGTTGGACACAAACTCGGTGAGTTCGCTCCGACAAGAACATTCAGAGGTCATGCCGGCAGTAAAACATCTGGTAGATAAGCCGAAAGGAGTGTGTAACTATGGAATCAAGGGCAGTTCTTAAATATGCCCGCATTTCTCCGCGTAAAGTTGAGATAGTGCTTGATTTAATCCGTAACAAGCCTGCAAACGTTGCTATGGCTATCTTGAAGCATACCCCGAAGGCAGCTTGTGAGGATCTTGAAAAATTATTAAAATCTGCAATTGCAAACGCTGAAAACAACTACAACATGGATGTTACAAAGCTTTATGTTGCAGAATGTCATGTAGG
>JAFYVD010000036.1 GCA_017558425.1 Clostridia bacterium | reverse complement strand
TTTACGATTACTGCACATCGGTTCTCACGGCAGAACAGGAAATTCAATTTATGGAAGCACCCGGATATGCGGCAAATCTGGCGGCGGGGTCCTATTTCATAGTTGATTATGAGGGAGCAAAGAATATAGCTCAGACATATTTCTATGCAACCCAGGAAGATATTGCAAAAATGAACAGCGTTGTTGTGAAACAGGAAACAACACCTGCGCCTGCCCCTGCCCCTGCAGACACATCTGCGGCGGCAGAACCTGAAGAGGAAGAGGAAGAAACTGATGAAGAGCAGCCGCCCGAAGAGGAGCAGTCCTCAGAAGAGCCTGCCGAAAACCCGGAAACTGCCCCTGCAGCCCCGCCGGTTAACCTTCCGCCTGCGCAGATTCCTGTTACGGCACCCACACCGACACCTGCACCGCAGGAACCCAGTCCGGAGCCACCCGCACAAGTTCCGGCACCTGTTCCTTCGGCAGATTCGGGCGCTATGAGCAGATAATAAAAAAGGAGTGACATTTTTGGCAAATTTAAATTCAAAAGAACTTGCACTGAAAGCGGCGGAAATTTTAAGCAGTAAAAAAGCTTCCGACCTGAAAGTGCTTGAAATAAAAGAGCTTACAAGTATTTGCGATTATTTTGTAATCTGCAGCGGTACATCCGCACCTCACATCAAAGCCCTGTGCGACGAAACAGAAGAAAAGCTTGCGGAATTTACCGAAGCAGCTTGCCGCAGAGAAGGTTATGGTGCGGCAAACTGGCTTTTGATGGATTACGGCAATGTTGTAGTTCACATTTTTAACAAAGAAAGTCTGGACTTTTACGGACTTGAAAGACTCTGGGCGGACGCCCCCAACTTAGATTTATCATACTTGGAGGAAATAGAATAATGGCTTACGATTATAAACGAATTGAGAAAAAATGGCAGGACAAATGGTATTCTGAAAATACCTTTGCCGCATCCGAAGACAAATCAAAAGAAAAGTTTTTTGCACTTGTAGAATTCCCTTATCCGTCGGGTCAGGGACTTCACGTTGGTCACCCCAGAAGCTACACAGCTATGGATATCCTTGCGAGAAAACGCAGAATGAACGGCTATAACGTGCTTTATCCCATGGGTTGGGACGCTTTTGGTCTGCCCACAGAAAACTTTGCGATTAAGAACAAAATTCACCCCGCAAAGGTTACTGCAAACAATGTGGCAAACTTCAAACGCCAACTCCAGAGCCTTGGTTTTTCTTTTGACTGGACTCGCGAAATCAATACTACTGACCCTAATTACTATAAATGGACTCAGTGGATTTTCCTTAAACTTTTCGAAAAAGGCCTTGCTTATAAACAGGAAATGCCCATCAACTGGTGTACAGGTTGTAAAGTAGGTCTTGCCAATGAAGAAGTTGTTGGCGGCGTTTGCGAACGTTGCGGCAGCGAAGTTGTTCAGAAGAAAAAATCTCAGTGGATGCTTAAGATTACAGAATATGCCGACAGACTTTCAAGCGATGTTGATGATACGGATTTCCTTGACAAAATCAAAACTCAGCAGAAAAACTGGATTGGCAGATCCGAAGGTGCGGAAGTTAACTTTGACATCGACGGTAAAGAGGACAAAATCCTGGTTTACACAACTCGTCCCGACACACTTTTCGGTGCGACTTATGTTGTTTTGTCTCCTGAACACGCACTTGTTGAAAAACTCAAAGATTCCATCGAAAACTACGATGAAGTTTTAAATTATGTAAACGAAGCGGCTAAGAAAACCGAATTTGAAAGAACAGAGCTTGCAAAAGACAAAACAGGCGTTGAACTTAAAGGCATCAAAGCGGTAAATCCCGTAAACGGCACAAAAATCCCCGTTTGGATTTCCGACTATGTACTTACAACTTATGGTACAGGTGCTATTATGGCGGTTCCCGCTCATGACACCCGTGACCACGAATTTGCGAAAAAATTCAACCTGCCCATCATCGAAGTTGTGGGCGGTGGCGAAAATGTTCAGGAAGAAGCGTTCACAGATGTTGCCAACGGCACAATGGTTAACTCAGGGTTCCTGACAGGCAAAAACGTAAAAGAAGCTATTCCTGCCATGATTGACTGGTTGGAAGAAAAAGGCATCGGTAACAGAAAAATCAACTTCAAACTCCGTGACTGGGTATTCTCCCGTCAGAGATACTGGGGCGAACCCATTCCTCTTGTTTGGTGTGATAAATGCGGTTGGGTATCAATCGGCGAAGAAAATCTTCCCCTCACTCTGCCCGACACAGAAAACTTTGAACCGGGTGAAAACGGCGAATCTCCGCTTGCAAAAATGGAAGACTGGGTGAAAACCACTTGTCCTCATTGTGGAGGTCCTGCTACAAGAGAAACAGATACAATGCCTCAGTGGGCAGGTTCATCCTGGTATTTCCTCAGATATACAGATGCTCATAACGATGAAGCTTTCGCTTCCAAAGAAAATATTGATTATTGGATGCCCGTTGACTGGTATAACGGCGGTATGGAACATACAACACTCCACCTGCTTTACTCCAGATTCTGGCACAAATTCCTCTATGATATCGGCGTAGTTTCCACAAGCGAGCCGTACGCAAAAAGAACTTCTCACGGCATGATTCTGGGCGAAAACGGCGAAAAAATGTCCAAATCCAGAGGAAACGTTATAAACCCCGACGAAATTGTTGAAGATTACGGTGCAGATACATTCAGAACATACGAAATGTTCATCGGTGCTTTTGACCAGGCAACACCTTGGTCAATGCAGGGCGTAAAAGGATGTTACAGATTTATGGAAAGAGTCTGGGCACTTCAGTTTATGCTGAAAGATGATATGAACTATTCAGCTGAAATGGAATCCGCTATGCACAAAGCGGTTAAAAAAGTGGGCGAAGATATGGAAAGAATGAAGTTCAACACAGCCATTGCTACACTTATGGCCCTTGTGAACGACTTCAATAAAGTTGGCAAAATCACAAAAGGCGAACTGAAAACATTCCTCCAGCTTTTAAACCCCGTTGCTCCTCATATCACAGAAGAAATGTGGGAAATGGCAGGCTTTGAAGGCGAATTGGCTTACAGACCCTGGCCTGAATATGACGAAGCAAAAACTGTGGACGATGAAATTGAAATTGTTCTTCAGGTTAACGGTAAAATTGTAGAAAAAATGAACATTCCGTCCGGTCTTGACAGAGCGGGAATGGAAGAAGCTGTGAAAGCTTCGGGCAAACTTGATGAAATTGCCGGCGGAAAAACAATTGTAAAAGTGATTTGCGTTCCCGGTAAACTTGTTAATATTGTAGTAAAATAAGAGGGATTCCTTTGATTTCAGAGAGAAACAGCAAAATAAAAACAGTGTTTGCGCTGGTTCTGGCGGTGGTGTTGGGGATAGCGGTTGCCATCGGCACAATGTTTGTGTCGGGCACAAAATCTTCCCCGGCAACTGTTGCCATGCCCGGCATAAAGGTTTATATCCGCGGAGCGGTTAACAATCCCGGCCTCTATGAAGTGGGTGCCGACCTTCGTCTGTGCGAACTTATAGACAAAGCGGGCGGTTCAACCGAAAATGCCAACCTTGAGGCGCTGAATCTTGCGGCAATTCTTATAGACGGAACAACGGTTACTGTGCCGTCACAAACGGTCGAAGAAACGAAAACGATTGAAAAACCGGTTTTACCCGAGGTTACAGAAGAAGCGTATAGGGTGAAAGAATACTATACGACAGATGTTCAGCCCGGCTCGGCAGAAGTGCCCGGTGCAGAATCTGAGCAGAAAAACCATTCGGCTGCTTCTTCCGCTACACCCGAAAAGATAACATCCGGAACAATTAATATAAATATTGCCGGCAAGGATGACCTTATGCGTCTGCCCGGTGTGGGAGAGGCAACTGCAAACAAAATTATCAGCTATCGTGATGCAAATGGCGAATTTAAAGCCATTGAAGAAATAATGAACGTTTCGGGTATCGGCGAAAAGAAATTTGAAGGTATGCAACAGTTTATTACAGTGGAATAATAAAGTGGTGAAAAAATGAACAGAGATACAATAGCGGCGCTTGCCACAACTCCGGGAACGAGCGGAATTGCGGTTGTGCGCATCAGCGGAACAGATGCCGTGAAAATTGCGGCGGAAATATGCGGCGGTCAGCTGCTTGAAGCAAATACGCATACAGCGCATTTTGTCAAACTTAAAAGGAAAGACGGAAGCATAATTGACCATGCGGTGGTTACGGTTATGCTTGCTCCCAATTCCTACACGGGCGAAAATGTTGTGGAAATAAGTTGTCACGGCAGTATGACGCCCGTGAAAGAAATTCTGCTGTTGCTCACCGAATCGGGCGCACGCTATGCTACAGCGGGCGAATTTACAAAACGTGCATTTTTAAATGGAAAAATGGACCTTTCGCAGGCGGAAGCTGTTCTTGATATTATAAATTCCGAAAGCGAACTGGCTCTTTCGCTGGGCGTAAACCAGCTTGAAGGCAGACTTTCAAATGAAATAAATAAAATTCGTGACGATGTGGTGTATCTCACCGCAATGCTCAGTGCGGAAGCAGACTTCCCCGAGGAAGGTGTTTCGGGCATTTCGGATGAGGTGATTGAAGAAAAAATCACACTTTGTATTGAAGGACTTGGCAGACTTATTAACAGTGCCGCAACGGGCGAGCTTGCCCGTGACGGGATTAAAACAGTTATTGCGGGCACGCCGAATACGGGAAAATCTTCATTGCTGAACAATCTTGTTGGCAGGGAAAGAGCTATTGTAACCAACATTCCCGGCACCACCAGGGACAGTATTGAAGAATATATCACTCTCGGACACGCTCTTATCAAACTGATTGATACGGCAGGCATACACGACACCGATAATGAAGTTGAAAAAATTGGTGTTGGCATAGCCGGTCAGGCGGTGAAAGAAGCCGATCTTGTGCTTTTTGTAGTTGACCTCAGCAGAAAAATGGGCGACGAGGACAGGCAGGTTTTAAGCCTGATTGAAGATAAAAAAATCATAGTAATTTTAAATAAAACGGATATAGCAGACCCGGCGGCGGAGGCGGAATATGAACAGCTGTTCAAAGATTGCCGTAAGGTGAAGATTTCTGCAAAAACAGGTGACGGAGTGGATGTTTTGAAAAATACCATTTCCGAAATGTTTGATTTTCAGGAGATTTCCTCCGGAACAAGTGCAGTCATTTCCAACATCCGCCATGTTGATGCGGTGAAAAAGGCGAAAAGCCTGATAGAATCGTCGTACGACGATTATAAAATGGGCGTCCCTGCCGATTTTATGGCGGTGAATTTAACCGCTGCGGCAGAAGCTCTCGGCGAAATTACGGGGATGACGGTGTCCGAAGAAATTGTTGACAGAATATTTAAAGATTTTTGTGTAGGAAAGTGAGAAAATGGAACCGATTATATTAGCAATAGAATCATCCTGCGACGAAACAGCGGCGGCTGTGAGCCGTGGCGGCAGAGAAATTCTTTCAAGCATAATATCTACACAGATAGATATTCATAAAGAATATGGCGGCGTGGTGCCCGAAATTGCATCCCGTCACCACCTCACGAATATAGATACCGTGGTGAAAAAGGCGGTTGCCGAAAGCGGACTTTCCCTTTCGGACATAGACGCAGTAGCGGTTACGGCAGGTCCGGGGCTTGTGGGGGCGCTTCTGGTTGGCGTGTCCTATGCCAAGTCGCTTGCACTTTCGCTTGGCGTGCCGATAGTTCCCGTTCACCATATAGAAGGGCACATTTGTGCCAATTACATAGCCCATCCAACCCTTGAACCTCCTTTTGTTTGCCTTGTGGCATCGGGCGGACACAGTCACATTGTCCACGTTACGGGATATGGCGAGTTTGAAATTCTGGGCAGAACGCGTGACGATGCGGCAGGCGAGGCTTTTGACAAAATTGCCAGAGTTATCGGGCTTGGATATCCGGGTGGCCCGCTTGTTGAAAATGCGGCAAAAGAAGGGGATAAGGATGCACTCAAATTCCCCAGGGTGAAATTTGACAATAAAATGGATTTCAGTTTCAGCGGCGTGAAAACTGCCGTGATGAACTATATACACAATGCTCAGCAGAAAAATGAGCAGGTGAATATAAAAGATGTTGCGGCATCCTTCCAGGAGGCTGTGACGGATGTGCTGGCGGAAAATACGCTTTATGCGGCAAAACAAAAAGGCGTGAAGACGGTCTGTCTTGCCGGGGGCGTTGCATCCAACGGATACCTCAGAAAAAAACTTGAAAATCTTGCAAATAAAGACGGTATTTCGGTTTTATACCCACCGCCGGTGCTCTGTACCGACAACGCGGCAATGATTTGTTGCGCCGGATATTATGAGTATATTGCAGGAAATATCGGCGACGGCAGGCTTAATGCCTACCCGTCTCTTGAGCTTGGGGATAAAATCGTTATGTAAACGCATAACTTGTGGAAAAAAACAAGGTTTTGCACATTTGGGATGTGGATAACTTGCCAAAACAAGTGCTTTTAAGCGCTTTTCCTGTGGATAACCCTGTTGAAAATGTGTAAAAACATAAAATTTATGTAACCTGAAAGTGAGTGGAAAAATTATGAAAACAGATATTGAAATTGCTGAAAGCTGTAATATGTTGCCCATAACCGAGGTTGCCGAAAAAATCGGAATCGGAGCGGACGACCTTGAACTTTATGGCAAATATAAAGCGAAAATCAGTTGGGAAGCTATTGAAAAATCAAAATCAAATAAGGATGGTAAACTGATACTTGTAACTGCGATCAACCCCACTCCTGCAGGGGAAGGGAAAACCACCACAACAGTGGGAATAGGTCAGGCGTTCGGCAAAATCGGCAAAAAAGCCATCATTGCCCTGCGTGAACCATCGCTCGGCCCTGTTTTCGGCGTGAAAGGCGGAGCGGCAGGCGGCGGATATTCTCAGGTTGTCCCCATGGAGGACATCAACCTTCATTTTACGGGTGACATCCATGCAATCACTGCTGCAAACAATCTGCTTTCCGCACTTCTGGACAACCACATTTATCAGGGTAACAGCCTGAATATCGACCCGAAAAAAATTGTTTGGAAACGTGTAATGGATATGAACGAGCGTGCGCTGAGAAACATTGTCTGCGGTATGGGCAGAGAGGTTGACGGCGTTACACGTCAGGACGGTTTCCAGATTACCGTTGCTTCGGAAATTATGGCGATTGTCTGCCTTGCCGAAGGAATTGACGATTTAAAAGAGCGACTTGGTAAAATTATTGTTGCTTATACATATGACAACAAGCCGGTAACGGCAGCTGACCTCAAAGCAGTTGGCGCAATGGCAACTTTGCTGAAAGACGCACTTAAACCCAATCTTGTGCAGACTCTTGAAAATACTCCTTGCCTGATGCACGGCGGTCCTTTTGCAAATATTGCACACGGCTGTAACAGTATCACGGCGACAAAACTTGCACTCAAGCTTGCCGATTACACCATCACCGAAGCGGGATTTGGTGCAGACCTCGGCGGCGAAAAGTTCCTGGACATCAAATGCCGCAAGGCGGGACTCAACCCCAGCGCTGTAGTTATTGTTGCAACAATACGAGCACTTAAATATAACGGCGGCGTGAAAAAAGAGGACCTTGGAAAAGAAAATGTTGAGGCGCTGAAAAAAGGTCTCCCTAACCTAGGAAAACATATTGAAAATATTAAATCATGCGGAATTCAGCCCATCGTAACGCTCAACTCTTTCGCATGCGACACCGAAGCGGAACAGAAAACAGTTGAAGAATTCTGTGCAGGCTACGGCGTGGATTGCGTGAAATGTGAAGGCTTTGCAAAAGGCGGCGAAGGAGCTGTGGCACTTGCAAAGAAAATCGTGGAAGTAACCGACAAAGAGGCGGTGCCATACACACCATTCTATCCGCTTGATATGTCCATCAAAGATAAAATCAATGCGATTGTAACAAAAGTGTACGGCGGTAGCGGAGTCAGCTATTCTTCTGTGGCATCTGCTCAGATTGCACGTATTGAGGAACTGGGCTTCGGCAACCTGCCCGTTTGCATTGCGAAAAACCAGTATTCGCTGTCCGATGACCCTGCAAAGCTTGGCAGACCCGAAGGTTTTGAGGTGAACGTGACAGAGGCGAGAGTTTCTGCCGGAGCCGGATTTGTGGTGGTGCTGACAGGCACAATTATGACAATGCCCGGACTTCCCAAAGAACCCGCTGCAAACAAAATTGATATTGACAACACCGGCAAAATCACCGGGTTGTTCTAAAAATAAAAAGTAAAAGAACATCGTTCGGCGAACGATGTTCTTTTTTGTATGAGTTTTTGCTGCTCCAAACAAAAGAGCCCCTCGCCTTCATCCCAACGCCACGTCAAGAGCCATCATAACGGAAAAACCGAGCGAAAACATCAGGGTTCCAAGGTCGGAATATTTGCCCTGCGACATTTCGGGAATAAGTTCTTCCACCACCACGAAAACCATTGCACCTGCCGCAAAGCAGAGCAGGTATGGAAGTACGGGGGTTAAAATCCGTGCGGCAATCAGTGTGAGAATCGCTCCGACAGGCTCAACAACGCCCGACATTACTCCCCATAAAAAAGATTTTGGTTTGCTTGTTCCTTCGGATGCAAGCGGCATTGAAATTATCGCACCTTCTGGGAAATTCTGCAGGGCGATTCCTACCGAAAGCGCCAACGCCCCGGCAAGAGAAACATCCGCATTCCCTTCAAGCAGGCCGGCATAAACCACGCCTACAGCCATCCCTTCGGGGAGATTGTGTAAAAACACCGCAAGAAGAAGCATGGAATTTTTCTTCAGTTTGCTCTGGAGCCCCTCTTTCTGCCCGCTTGCGGCGTGAAGATGAGGAATCAGTTTATCTAAAAGTAACAGAAACACAATGCCTGCCCAAAATCCGGCCACCGCCGGAAAAAACGAGAAAGCTCCCAGATTTTCCGACATTTCTATCGCCGGTATGATAAGGCTCCACACCGACGCGGCTACCATTACACCGCCGGCAAATCCGGTCAGGGCACAACGAAGCCTGTCGCTCAGGCTGTTTTTGAGAAAAAACACGCAGGCGCTTCCAACTGTTGTTCCCACAAAGGGTATCAAAATCCCCTCTGCGACTTTTAAAAACACCGAAAATCAGTCCTTTACGGTCAATGATTTAAAATATTCTTTCATTTCTTTTGAAAATTTCAAACTTTCTACGCTTTTGCGGATTGTCTTGTTGTGCACCCATGGGGAAAGTCTGTGCCCGGTTATGTAGGGGATTGCACTGTCATACTGTTTCACAAGTGCTGTCTGGAAATACCAGGCAATCATCATATTAACATAATATTCATCCGATTGGATTTGTGACACTTTTTCAAGAAATTCAGGCTTGAAATTTTTGTCAAGATAAAAGCTGTGAAGAAGGCCTATCCCGAAACGGATGGTGTAAGGCTTGTCCGAATCAAGCCAACGGTAAATGTGAGAAATCAGCTTTTCGGGATTTTTGCCGAAAACTTTTGGGCGAAACATATCGCAGGTCGCCCAGTTGTCGATGTGTGGTAAAAATTTTTCGGTTAGTTCAAGAGCGCAGTCGAAATCAGGTTCCTGCTGAATTATCAAGGCGTGAATGTTGTTCTCCTCATAATATTTGTGAGGAAGGGCTTTAAGAAAATCCGCCGACTCGTGTGTTTTTGCGAAAGTTTTTGCAAATTTCCTCAGCTCGGGCATTCGCACACCTATCACAAGGTCGGGATTGACGGTGGGCATCAGCGCCGAATGAAATTTTTTGTATTTTAAATCCTGCATAGACAAGAGAATGGTTTTTAGAGTCATAAAAAGTCCCCTTTTTGAGTTATTACTTAAATTTTACCATAAAAACAAAAAATTACAACTATAATTGACATTTCGGATAGAAATGTGATATATTAAAAATACGAGGTGGACTATATGAAAGCTATGATTATCATAAATCCGCGCGCCGGGAAAATGCGTGCCAGAACGGCACTTTTTGATGTGGCGGAAACTTTTTGCCGGGCAGGATATACGCCGGTTGTGCAGATAACCGCCGAAAGAGGCGACGGCACCCGGTTTGCAATAAAAGCGGCAAAGGAGAAATTTGACCTTGTGGTGTGCTGTGGCGGTGACGGAACTTTAAATGAGGTGATTACGGGGATTGTTTCTTCGGGAAGTGATATTCCTCTCGGATATATTCCTACAGGAAGCACCAATGATTTTGCCAGAACGCTGGGACTTAACTCTGTTCCCAAAAAGGCGGCACAGGCGATTGTGTCGGGGGCTCCGTCCTATATAGATGCAGGGAAATTCGGGGACAGCCGTTATTTTTCTTATATTGCATCTTTCGGAATGTTTACGGCAGCAAGCTACAACACGCAGCAAACCACCAAAAATGTAATGGGGCATATGGCGTATGTGCTTGAAGGTATACGAGACATTGGCTTGGTAAAACCATATCATTTAAAGGTTTCGACTCCCGAAAAGATTTATGAAGGCGATTATATTTTCGGCAGTGTTACAAATTCCACTTCGGTTGGCGGGATTGTAAAACTTGAAAAATCTTTGGTGGATTTAAATGATGGACTTTTTGAAGTGGCACTTATAAAAAATCCCAAAGATGTTGCGGAATTCAGCCGTATTCTCATCGGATTGTCAAACTCTGATATGAGTGACCCGATGTTTGAATTTTTTAAAGCGTCGGAACTCACCTTTGAGGCGGAAGAAGAATTTTCCTGGGCACTTGACGGCGAAGAAGCTTCGCCCGGAAAAGTGGTTGAGGTGAAAAATATAAATAATGCAATAAAAATAGTCAGATAAGGAGAAAGACATGAAGGTTTTGGTTATTGGCGGCACAGGCCATATGGGTAAATTTGTGTGTGAAATTTTAAAAGAGCGCGGACACGAAGTGTTTGTGGCTTCAAGGAGCGGCAATGCGCCTGAAGGAATGACGGCGGTGAAATGCGATTGCAGTGACCCTGCATCGCTTGAAAGTCTGAAATCGGGCGGTTATGATACCGTGATAGAGTTTCCCGGAAAGGCAAAAATTGTTTATGATGTGCTTGCAGGCAGTGTAGGTCATATCATAGGTTGTGGATCTTTGTGGATGTATGGTGCGCCCACAAGGGTTCCCACGCCGGAACAGTATCAGTCAAAATGTCCATTCCCGACATATGCTCAGCGTTTTGCCGATATGCAGATTATGCTTGAGGATGAAAAATGTCTGTTCACAGGCATTATGGTTCCGAACGTTTGCGGACCGGGCAAAATTCCGTTAGAATGTCTGGGTGGCAGAAGTGCCGAGGTGCATAAAGCACATATGAAAGGCGAAACGGTTTATCTGCCCGATGGACCTCAGCCAATAATTTCGCCGTGCGATGCTTACGACCTTGCAATGCTGTTTGTTCTGGCGGCAGAACAGCCGGAAAAATCGGGCAACAAGCTATTTAACGTGGGACCGGCAGATAAACCGATTACAACGGATGAGCTTGTGCGACTTTACGGCAAAATTTACGGAGTGGAAATTCCGATAGAATACGTTTCCTGGGAAAAATATAAAACAGAGATTTCGCCGTCCATCGGCGGATGGTGGCATTTTTATGCACATATGTGTCCCGACGATTCAAAGGCGAGAAATTTGTTGGGATATACGCCCAAATATACCATTGAACAGACCCTGCAACGTGCTGTTGAATGGATGAAAGAACAGGAGATTATATAGAAAATAGGGGTGTAACGGTGCCTTCACTTAGGGAGGAATCGGTTCCCGAACCATCTTTTTAGTTAATAATGCATCAAAAAGC
>JAFYVD010000035.1 GCA_017558425.1 Clostridia bacterium | reverse complement strand
GGGGTATTTTAATTTTATATCCGTTTCTCCGATTTGTCAAGTTTTTCTCGTTTAATTTTTGCCCTTTTTTCAAAAAATAAGTGAAATATATGAAAACCGTGTGAGAAGCATTTACACCGCATTGCAATATATGGTAGAATCTCTTAACAAACAATACAAGGAGCCTTACACAAATGAACAAAAAATGGTTACGAAAACTTTTTAAGCAGCGAATCCTTATAGGTCTGCTTATAGCATTACAACTCACTTTTATGATATATCTCCTTTTAAGCAGCGGTTCAACATCTGCTGTCATTGCAGGTGTATTAAAATTTTTGAGTCTTGTGGTCTCGCTTTACATTTTTTCCCGTAAAGACAAAGGGGCATACAAGCTGACTTGGGTATTCCTAATACTTCTATTCCCTTTATTCGGCGGACTGTTTTACCTGATGTTCAGCTTTCAGTCAACATTCCGAGCTTCCGCCAAAAGAATGGATGCTGTCTCAAAACGGACCGCTCACTATTTTTCCCTTCCCGAAACACAGCTTGAAGAAGCCCGCGCTCGCATCACGTCGGCATCCTCCGCTTTATCATATATGCAGAATTTCGCAGGGTTTCCCGTCTATAACGCCGACACAACGCTCTATCTTTCCCCCGGCGAGCAAATGCTGGAAAAACTTTGCGCCGAGCTTGAAAAGGCTGAAAAATATATTTTTCTTGAATACTTTATAATTCAGGAAGGAAAAATGTGGGACACCATCCTTGAAATTCTGAGACGAAAAGCCGCCGCAGGCGTAAAAGTTCGACTTATTTATGACGATATGGGTTGTTTTTTCCTTCTTCCGAAAAACTATCCCGAAAAACTGAAAAAATATGGGATTGAATGTGTGGTTTTCAACCCATTCCGACCTGTTTTGTCGGTAATACAGAACAACCGTGACCATAGAAAAATTGCCGTCATCGACGGCAAAGTGGCATTCACGGGCGGTATAAATCTTGCCGACGAATACATTAACGCCATTGAAAAACACGGACATTGGAAAGATTCCGCTGTTATGGTAACTGGCAATGCCGCCTGGGGACTCACCGTAATTTTCCTGCAGATGTGGGAACTTTGCAGCGGACTTTCGGAAGATTATTCGGCATATTTCCCCGGAAACCAACTTTCCAACAACGACAGCGGTTATATCATCCCTTACAGCGACAGTCCGCTTGACACCGAAAACGTGGGCGAACACGTCTATCTGCAGTTAATCAACAACGCCCGAAAATATCTTTATATCACTACTCCATACCTGATAATTGACTCAAGCACCGTATCTGCTCTCACACTTGCGGCCAAAAGCGGCGTGGATGTCAGAATTATCACTCCAGAAATCTGGGACAAACGGCTTGTTCATATGACCACCCGTTCTTATTATCGCGAACTTATTGATTCAGGTGTGAAAATCTACGAATATTCCGGAGGATTCATCCATTCCAAAACCTTTGTATCTGATGATTACACTGCAACCGTAGGAACTGCAAATCTCGATTTCAGAAGTCTGTATCTGCAGTTTGAATGCGGCGTGCTGATGTATAACACCACCGCTGTAGCTGACATAAAAAAGGATTTTCTTGATACGCTTGACAAATGCCGTCAGATTACCGCCGAAGATTGCAAATGCAATCTTATTAAACGATTTTTCCAGGATGTTTTGCGACTTATAGCTCCGCTTATGTAAAAAAGTCTTTACTTTCATTTTAACATTTGCTATAATAAAAACATTACTTTACGAAAGGTTGATACATTTGAAAAAAACCCTGTCTCTTTTACTCACACTGATTTTGTTGATTTCCGTCAGCTATACTGCGTTTGCCATTGATGACTCGGAATACTGGAAAAATTCCACATCTTCCCTCGGCAATCACATCATCAGCGACAATAACGAAGACCTTGGCAAAGAAAGCTTTATCATTATCTATTACAGCACAGGCTGTTCCAACTCTATGAAGCTTCTTTCCACCTTTGAAAAATACGGCAAGGACAACAAAATCCATACTTATGCAATAAACTATAACAAAAGTCGTGGCTTTGAAGCAAGAAAGTTCACAAATTCATCCGTTCTGAATTTCCCTATTGCCGTTGTTTACAACCATAACTCCGACGAGTTTTATGCAATTGATAAAATTTCCGAGGCTAAAACCTTCAAAAATTTTGCAGACCAATCTCTCGCTCATGCTTTCGACAAAATCAGCCTGACCATTGGTAAAAACGAAATGAAAATAGGTTCAAAATCAGTAACCCTTGATGTTGCTCCTCAGATTATCGACGGCAGAACCATGATTCCGCTTCGTGCCATTTTCGAAGCCCTCGGTGCCGATGTAACCTGGTACGAACAGTCGCAAACTATTGTAGCAAAAAAACGCGGCAAACAGGTTCAGCTCGCAATCGACAGCCCCAGTATGAGAATTTACGGTATGGAAGATTCTACGGACATTACACTTGATGTGGCTCCACAAATTATAAACAGCCGCACACTCGTACCTGTCCGTGCCGTTTCAGAAGCCTTTTTCCGCACAGTAAACTGGAACGACAAAACCCAAACCGTCACAATTGAATAAAATAAAGGCTGTAGTTTTTAACTACAGCCTTTCTAATTATTCCTTAAATTCCTCCGGCAGAAATTCCGGTGATATGGTATCGTAAACATACTGATGTAATGTATCAAGATTCAGCGAGTTCCCAAAAAATGTACGGACTCCGTGCCTTGCCGCAAGTTCGGGCGTATATTGCGACATCGGATAGACAGTATTGCTCATAAGATTGGCATTGTAATGGAACACCGTCGGCTCAAATACCACATTTTCAAGGCAGGCATCGCCGTCATCCACCTGAACAATATCAAACTTAATCATACCGCCCACCATATTGTATTGGTACGCCTGTTCCGCGGCAAAATTGCCCAGCGAATATACACAAAGAGTCTTGTTTCCGTTCACTCCGGTCAGCCATTCTATCGGCTGAATTACATGCGGATGGTGTCCGATTATTGCATCAGCACCGGCATCTGCAATAAGCTGAGCGATGCGCTGTTGTTCGTCGGTATAGTTAAACCAATCCTCATTCCCCCAATGAATTGACACCATTATAAAATCAGAAACCGACTTTGCCGACTCAATATGTTTTTTTATAACTTCATCCTTTATATAAGGGATGGCAACAGACGATGATGCAGCTTTGCTAAGTCCGTTCGTTCCGTAGGTGTAGGACAAAAAGGCAATTTTAATTCCATTTTTTTCAAGGACACGGATTGTATTATAATCCTCTTCGTTTTCATAACCGCCAATCATCAAAGCGTCCTGATTCTTCCAGAACTTTATGGTCTGTTCAAGTCCGTCCGCTCCCATGTCCAGCATATGATTGTTTGCAATCCCTATTACATCAAATCCAAGTTCAACAAGGTCGTGCCCCAAATCCTGCGGACTGTTAAATCTGGGATAAAAGCCAAGTTCATAGCCTTCACCGCACATAACCGTTTCCTGATTTATGAAAGCAATGTCGGCAGCTTTTACGAAGGGCATCACATTTTCAAAAACAGGTTTGAAATTATATTTTCTTCCCCCCGGCAGTGCCTCGCTCAACGCATCCTTTATATTGCCCTGATATGTGATATTATCTCCGCATCCTAAAAAACTGACCTTTTCTATTTTGGGTTCGGTTATCGGCTCTCCTCCGGTTTCGCTCTTTTTTTCACCGCAGGAAGTAAGCAAAATTACTGTTAAAAATATTGCAAGAATTTTTTTCATATTTAACCACCTTTTAATAGGTCAGATTGTAACCATATACTTCTTTTAACGAATCATATATTTCATCAACTCCGCCTTTATCCACCAATTCCGCTCTGACAAATCTGTAAATCATTCTGCGAAATCCCTGAACAGGCGACGACAACATATGCGAACCGAAATATATCGAAATGTTATTTTGCGGATCAATGGCAAGAAAAGCCGCAGCAGCCCCTCCCCAACCGAAATCAATATATTTGTCAATTCCCCTCGGGCAACGAACGCCAAGTCCGTACCCATGATGTCCCCATTCCCAATAGGTCCTTGCCTGGTCGTCGGTAAGACGGTTTATAGACATCAACCTGATTGTTTCGGGTTTAAGCAGTTTAAATGTGCGAAGTCCTTCGAGGAATTTCATATAATCATCAACCGTCGAAATACAACCGGCTCCACCCGAAGCATAACCTGAGCCAAACTTATAACCGCATATGTTTTTTCCGACATTTACCGCCTTGCCTTCTTCAAAACGATATTGCTCAGCAATGGTGTCAATCTCGGAATCAGGCAACATAAACGTAGAGCGGTTCATATCAAGAAGGTCGAAAATATTCTTTTTCACATAAACCTCAAATTTTTCGCCCGACACAACTTCAACAAACGCCGCAAGAACATCATGGCATAGGCTGTACTCCCATCTCTCGCCCGGTTCAAAAAGAAGCGGTTCTTTCGCAAGATATTTCATAGTTTCACGGGTGTCACACCTGCCTGCAGTTTCTTCTCTTGCCAACTTAAGCTGTGGGGAGAAACAATTGTAGCTGAATCCCGCAGTCATTTCAAACAAATGTTTTATCAGAATAGGATTTTTTGCTTTTTTTATCCCCTCATCAGTTTTCACTGTCATTTCCGTAAACTCAGGCATATAATCCGAAAGCTTGTCTTCCAGCGAAAACATTCCTTTCTCCCAAAGCAACAGTGCCGCCGTGCAAGTTATCAGTTTGGAGCAGGAATAAATATTATATCTTTCCGTTCCGTCCACTTTTATTTTATTTTCAAGGTCGCTGTAGCCATTCATATAGCGCAGCACGCTTTCGCCGTCTTTATAAACCGCCAGGTCAAATCCGGGATGACCGAGTTCTAAAAAAGAATCACAGAACTTTTTAACGTTTTCAAACATTTTTATTCTCCTTTATAGACAATGTTATAGATTTATTCTACCACACCAAAAATACAAAAACAATGCTTTTCCCCAAAAGTTATTCAAATTTTTTCATATTCCTCTTGACTTTAGCGCTTTAAAGTGATATACTGTTAAAGTATTAAAGTGAAATGGAGTAATTGATATGACATTACAGACCAAAGAAACAAAAGAACTTTTCGCAGCTATACTTTCTATTGATACAGCCGCAGAATGCGGTAAATTTTTCGATGATATCTGCACAGTGAAAGAGCTTCAGGACCTGTCACAGCGTTTTCAGGTGGCTAAGCTTTTAAAGGCAGGCAAAAGCTATCAGGAAATTTCCAAAGAAACAGGTGCAAGCACTGCTACAATCAGCCGTGTTAACCGTGCCCTTGTTTACGGTAGCGGCGGATACAAATCAGTTCTTAAAAAGCTGGAGGAAAAGTAAATGGATTTAAACCTTTTAAAGAACGACGAAAAAGCTGTATTTCAGCTGAGAAGCCTTTATAACAAATACGGATACTCCCAATATAAAATGAGTAAATTCGAGGAATATGACCTGTATGTCCGCAACAAGGACTTTCTTGTGTCGGACAATGTAATCACTTTCACCGATACCAACGGTAAACTTATGGCTTTAAAGCCTGACGTTACACTTTCCATAATCAAAAACACCGAGGACCTTCCCGGAACAGTACATAAAGTGTATTATAACGAAAATGTTTACAGAATTTCGGGCGGTACTCAGTCTTTTAAAGAAATTATGCAGGCAGGACTTGAATGTATCGGCGATATTGACGATTACTGCATCTGCGAAGTGATAACTCTTGCGGCAGAAAGTCTGAAAAATATTTCGGATGAATTTGTGCTTGATATTTCCCATCTCGGCATTTTGTCCGCTGTAATCGAATCTCTCGGTGTTTCTTCTGCCGCAGTTAAAAAACTCACACAGGCGGTTGGCGAAAAGAACGCTCACGCAATTGGTGCAATCTGCGAAGCTGAAGGAAAAAATCCCGATCTTTTGAAGAAACTCGTTTCAACTTACGGCAGTCTTGATAAAGTTTCACCTGTTCTCGACGAGCTTCCCTGTAAAGAAGAGGTTTCCCGTCTTAAAAGCATCATTTCCGCTCTTGAAAAAAGCGGTCTCAAAGGCAAAATCCGCATAGACTTTTCGGTTATCGGCGATATGAACTATTATAACGGATTTGTTTTCAAAGGCTTTATCAACGGAGTTGCAACGGGTATTCTGTCGGGCGGTCAGTATGACAACCTGATGCAGAAAATGGGCAGAAAATCAGGTGCAATCGGTTTTGCTGTTTATCTTGATTTGCTTGAACGACTCACTTCAGATAAAAAGCAGTTTGATGTTGACACCGTTATGCTTTATGACGACAGCATAGATTTTGTTACCGTAAAAAATGCGGTTAATCTGATGATCGCGGGCGGAAATTCCGTTATGGCACAGAAACAGATTCCCGACAAAATCAGATACCGTCAGCTTGTTAAAATCACAGAGGAAGGGGTTGAAACTCTTGAAAACAATGCTTAATGTTGCACTTCCCAAAGGAAGACTTGGCGAAAAAGTATATTCCATGTTTGCAGACGCAGGGTTTGAATGTCCTTCAATTCTGGAAAAAGGCAGAAAACTTATATTTGAAAATGAAGAAAAAGGCGTCAGATATTTCTGGGTAAAACCTTCCGACGTTGCTATTTATGTTGAACGAGGTGCAGCAGATATCGGCGTTGCAGGCAAAGATATTCTCCTTGAATACTCACCCGACGTTTACGAGCTTTTGGACCTTGATATCGGCAAATGCCATATGGCTGTTGCGGCAAAAAAGGATTTTCGCGACGACCCCTCAAAAACCCTCAGGGTAGCTACCAAATTTTCCAATATAGCAAGAGGTTATTACGATTCCCTCGGCAGGGATATTGATATCATCCACCTTAACGGTTCAATTGAAATTGCCCCAATTTTAGGTCTGTCCGACGTTATTGTGGACATTGTTGAAACAGGCAAAACTCTGGTTGAAAACGATCTTGCGGTGGTAACAAAGTTCGTCCCCATCAGTGCGAGATTTATTGCAAATAAATCAAGCTTTAAATTCAAAGGCGAACAGATTGAGAAAATCACAGAGCATCTGGCAAAATTAGTGGAGGAAAAAAATGATTAAGATATTAAAATTCGGCGAAGTTTCAGCCGACGATATATTCGCAAGAGTTGTGCCTGAAGTTGATGTCAGCGGCATTGTTTCGGACATCATCGCAGACGTCCGCACAAACGGAGATGCGGCACTTTTAAAATATACCGAAAAATTTGACAAAGCAAAGCTTGATACACTTCTTGTTTCCCGTGAAGAAATTGAAGAAGCTGTTAAATCAGTCCCGCAGGAATTTCTTGAAATATTAAAAAAAGCGGCGATTAACATCCGCAAATTTCATTCAAGACAGGTTAGAAACAGCTTTATTATAAACGACGAAAACGGTATTGTAACAGGTCAGAAAATCATCCCGGTTGACCGTGCAGGTCTTTATGTACCGGGCGGCACAGCGGCTTATCCTTCAACTGTTCTGATGGATTCCATCCCTGCCAAAATCGCAGGCGTGCCCGAAATCGTGATGGTTACTCCCCCGTCCGCAGACGGTAAAGTAAACCCCGTAATCCTCGCGGCGGCCCAAATCGCAGGCGTGGACAAAATTTTCAAAGTGGGCGGCGCTCAGGCCATTGCCGCACTTGCTTACGGCACAGAGTCCGTTCCCAAGGTTGACAAAATTGTGGGACCGGGAAACGCTTTTGTGGCAGAAGCCAAAAAACAGGTTTTCGGTATGGTTTCCATTGATATGATTGCAGGCCCCAGCGAAATCCTCGTGGTTGCTGACGGCACAAATAACCCTGCCCACATTGCGGCAGACCTTCTTTCTCAGGCAGAGCACGACAAGCTCGCAAGTGCAGTTTTAGTTACCGATTGCGAAGAATTCGCAAAAAAGGTAAGCGACGAAATTGAGCGTCAGCTTCCCCTTCTTGAAAGAGAAGAAATCGCAAGGGCGTCAATTGACAACAACGGTAAAATCATTGTTTCGGAAGATATTCCGTCCGCAATTGAAATTGCAAACGAAATTGCTCCCGAACATCTTGAACTTTGCCTTGACAATCCGTTTGATTATCTTGATATGATTCGTCACGCAGGTTCAATTTTCATGGGCAAAAATTGCCCCGAAGCGTTGGGCGACTATTTTGCAGGCCCCAACCACACTCTGCCGACAAGCGGAACAGCAAAATTCTCTTCTCCTCTTTCGGTGGACGATTTCATCAAAAAAACTCAGTACACTTATTATACAAAGGAAGCACTTGCAAGAGTTGCGAAAGATGTGGGCTATTTCGCTGAAAAAGAAGGCCTCACAGCACACGCAAGAAGTGCTACAATCCGCAGTGAGGACTAAACAATGAGCAGATTTTTCAGTGAAAAGTATAAAAATTTAACTCCATATACACCGGGTGAACAGCCCAAAGATATGAAATATCTTAAGCTGAACACAAACGAATCGCCCTTCCCGCCTTCAGACAAAGCCATTTCGCAGGCGGCTGAATCGGCAAAAAATCTTCAGCTTTATCCCGACCCGGAATGTCGGGCACTCACCGAAGCCATCGCCAAAAACCTCGGCGTGGATTTTTCAGAAGTGCTTGTAACAAACGGTTCGGACGAGATTTTAAACTTTGCGTTCATGGCGTATTGCGACAACAATACTCCCGCCGTATTCCCCGATATAACTTACGGATT
>JAFYVD010000034.1 GCA_017558425.1 Clostridia bacterium | reverse complement strand
TTTTTAAAAAATTTTTTAAAGCCGATGTGACCGCCCACCTTCTCTCATCAGGTGGACTTTCATTTTACCACACCTTTCTTACTTTGTCAATACTTTTTTTGCCTTTTTTCTCCCTTTTTTTCACAACAAAAAACAAGCTTCCGCAAAATTGCGAAAGCTTGCATGATTCTTTTATCTTAATTCAAAATATAAACCTTAACATTTCTTCTGCCAAAGTTTATCGCTTCTGCATGGCTATCCATAAAGAGGTCGACTCTGTAACCTTTAATTGCTCCACCGGTATCTCCGGCAACCGCATAACCGTAGTCGGGGTAACCATCTGCCGATTCAATATAGAGCTTTGTACCAAGCGGAATAACCGACGGGTCAACCGCTACAACACCTCTTTGAGCCTGCATACCGCTTGCTGTAATCCCATAACCTCTGTCGCCGGGGTTTTTACCGCAGCTTTCATAAGAAAGGTCGTAAGCTGATGCAGCAAAAGTATAAACTGCCGAATAGCTGAACGATCTGCTTTCGCCACGTTCAACGCTACCACGCGAAGCCGGAGCCGCACCATGATAGCTTGTGCCATACTCAAAAACCTGTGTCACAGGTTCCTGAACAACTCTCTCTCCCACAAGTTCGCGGGAAATTTCTTCACCATTGTGATGTACAACCTTATAGTAAATTTCTTTAATACCAACTTTACCTTCGGTTTTAATTTCTGTTGTACCACGTTGCAGACTGCCATTGGGAGATGAAACTGTTTTGAACGGAATATCCTCCGTTACAGTTATCATATCCTCTGCCACCTGAGTGATGCTAATTTCTGTTCCTTTGTTTACTACGCTATCCAACGAAGGCGTTACAATATCTGTTTCACCGATTATTATACCGTTTTCCGCAAGTGCTTTCGCAACGGATTTAGAAACAGTTTCAATTATAACACCATCATTTCCGAGATTAACCTTTATCGGAAATGCTCTTGCTATAGTAATACTCTGGTTGTCATTTAACCTAGATGCAAGAGGCGGAGAGACAAAGTCGTGTTCTCCGACTGCAATGTTGTTATGGGCAAGAATCTGACCCACTGTTTTGTCTATGGTTGTTATAGCCATAGATTTTCCGCCGTCAATCGAAACATTGACGGTTTTGATGGATAAAAGCGTAGAGGTGGTCATTACAGTAAGGGCAGCTACCACAAGCAGTACCGCTTGTGCCAGTCTGGAGGATAAAACCTCGGAGACTGTTTTTTGTGCTCCAAACATTTTAACACATCTCCTTTCATCGCCGACTATTCTACTACAAAAAATCCGGTTTGTCAAATTTCCTATTAACACATTCTATATTGACAAGAGCAAAAAATAAGTGTAAAATAGAATATATTGTGGTTTTAAAGCTCAAACAACTATCTCACCCACAGTATCTGTATGCGATGTTTCAGAGCTTTTCGCGCTGCACATTTTTATATCTTTTGTGCATTTTCCATAATTGGAATTATTTTTCAAGACATTCATATAGTAATATTATATAAATCACAACTTCAAAATATCCCTATTTAGTAATTTTGTAGAAAAAACACATTGTATTTTTGGGTTTTTCCGGCAATAATTACAACAAAAATATGAAAAAACAGAGGTTTTTTTAATGAATAACATATTATCAGGTAAAAACAACATACATTTTATCGGTGTTGGTGGCATCAGTATGAGTGCTCTTGCTGAGATTTTTTTGTCAAACGGCTACTCTGTCTCCGGTTCTGACATCAATTATTCTTTTACAATTTCTCAGCTCGAAGCTAAAGGTCTTAAATTTTTCAATGGTCATTTCCCCGAAAATGTCCATTCGGCTCAAGCTGTTGTTTACACTTCGGCAGTATCTGCCGACAACCCCGAAATCAAAGAGGCAAATCGTCTGGGGATTGACATTATCAGTCGAGCTCAATTGCTCGGATACATAATGGACGAATATAAAAAATCCATTGCCATTGCTGGTACACACGGAAAAACCACCGTTACATCCATGGTTTCCTACATTTTTGAAAAGCTTAGTCAAGACCCCACAATTCTCGTTGGTGCCTACCTTGATATAATCAAAAACAATATGAAAATCGGTTCCGGAGATTATTTTATTGCAGAGGCTTGCGAGTATTGCCGCAGTTTTTTAAATTTCCGCCCATATTGCGCAACAATATTAAATGTTGAACCCGACCATCTTGATTATTACAAAGACGCTGACGATTATCACAGTGCTTATTCCGAGTTTCTCGGCAACGTACATACAGACGGATTTGTTGTGGCTTGTCAGGACGATGTCGAACTTATGAAAATCGTGTCGGCAGTTCCGCAAAAAGTTGTTACCTATGGGCTGTCCGGCGGGGACTTTACGGCCTCCGAAATTCACGTATCTGACGGTCGTACAAAATATGTATTATTATATAAGGAAGAAAAGTTGTGCGATGTTACCCTTTCGGTTCACGGCTCGCACAACGTGTCCAACTCCCTTGCAGCACTTGCAAACGCATATATGTTTGGTCTTGATATGCAAAAAGCTGCTGACGCTTTAACCGATTTCAAGGGCGCTTCAAGAAGATTTGAACTGCGTGGAAATGTTTGCGGAGCAAAAATTTACGACGATTACGCGCATCATCCAACCGAAATCAAGGCAACTCTTGACACTGCCAAACAAATTACAGATGGCAAGATAATCTGCATTTTCCAGCCTCACACTTATTCCCGAACAAAAATGTTTTTCGACGAATTTGCATCCGCCTTTGAAAAAGCTGACGTGGTGATTCTCGCCGATATATATGCCGCTCGCGAAAAGAACGATGGCACCATCTCATCAAAGATGCTTGCCGACAAAATGTCAGAGACTTTTTCCGAATGCTACTATATAGGTAATTTTGAGGATATTGCATCCATGGTGAAGTCGGTTGCCTCCGCAAACGATACCATTCTAGTAATGGGTGCCGGAGATATTGTTAAGCTCACCGATATATTATTACAATAATATTACTTTTTGAGTTTTTCGAAGGATTGTTACCTCTTTTTGTCGAATAATTATTGATATACTTTATTTTTACAAATCCGGAGAAGACATATGAAAACGCGATTACTTAGTTTTATTATAATATTATCAATATTACTCACCTTCCCGTTTTCCGTTGCCGCACGCGGCATTTCCCTTGTGGTAGACGGCAAAACGGTTGATTGTGATGTTGCTCCCGTTATCCGCAACGACAGAACACTGGTGCCTGTCCGTGCTTTGTTCGACTGTTTCGGTGCAGACATTTCATGGGAGGAAAGCACAAAAAAGGTTACTGTTAATGCAAACGGTACAGAAATTGTTTTAACCATCGGTTCTAACATAGCTTATGTCAATTCTGTGCCCAACAGGCTTGACAGCGCCCCCATATTAGTCAGTGACAGAACTATGGTGCCCGTAAGATTTATATCGGAAGCTTTAAACTATGAAGTTTCCTGGGATTCCGCATATCATATAGTTTATATTAAAAGTCCTGAAGACGTTACAGTTTCATCCACCCGTATTACATCTATGATGTATTCCGTTTCGGGCAAGGAGCTTGTTGTAAAATTCACTTTTTCCAACCCCCTTTCTTCTTACCGTATTTATAACATGGACAATCCTGTCCGAACGGTATTGGAATTGGATGGTGCCAGCTATTCAGGGAGCAAAAATATCGAGGTTTCAAGCGGTGGAATTCAGCGGATTCGTACTGCAAACCACGATTCCTACTACAAAGTGGTTGCCGATTTGGACGAGGTTTTATACAAAAATTTTGTACTTTCATCCAACAAACTTTCAGCTACCCTGTCTTTTACAGGCACTTCTGAAATTGACACATCAAAAATTAAAACTGACCTTTCCTCTACAAACGATGTTGCTACAGAGGACAAGGAAGAAGAAATTGAAATTGTTTATGATAAATACTGGAATGTAACAGACGATTCTGTTGTTGTTCTCGACGCAGGTCACGGTGGTTCGGACGTTGGTGCAATCGCTTACGACCAATATGGGACAAAAATCATCTACGAAAAGGACGTCAATCTCCATATCACGCTCGAGGTAGCTCGAATTCTTAAGGAACACGGTATCCGTGTTATGCTTACCCGTTCCAGCGATTCCGCCACTGCCCTCAGTCAAAGATACTCCTTTTCCAACGCAAACGACGCTCTTTTGTTTGTAAGTATTCATCACAATTCGCATACCACCCCCAATCCTTCGGGAGCTTTGACACTTTACAGCGAAAAAAAGGACATAAAATATCCCAATCTAAAATCATCAAAAAGCATTGCAAACATAATTCAGCAGCATTTAGTGGAACATACCGGGCTTAAAAACGGTGGAATCCGTTCTGAGGACGAGCTCGCCGTACTTCGTGGCACAACCACTTCCGCCGTGCTTGTTGAAGTTGCTTTTCTAAGTAATTACAGCGACCAGGAGTTTTTATTGTCTGAAGACAACCTTAATATCGCCGCCGCAGGCATTGCTTCCGGAATACTTGATGTTTTAGACAAATAATTTTTCGAAAGGCATGAAAATTCAATGTTTAATCTTGTTCTTGTTGAACCTGAAATCCCTCAGAACACCGGAAACATTGCCCGCACTTGCAGCGTCACCGGTGCAGCGCTCCATATAATTGAGCCGATGGGATTTAAAATTGACGACAAAAAGCTTAAACGTGCCGGCCTTGATTACTGGCATCTGCTTAATATAACTTACTATAAAAACCTGGACGATTTTTTTGAAAAAAACAGCGGCGGAAATTTTTATTTCTGCACAACAAAAGCACCTTCGTGCTATACCGACGTTCAGTTTAAAGACGGAGATTTTCTGTTTTTCGGCAAAGAAACCGCAGGGCTTCCCGAAAAACTGCTTTCCGCAAATCTTGACAAATGTATCCGCATTCCTATGCGTGAGGAAACCCGGTCTTTAAATCTTTCCAACTCTGTTGCCATTGTGCTTTACGAAGCTTTAAGACAAACCGGTTTTGCCTCACTGAGTGCCGAATCGACATATTTCGAACAAAATTAAGGAGTTAAAATGATACACAAAATCAGATACCGTGAATATTCGCCTGATATGCCGCAAGCTAAAGAGCTTGCGGCTACAGCCGGTATTTCCCCGCTTACAGCGGCGGTGGCTTTAAACAGAGGTATTTCTTCTTCCGAATCTCTTTCGGTTTTTCTGGAAAAATCTGTTTACAGCCTTCATTCTCCTTTCCTTATGAAAGGTATGGACCAAGCCGTTGAAACCATTCGTGGTGCGGTGTCGTCCGGTAAAAAAATAACCATTTACGGCGACTATGATGTTGACGGTATCACTTCTGTGGCAATTTTGGTAAAATATCTTTCCGGTCTTGGTGCAGAAGTTTCCTTTTACATTCCCAGCCGAGAAACCGAAGGCTACGGCCTAAACTGTGATGCTGTAAAATCCATTTGCGACAGCGGATGTGAACTGATAATCACCGTAGATACAGGCATCACCGCCTGCGACGAAGTCGCATATGCAAAAGAGCTCGGCATGGAGGTTGTTGTAACAGACCACCACCAATGTCCCGACGTTTTGCCCGATTGCACAGTTGTAAACCCTCATCGTTCCGACTGTCCATATCCTTTCAAGGCTCTTTCGGGAGTTGGCGTAGTTTTCAAACTTCTGTGTGCTCTTGAAAATGAATTTGCCGTAAAAATTCTTGATATGTTTGGCGACATCATCGCAACCGGCACCATTGCCGATGTAGTTGATCTCACCGACGAAAACAGAATAATTGTGGATTTCGGTCTTAAAAAACTGCAATCCGCGCCTAACACCGGGCTCGATGCCCTCATTAACATTTCAGGTCTTCGCGGCAGGTCTGTTGACGCCTCAACCGTAGGCTTCACTCTCGCTCCGAGAATTAACGCCGCAGGCAGAATCGGAAACCCTGAAAAAGCTGTTCAGCTTCTCCTCTCCGACAATCTTTCGCAGTGTATGGAGCTGGCAAAATATCTCGACGAAGAAAACCGTGACAGGCAACTTCAGGAAGCGGCAATTTTACGCGACGCTGAACAAATGGTTGAGAATGACCCCTCTTTCCGCGACAAATCCGTACTTATCCTTTCGGGATATGGCTGGCATCACGGAATTATAGGTATAGTTGCCTCAAGAATTACCAATAAATATTATAAGCCGTGTCTGCTCATCAGTTGTGACGACGGTGTTGGCAAAGGCTCGGGCAGAAGTGTACCGGGTTTCAATCTGTTTGACGCTATGAAAAGTTGCGGTGACGTGTTTACAAAATACGGCGGTCACGAGCTTGCCGCCGGCTTCACTCTTCCGCCTGAAAACATTGCCGCTTTGGACCAGGCTATAAACAAATATGCCGAAGAAACAATGACAGAAGAGTCCAAAACACCATTCACCACGGTAGAATTTGAGCTTGCCGTCAAATTCATTACAGTTGAAGATATTGACAATCTTCGTCTGCTTGAACCTTTCGGGGTGTCCAACCCCAAACCTTGCTTTATATGCAGCGGTGTCAGAATTGCCGGAAAACGCCCGATGGGCGACAAGGGTCAGCATATCAAACTCATTCTTGCAAAGGACGGAACAACATTTGAAGCCGTTGCTTTCCGCAGACCCGATATAAATGAAAAATACAATGTAAATGACTATATTTCCGTTACGGGAACGCTTACTGTTAACGAATGGAACAACACATACACTCCCCAACTTATAATTGCGGATATACTTCCACCGCCGGACGAACTGAAAAACGCTCCCGGCAGAGACCTTCTCGCCGCAGTATACCGCCATCTGAAAAGTTTTGGTGAGCAGGTGGTTTACACCGACCTTGACGCCATCGAATCTGCTCTTTCCAGAGATTTCGGATTTGACTGTGATGCAGATTTAATTGTATCCTGTCTTGAATTTTTCAGTCGCACCGGAGTTGCATCTTTCAATATGAATTTTAATGAGGTTTCGGTTACAATATTAAAATAACCGACAAAAAACACTTTAAGGAGGTGAGTATAATGCTCAGCTATCAGGAACTTTACGAGACTCTTTTATCCGATATACAGAAATCCCATTCGGGCGGAAATATCGAAATAGTGCAAAAAGCTTTTCAGTTTGCGCTTAAAGCCCATGGAAATCAAAAGCGAGTTTCGGGCGAGGATTATATATGTCACCCCCTTCAGGTAGCCATAATCATTTCAAATATGCTTCTGGACTGCGACACCATTGCCGCAGGAATTCTGCACGACACTGTGGAAGATACCGATGTATCCTTCCACGACCTTGAACTGCAGTTCGGAAAAAATGTTGCACTTATGGTTGACGGAGTTACAAAACTGGGTAAAATTCAGTTTGACTCACAGGAAGAGGCACAGATTGAAAATCTGCGCAAAATGTTTATGTCCACCGCTCGCGACCTTCGTGTAATGCTGATAAAGCTTGCTGACAGACTGCATAATATGCGCACAATGGACGTAATGCCCGACCATAAACGTCGCCAGAAATCAAAGGAAACAATTGAAATTTTCGCACCAATTGCCGAACGTCTCGGTATGTTTAAAATAAAGGCGGAGCTTGAAAACCTTGCCTTGAAATATCTTGACCCTATCGCTTATGCGGAAATTGCCGATTCTCTTAAAGATAAAATGTCGGGCAACAGTTTTATAGACACCATCACTTCAGCACTCGAAAACAAACTTACTGAATTAAACATCAACGGTTCTGTCAGCGGCAGAATCAAGCACGTTTACAGTATTTTCAAGAAAACTTATATGCAAGGCAGAAACATTGATGAAATCTATGATATTTTTGCCGTTCGAATCATTGTGAAAACCATACCCGAATGTTATGCGGTTCTGGGTGTTATTCACGATTTATACACTCCTATCCCCGGCAGAATTAAAGACTATATCGCAATACCCAAGCCCAACCTTTATCAGTCGCTTCATACCACTGTTATAGGTCGTGGAGGCGTTCCGTTTGAAATACAGATTCGTACCGAAGAGATGCATCGCATTGCCGAATACGGTATTGCGGCACACTGGAAATACAAAGACGGCATCGACAAAGACAAGGACGAATCCAAATTCACCCATCTTCGCGAACTGTTGGAAATTCAGGGAAGTCTGACGGACAGCGAAGAATTTATGCAGACTTTAAAAACCGACATTTTTGCAGACGAGGTTTTTGTTTTCACTCCTAAAGGCGATGTTATTTCTCTGCCCACCGGCAGTTGTCCCATCGACTTTGCCTATGCAATTCACAGTGCCATTGGTTCAAAAATGACAGGTGCAAAGGTAAACGGCAAACTTGTGCCGCTTTACTATCCGCTTAAAAATGGCGACATCGTAAATGTCATCACATCTTCCACGGTTCACGGCCCCAGCCGTGACTGGCTGAAGCTTGTCCGCACATCAAACGCACGTCAGAAAATCAACCAATGGTTTAAACGTGAAAAGCGTGACGAAAACATTGTTCGCGGAAAAGAAATTTTTGAAAAAGAAATTAAAAAATCCGGCTTTTCTTATAGCCAGATTTATAACGAAAATATAGTTAATCAGGAAATTGAGCGCAACCATTTCTCCTCTTCGGACGATTTGTTTGCAGCCATCGGTTATGGTGGAATCCCCGCCAGCAGAATTGTATCCAAGCTCACTATGTTTTATAAACAAGAGCTTGCAAAGCTTTCTCCCGAAGAAAAAACCACCGTATTTTCGCATAAAACATCCAGCAACGGCGTTATTGTTACCGGCATTGACAATTGTCTTGTCCGCCTTTCCCGTTGTTGCAACCCTGTGCCCGGCGACGACATTGTAGGCTATATCACTCGCGGCAGAGGCGTCAGCGTTCACCGCAAAGACTGCGTGAATGTAATTAACAACTTCGTCGGCGAAGGTGAAACCGACCGACTCATTGAAGTTCAGTGGGAGGAAAAACCCTCTTCAACTTCCTATCTCACCGAGATGCACATCACAGCAGACGACAGAACAAATCTTCTGGCAGATATTATGGTTGTTATTTCCGAATTCCGCATACCTACACATTCTTGTAATGCCAGAGTCACAAAAGACAACGTCGGCATTATTGTCTTGACGGTTGAAGTTAATTCATCCGGTCAGCTGGACAGTCTTATGAAAAAACTTATGAGCGTTCGCGGAGTCATTCAGGTTTCAAGAACAATGCAATAATCGGTAACTTTTAAGAGGTGTAATATATGGTACTTTTCGGACCCTCCGGCAACTCGGAGTCCTTTTACGACCAGGGATATAAACATTCTGTTCAAATGCCCGGCTGGCTCCGCCAAATGGGGCTGGATGCATATGAATATTCCTGCACAAAAGGTGTTAAATTAAAAAACGAAACTGCTTTGGAGCTGAAAGCCGAAGCAGAAAAGCATAATATAGTGTTAAGTGTTCACTCCCCCTACTATATCAATCTTTCCACTCCCGACGAGGAAAAAAGGATTAAAAGTATAAAATACATCACCGATACCGCCGCAATTGCGGACGCAATGGGTGCA
>JAFYVD010000033.1 GCA_017558425.1 Clostridia bacterium | reverse complement strand
CGTCTGCACCTGCGGCAACTGCCGCCATGGCCATGGGTTTGACAAGCTTTGCAACGCCTGTTGCATGGCTTGGGTCGATTACGATGGGCAGGTGAGTGAGTTCTCTCAGCATTGGAACGGCAGAAAGGTCAAGCGTGTTTCTTGTGTAGGTTTCAAAGGTTCTGATACCTCTTTCGCAAAGAATAACATTCTGATTGCCTTCGGACATAATATATTCCGCACTCATAAGAAACTCTTTAAGTGTGTTTGCGAGACCGCGTTTTAAAAGGATGGGTTTGTTGGTTTTGCCAAGCTCTTTTAACAGGTCGAAATTCTGCATATTTCTTGCACCAACCTGAATGAGGTCGGCATGTTCAAACATAGGCAGGTGGTTAGCATTCATAATTTCAGTACAGAAGGGGAGGCCGGTTTCTTTTTTTGCTTCATACAAAAGTTCAATGCCATCCGCTTTTAATCCCTGGAAATCATAAGGCGATGTACGAGGCTTGAATGCGCCTCCGCGAAGAATGGTTGCCCCCGATTCTTTAACGCTTTTTGCAACTGAAATAATCTGCTCACGGGATTCAACTGAACAAGGGCCTGCGATGAATGCAAAGTTACCTCCGCCGATTTTCACTCCGCCAACATCAATAACGGTGTCGTCGGGATGAAATTTTCTGTTACACTGTTTGAAAGGTTCGGAAACACGTTTTACAGAATCAACAATCTCAAGACTGCTGATGAGTTCCATATCAATTTTGCTTGTATCACCTACAAGACCGAGAACCGTATACTCGCTACCTTCGGAAATATGAACATCAATGCCCTGACCTTTCAGCCAGTTTATAAGATTGTCTCTCTGTTCTTTTGTGGCGTTTGGTTTTACTACTGCAATCATTTTAATCTCTCCTTAGGCTCCCATAAGCCTTAAACTTGTTAACTAAAACTTGTCATCCTTGCAAGTTTTAACAAAAAAAGCTACACAGTAATCTGTGTAGCTTAAAAACATCTTATTGTAAAATAAACCTTCGACTGTTTTTATTTTTCGCAACACAAATTACTACCGGCATTAATAAAAAAGCGGTAGTAAAAGTAATAAAAAAAGTTGCCGAAAAATAATGTAGCAGCCATTTTATTTGGTCTCCTTAGTAAAATCATTGAAGTTATTATACACCTTAGTTTTTAATTTGTCAAGAGTTTTTTACGGCGTCTGTGAATTTTTTCGCCTGCTCTGTAATCTTGTCAAAATCGCCCGAATCAACCCAAGCAGGGTTAACCAGCGAACTTCCGACACCTATTCCGACAGCTCCGGCTTTCATAAAATCGGGAGTGTTTTCAACAGTTATTCCGCCAACTGCAAGGAATTTGATGTGGCTGAGCGGTGCACGAAGTGCCTTGAGATAACTTTCGGCACCTTTAATGCAAGGGAAAAGTTTAACAAAATCCGCACCGGCATTGTGTGCTTTTTTAGCTTCGGAAGCAGTGTATGCACCGGGGAGCGACACCATTCCGAGTTCGACGGTGCGTTTTATAACGTCTTCGTCGGTATCGGGAGATACTATAAACTGTGCACCTGCTGACTTTGCAAGCTCTGCCTGCTGAGTAGTGATTACAGTTCCTGCACCCACAATCATTTTGTCGCCCATAGCATCAATAATGCTTTTGATAGCAGTTGTGGTGTCGCTGAACTTTTCGGGACATTTCTGGTTGAATGTCACTTCAACCACTTTAACTCCGCCTGCATAAAGTGCTTTTGCAACGTTCACAGCTTTATCGGGAGATACGCCCCTTATAATAGAAACAACTTTTTCTTCTTCAATTTTTTTGATTATCTGTTCTCTCATATTTTTCTCCTTTTACCATTCGGCAACAGAACCGTCTGCGTGGTGCCAAACGGGATTTTTCCAATTGTGAGGGGTTTTATTTTCTTCTATAACAAGCTCTTTGTTTACCGTCACGCCAAGACCGGGAATTCGAGGGAGATTTACAAAGCCGTCTATGAATTTGAAATCTTCTTTGTTTTCGACATAGTCAAGAACTGTTTTGCCCACATTATAATGGATACCCATACTTTGCTCCTGAATAACGGCGTTGTAGCTTGTGGCATCAACGTTGAGACAAGCGGCAAGGGCGATTGGACCGAGCGGACAGTGGGGAGCGAGCGCAACATCGTAAGCCTCAGCCATGGACGCAATTTTCTTAACTTCTGTAATGCCGCCTGCATGTGAGAGGTCGGGCTGAATAATATCCACGCCACCTGTTTCAAGAAGGCGTTTGAAATCATATTTTGAAAAGAGTCTTTCACCGGTAGCAATGGGAATGTTGCAACAAGCGGCAATTTCCTTGAAACATTCCATATTTTCGCAAAGAACAGGCTCTTCAATAAACATCGGGTCAAATTCTTCAAGTTTTTTTGCCAGAACTTTTGCCATAGGTTTATGCACTCTGCCGTGGAAATCAATAGCGATGCCAAAATATTTTCCACAGGATTCGCGAATTGCGGCAACACGCTCCAGAACGGCGTCAATTTTGTCGTAAGTGTCGAGCATCTGCAGTTCTTCGGTAGCGTTCATTTTTATGGCAGTAAAGCCTTCGTTCAATTTCTCTTTTGCAGCTTTTCCGACATCGGAGGGTCTGTCACCGCCAATCCAGGAATAGACCTTCATTTTGTCACTACATCTGCCACCCATAAGTTCATACACAGGTGTTCCGAAAAATTTGCCTTTAATGTCCCAAAGTGCCTGGTCAATACCTGAAATGGCACTCATCAAAACACCGCCGCCACGATAAAATCCGGCTCTGTAGAGTGTTTCCCAGATATCTTCAATTCGTGAAGGGTCTGAACCTATAAGATAATCTTTCATTTCCTGAACGCAGGCGAGAACAGCGTATGCGTGCCCTTCAAGCACAGCTTCGCCCCAACCGGTGTAGCCGCTATCTGTTTCAATTTCCACAAAACCCCATCGGGGACGGACAAAATAGGTGTTGATATTTGTAATCTTCATGCTTGTTCTCCTTATGGATTAAAGCCGTGAGATACAGAATATCTCACGGCAATAGTTTTTACCGTTCTTCACGGAAATAGGCAAGCCCCAGACTCTGCGGAGGCTGATTTTCCTTTTTGTCGCGAATACTTGTAATTATCAGCACCACAATGGTTACAACATAGGGAAGCATATTGAAAAGTGCAACGGCACTTCTGCTCAGACCGGAAATATAGTTGTAAGCAATGTAGAGTCCACCGAAAATGATGGAACCGAGGATACCGATATTAGGTCTCCAAAGTGCAAAGATTACCAGCGCGATTGCAAGCCAACCTCTGTCGCCAAAACCGCCGTTTGTCCAGGAACCGCCGGTGTAGTCCATAATGAAATAGAGACCGCCGAGGCCTGCGATTGCACCGCCGATACAAGTGGCAAGATATTTGTATTTTGTTACGTTTATACCTGCTGCGTCTGCAGTAGCCGGGTTTTCACCAACTGCACGAAGATGCAGACCGATACGAGTGCGTTTCAAAACCCAGGCACAAATAAGTGCAATGATAATTGCAAGATAGGCGAGGAATCCGTAGTTGAAGAAAATTTCCCCAAACCAGCCAAGACTTTTGGCAAAAGGCAGAGTTGTTTTAAAACAGTCTGCACTGGCTTTTACGGAAATGTTTCCGCCGTTGCCTACAATTTTGGTGAGCGAACCGCCGAAAAAGTCACCAAAACCAACACCGAATGTTGTAAGAGCGAGACCTGTTACGTTCTGGTTTGCCCGGAGTGTAATGGTGAGGAAACTGTAAACAAGTGCAAGAAGAGTACTTCCGACAAGTGAACACAAAAGCGGAATTACAATACACCAGAAGGGGTTGGGAACATCTACAGCACGTTCATAAAGATATGCACCGATAATTCCGGCACTTCCGCCGACATACATAATACCGGGGATACCAAGATTGAGGTTGCCGGATTTTTCGGTGAGGATTTCACCTGTGGAACCGAAAAGGAGAGGGATGCCCTGAACGATTGCTTTGTTGATTATTGTTGCAAACATTATTTTACCTCCTCCTTATTTTTTCTGCGGAAGTGAAGTTTATACTGAACAAAGAATTCGCTTCCTATAATGAAGAACAGGATGATACCTGTTAAAATGTCGGACACACTTTCGTTAAGCTGGAATGCGGTGGCAATTTCACTTGCACCTCTGTCCAGAAAGACTATCAGGAAAGATGCCAAAACCATGAAAATGGGGTTGAATTTTGCAAGCCAGGACACCATGATTGCTGTGAAACCCATACCGCCTACAAGAGTGGTATTGATGGTGTGGTCGGTACCTGATACAAGCAGGAAGCCTGCTACACCGCAAAGTGCGCCCGAAAGTGCCATTGTACGCATAATAATTTTCTTAACATTTATACCAATATATCTGGCGGTGTTCTGACTTTCACCTACAACGGATATCTCATAGCCGTGTTTGCTGTATTTGAGGTAGATGAACATAAACACGGTGAGAGCTGCCACAATAATAATGTTCAGCAGGTATTTCTGACCGAAAAGTTCGGGCAACCATCCGCCTAAAGTGTTTCTGTTGATAACACCTACGTTGTTTGAATCTTTGGGGTTTTCCCAGAATACAATGCAGAAAGAAACAAGCTGCATTGCCACATAGTTCATCATAAGGGTGAACAGAGTTTCGTTAGTGTTGAATCTCGATTTGAAAAATGCGGGAATAATTCCCCAAACCATACCCATAACAATGCTTGCAAGAGCAATTAAAGGAAGAGCGAGATAGGCGGGAAGTTTATCGCCAAAGTAAATCATACAAGCTGCAGCTGCCAGACCGCCGATAAGCGTCTGCCCTTCGGCACCTGTGTTCCAGAACTTCATTTTAAATGCCGGGGTTACGGCAAGTGAAATACACAGAAGCATTGAAAGCTCCTGGAACATATTCCAGATTTTACGGGTTGAGCCGAAAGACCCTTTGAACATAGAAACGTAAACTTGGAGAGGATTGTAGCCCGTTAAAAATACAATTACAAATCCGCACAGAATCATTGCAAGAACAATGGCAATTGCACGGACTGCCCAAGATTTGTACCAAGCCATTTCGCCGCGTTTTGACATCTGCACAAGAGGTTCGTGCGAGTGTGAAATTTTTTTCTGATTATTCATTCTCCGAATCCTCCTTGTGTGATGATTTGGTCATCAAAAGACCGATTTGTTCTTTGGTAGCTTCGCGGGCATCTACAATGCCGCTGATAGAACCGCCGCTTAACACCATAATTCTGTCGCAAAGTTCAAGAAGTACGTCAAGGTCTTCACCAACAAAAATAACGGCAACGCCTTTGCTTTTCTGTTCGTTAAGCAGGTTGTATATTGTGTAAGAAGCATTGATGTCAAGTCCGCGAACGGGATATGCTGCCATAAGAACTGTGGGAGAAGATGCAATTTCTCTGCCTACAAGAACCTTTTGAACATTACCGCCCGAAAGTCTGCGAACGGGAGTGTTTGCATTGGGGGTAACGATTCCGAGACGTTCTATAAGCTCTTCAGCAAGATCTTTGGGTGCCTTTCGCTCAAGGAACACCGATTTACCTTTTCTGTAACTTCGGAGCATCATATTGTCGATAATATCCATATTTCCAACAAGCCCCATACCAAGTCTGTCCTCAGGGACAAAGGCAAGGCGGACGCCCATGTTACGGATTTCAAGCGGTGTTTTATCACGAAGGTTTTCGATTTCGCCTGTTTTGGGATTGGTATATTCAATTGCACCATCAGACAAATGCTGAAGACCTGCAATTGCTTCAAGCAGTTCACGCTGACCGCTTCCGGCAATACCTGCAATACCCAGGATTTCGCCCGACTTCGCGGTGAATGAAATATCTTTCAAAACGGCAACGCCCTCACGGTCGATACAGTTGATATTTTTAATACAAAGTCTGTCAACGGAGTCTTTGGGAGTGTCTCTCTGAATGTTAAGGATAACTTTCTTACCAACCATCATTTCGGTAAGTTCTGTTTCGTTGGTTTCGGAAGTTAAAACAGTTCCGGCATATTCGCCTTTGCGGAGAACCGCAACTCTGTCCGAAAGGGATAGAACTTCGTGAAGTTTATGCGTTATGATGATAATAGTTTTTCCGTCCTCTTTCATTCTGCGGAGAACATTGAAAAGTTTTTTGGTTTCCTGAGGGGTTAATACCGCTGTAGGTTCGTCGAGTATAAGAATGTCGGCACCACGGTAAAGCACACGGATGATTTCAACTGTCTGCTTTTCCGAAACGGACATTTCATAAACTTTTTTGTCGGGGTCTATAATAAATCCGTAACGTTCAGCGATTTCTCTGACGCGTTTTGAAGCATCTTTGACGTTGAAACGAGCTTCGTCATCGAGCCCCAGAATGATATTTTCGGCTGCAGAGAATACATCAACAAGTTTGAAATGCTGATGAATCATACCGATTTTATAATCAAATGCATCTTTCGGGGAGCTGATGACAACTTCGTTGCCATCAATAAAAATCTGCCCTTCGTCAGGATAATAAATACCCGAAATCATATTCATAAGAGTGGTTTTACCACTGCCGTTTTCGCCGAGGATTGAAAGAATTTCACCTTTGTATGCTGTGAGGCATACGTTTTTGTTGGCATATTTTCTGCCAAATTTTTTGGTGATATTTTTCAGTTCGATTGCAATGTTCTGACTCAACTTATGATACCTCCATGTTATAAATTCGCTCATTGAATTAAGAAAAAACGTAGAATTTATGTTCTTTCTTAATTCAAAGAACGCTGGCGGGGTCTGAAGGCCCCGCCATTATTCTTTTAAATTTTAAAGTTTGTTTCTTTGCGAAGCAAAGCAAGGTTCCGGGGTCCCATCGCAATTTTTAATTGCGCTAATGGGTCGGGTTCTTATTTTTCTGTGATACCGTCGATGATGAGATCGAAGTAAGGAGCGCTTCTGAATTCGGATTCGTGGAAGTAACCGTCAGAAACAACTTCTGTATCAGGTGTGAAGTTAGCATCGGAATCAACGTCTGCCATGTAGCTTGTCAGAGCTTTGCCTTCAACTGTGAATGTAGCTGTATCAAAAACTTTGATTTCGCCGGAGATGAGTTTTGCTTTAACTTCTTCAAGTTTTTCAGCTGTGCCTGCAGCAGCAACTTTGTCGTTTAAGCCGAGAGTCATAACAACGCCTTCTTCAAGACCGCCGCAGAAATCCTGTGTGATTTCTTTGCCTTCTTTTGTAGCAACGATGATGTGTTCAAAGTAAGGCTGCCAGTTGATTTTGGAAGAAATAAGAGCGGAGTTGGGACCCCATTCACGAGTGTCGAGGTTGTAAGCTACGTTGTGAACGCCTGCTTCTTCACATGCTTTAGGAGCACCTTCGGAGTCAGCGTGCTGGCTGATGAGAACACAACCGTCAGCGATGAGAGCGTTAGCCATTTCTTTTTCAGCAGCGATGTCAAACCAGGAGTTTGTGTATTTAACATCCATTGTTACAGAGGGGCAAGCATAGCGAGCACCGAGGAAGTAAGATGTAAGACCTGATTTAACTTCAGCGTAAGGATATGCACCTACATAACCCATTTTTGCTTCTTCAGCTGTGATTTTGCCGCTTTCGATCATTTCGTTGAGTTTAAGACCTGCAGCAACACCTACAAGGAATCTGCCTTCATAGATAGAAGCGAAAGCGTTGAAGAAGTTGGGAAGATTTTCTGTGTGAGCTTTTGTACCTGTTGCGTGACAGAAATTAACTTCAGGGAATTCTTTAGCAGCCTGAATCATGAAGTCTTCGTGACCAAAGCTGTCGGCGAAAACGAGGTCGCAACCAGCGTCAACGAGTTCAGCAGCAGCTTCGTAGCAAGCAGCAGATTCGTCGATGTTTACTTTGATCATTACCTGCTCGGGAGCGAGACCGAGAGCAGCTGTAGCAGCGTTTGCTGCATCGAGGAAGTTTTTGTCGTAGGTTGAGTTTTCATCGTGAAGGAAAATGAAACCTACTTTGAAGTCGGCGTCAGCTGCAGGAGCGTCGCCGGTGTTGGTGTTACCACAAGCTGCGAATGCAATCATCATTACTACAGCAAGGGCAAGTGCAAGAAGTTTTTTCATTGGGGTGTACCTCCTAAAAAATTTTATTTTCAGGTTGCGTTGCAACCTAAGTTACTGATTTCAGCCCTCGAAAGGGATTCCGAGATGGTCGTAAGCCGATTTTGTAGCCATTCTGCCGCGCGGAGTTCTGTTCAAAAATCCAAGCTGCATCAGGTAGGGCTCGTACACATCTTCGATTGTATTGGCATCTTCACCGATGGTTGCGGCAAGTGTATCCAGTCCAACAGGACCGCCGCCAAAATGATTGATGATGGAAAGGAGCATTCTTCTGTCAACCCCGTCAAGACCAAGGCGGTCAATTTCCAACATATTAAGAGCCATATCGGCAATTTTATCTGTGATAACGCCGTCACCGCGGATTTGTGCAAAGTCGCGGACGCGTTTTACAAGACGGTTTGCGATTCGCGGTGTTCCGCGTGAACGGGTTGCGATTTCAAGTGCGCCTTTATCTTCAATCTGAATTCCCAAAATGTTTGCGGAACGTTTTACAATCTGTAAAAGTTCGTCGGTGGTGTAAAGCTCCAAACGCATTATCATACCGAACCTGTCACGGAGCGGAGAGGACAATGAACCTGCCCTGGTTGTGGCACCGATAAGCGTGAAAGGCTGCAAATCGAGGCGGATGGAACGGGCACTTGGACCTTTACCAATGATAATGTCAAGTGCATAATCTTCCATTGCGGGATAAAGCACCTCTTCAACACTTCTGCTCATACGGTGGATTTCGTCGATGAAAAGCACGTCGTGAGGCTGAAGGTTGGTGAGAATTGCCGCAAGGTCACCCGGTTTTTCAATTGCAGGACCGCTTGTAATACGGATGTTGACATTAAGCTCATTAGCCACAATGCCTGCAAGGGTGGTTTTGCCAAGCCCGGGAGGTCCGTAAAGCAAAAGGTGGTCAAGCGAGTCACCACGCTGTTTTGCTGCGGCAATAAAGACGCTTAAATTATCTTTAACCTTGTCCTGCCCCACATACTCGGAAAGTGTGTGCGGACGGAGCGAATATTCAATTTCGGAATCTTCGTTTATAAAATTTCCGGTTACGGAACGGATATCTTCCATATTTTACTCCTTACATTGAGCTTTTGAGCGCAAGCTTGATAAGCTCCTCAACGCTTGATGCATTTTTAACCGACAGTACAGCAGCTTTTGCGGCATTGTCGGAATAGCCCAGGGCGATGAGTGCACCGATTGCCTCGTCCGACATATTGCCGGGAACATTTGCAGGGGCATCGACCGCCGGCAGATTGCCAACAGAAACGCCTTTGAGCTTGTCCGCAAGTTCCAGAACAATTCTCTGAGCGGTTTTTGCACCGATTCCCGATGCTTTGGTGATGGACTTGGAATCTCCGGAAGATACCGCAGAAACAATTTCGGCAGGGGAGAAAGTGTCTAAAATCGCAGTAGCGGCTTTTGGACCGACACCCGAAACAGAAAGAAGAAGCTCGAAAATCTGCAAACTTTCCTCAGAAACAAAGCCGAAAAGGTCAAAAGCATCTTCGCGTATATGTGTATGAATAAAAATCTTAACATCGCTTTTTAAAGAGAGAGCCGAGCTTTCTCTGAAAGGCATATTTATTTTATATCCGATTCCGTGATTTTCCACAACGGCATATACGGAATTGACGGATTCAAGAGAGCCTTTTATATACGAAAACATCGGTTTCACCTCGCAAAATTCGACTTTTTTATATTAATAAAAATATTGTATCACAAAAAAATGATAAAATCAAGAAAAATATTACAGAAATATTACAAAAAAATTAACGGATAAGATTAAAAAGACGGGACAGAAAAATCTGTCTCGTCATAAGGAGTAGTATTTTAATATTTCTGTAATAGCTTAAGCAACTTTTCGTCTATTAGTTTGTTGCCGATTTTTTTATACTCAACGTCAGCACGATTGCTGTTTGCAATTCCGAATGCTCCTTCAAAATTCCATAATGCGTATCCTATATTGTAACTTTTCAGAATATTCATTACACATTCAAACCAGGAAAGAACAACATCGTGAGGAGTGTTGCAATAGCACCCCATTTCGCCGCAATGCACGCCCACATTGAAATTCTGTGCGAGCGCAGCCCACATTCCGAACAGTTTGTCTAGGTTGCTTTCGTCGTAAAACTTCAGTTCGCCAAGTTCAAACTGAGCTCCACCCGGCCAGACCGGGGTCATACCGTCATATCCTGAATGTCCTGCGGCTCCGTAATGAGTAAGTCCTTTTGGCGCATAGCCTCTGCAACTGTATCCGCAATTTTCAAAAACTGGCATCTGGTCAACGGGCGGCATATTTCCGGCATTGATTCCGTCAATTATAAACAAACGGTCGGGAGTTGTTTTTCTCACGGCGTCAATCACTTTTTTTGAAATGATGCTGTATTCATATAATGTCGCTTCATAACCTGCTTCGTTAAGAACATTAAAACTAAGTTTTTCGGATGATATATCTGTATATCGTTTTGCTATGGATTCCCATTGAAATACAGCTGCATCCTGAGCTTCTTTATCTTTCCAGATATTCATTGTTTCCGCTTCGTCGGTGTTGATACAATATCCAGGGATACGGTGCATACAAACATTAACGTGAAGTCCGTATTTGTTTCCCCAATGTACGGCATCGTCAAGAGGGGAGAGCTTTTCTTCTTCTAGTATATACGGATTTTCAACACTGCTCCATACTCTGTAAGACAGGGGAAGTCTTACAAAGTCAAATCCAAAATCGGCAATCATTTTAAAATCTTCTTCGTTGAAATAGCCGGGAGCTCTTCCTCGGTTAATTGGTGAAGTTTCAGAACAAAACATACCGAGCAAATTAAAACCTCTCCATCTGGGGAAAACAGTCTGCTTAAACATAAAGCAATCACCTTTCAAATTGATTTTTTCACATTATAACATTGTTTTTTTATAGTGTCAATAAAAAAGGTGCCGATTGGCACCTTTAAAATTAATTTATTTTCGTTTTGTTTTTTTATAGACATTTCCGAGTCTGCCGTTTACAACGTCAGAGTAAATTTTGGTAGAAAACTCTGCTGTGTGGCCAAGCATTTCCTGAACTGCCGATACATCAGCGCCGTTTTCAATGAGATGAACTGCGAAAGAGTGACGCAGGGTGCCGGGAGTGATATCTTTTTTTATTTTAGCCTTGTCCGCATAGAATTTTATAATTTTCCAGAAACCCTGACGTGACATTGTGCCGCCGCCAACGTTTACGAAAAGGCAATCGTTTGTTTCGTCAATATGCATATTGCTTTCTCTCAGAGGGAGATATTCGGCAATTGCATTTGCGGCAATGCCGCCAAGCGGAATGGTTCTCTTTTTAACTCCGCTGCCGCAACTGATTGAACTGCCCTCAAGATTGAGGTCGGAAAGTTTGAGAGCGATAAGCTCTGTCACTTTAAGACCTGTGGCGTACAAAAGTTCCAGCATTGCCTTATCTCGGCAACCTTTAAAACCGCAAGCGACCGGCTGATTCAAAAGCAAATCGGTTTCTTTTGATGTGAGAACCGAAATGTTTCTTTCGGGAAGCTTGGGGGAGTTGACACCGTCCACGGGATTTTCGCTCAACCTGCCGTTGTCAATGAGATAGCGGTAGAACGAACGGAGTGAAGCGATAGAACGAAGAACGGAGGACGCTGCCTGTCCGTCCTGCTGCATTGCAGATATATAAGAGTTGACAGTTTTTTTGCTGACCGTGAGGAAATCTTTACCTTCGGCTGAAATGAAAGCGTTGAATTTTTTCAAATCGCGAATGTAAGAAGCCACGGTGTTGGCAGATGATTTTTTATTTTGTGCAAGATATTCTGCGAAATTTTCAGCGTACAGCAAAACTGTCACCTCCTTTGTTAAAGTAATAGTCTGATAAAAAATGCGGTAATATAAGTGTCGGTTAAAGCTGACAGGCTGCAGATAACGATTGCCAAAGCCAGTATCAGTATATAACCGAACGGTTTTTTAGTTTTTCTTGCCGCTGAAAGGCTGAGAAAAATTAAAAAAGGGAAAAACACCAGATTGTGTGGCAGGCTTGCCGCAATTGACGGGACAAAACCGTCAAAAAAACCCAATTTACTGAAGATGCAGGTGTTTACAAATCCGAAAAGTGCACCTCGATATGCAATCACACCGGATGAGATATATTCAGAAAATCTGCTGAAACCAAAAAACCATATTAATAAACAAGGCTTTATAAAAGCAGAAAAGGAACGGGTGAAAACATAAAGTGCTTCGCCTGAAGTTGCAGACACTACATTGCCGCTTGCTGAAAAACGGGCAACAAGGCTGCCGACGGATACCCCGGAAATAAAAGCAAGCACAAAAATGTATGGCAATAATCGGGGAGTTGTTCGGTTAGTTAATTTTATCATATGTCCTCCGATGAAAAAGATTTGGTAAATTATATTCCACAGAGGACAAGTTTATTCTGTATTACATCAATTTTGATTTATCGGCACATTTCTTTACTGCTTCAATGAATGCGCCACGGATATCGCTTTGTTCAAGCGAATAAACCGCTTCAATTGTGGTGCCGCCGGGAGAGCATACGCGGTCTTTCAGAACGCCGGGATGTTCGCCCGATTGGAGTACCATTTTTGCCGAGCCCAGAACTGTCTGAGCGGCAAGGGTATATGCAATATCACGAGGGAGACCGCAAAGCACGCCGCCGTCTGCCATTGCTTCGATAACCATATATATGTATGCAGGGCCTGAACCTGATACAGCAGTTACCGCATCAATATATTTTTCGTTAAGCACTGCAGTTTTGCCAACAGTATTAAAAAGACTTGTGGCAAATTCCATATCTTTCTCATCGGCGTCCGATTCGCAAAGAACTGTCATACCTTCGCCTGCCATTGCAGGGGTGTTGGGCATAACGCGGATAATTCGTTTATCCTCGCCGAGACCATTTTTCAGTTCGGCAATCTTCACGCCTGCCGCAATGGAAATAAACAACTTGTCAAAAGAGGCAAAGTCGGGAAGAATTTTGCGAAGCACATCGGGTTTTACGGCAAAAATCACTGCATCGGCAGATGCAACTGCCGCCATATTATCCGAAGTGATGTTAACGCCTTCGCTTTTGAAAGATTCCAGCTTTTCGGGCATATAGTCCGACACGGTTATATCGGATGCGGAAAGAAAACCACTTTTTATAATTCCGTTTAAAATGGCAGAAGCCATATTGCCGCCGCCTATAAATGCAAGTTTCATATATTCCTCCGTCTGCCTGAAAAGTTGATTAAACCGGAGCAGAAATATTTGAGCTCCGGTCAGTTTTAGAGAAAATAACAACCACCCGGCAAGTGTGCCGGATGATTGTCGATTTTTGCGTGCATTTGATATTGTACTAGATTTTATGCCGTTTGTCAATCCTTTTTTCAAAGTTACATAATTTTTTTACATATTGCACAAATAAGGTCGGCACAATTCTGTAAATCTTCCGAATTTGCCATCTCATTAGGAGAATGGATATAACGGAGAGGAGTGGACACAGCTCCCGTTTTTATGCCTCCGCAGGAATACTGAAGGAAAGAAGCGTCCGTTCTGCCGAAAGTGAGAATTTCCTGCTGAACGGGAATTTTAGTATCTTTTGCGGCATTTTCGATGATTTCACGCACTTCCGGATTGGTAACAATACCACGGTCCATTATTTTCACGCAAGGACCGTCGCCGAGGTTTACTGCCATTTTTTCGCATCCCGGAGTGTCGCCCGTTGCTGTGACATCAACTGCAATGGCATAGTCGGGACAGATGTCGTAAGCCGCAGTTGCCGCACCTCTCAGACCAATTTCTTCCTGAGATGTGAACACCATATAAATATCACAATTTGCATCCTGAAGTTTTTTTGCCGCTGTTATAAGTGCCCAGCAACCTGCTCTGTTGTCAAGAGCTCGTGAAATTACGGAGTTGCCCGTAATTTCAAAGTTTGATTCGCATCTTCCGCACATTCCGAGAGAAACCAGTTTTTCAGCTTCTTCTTTGGACTTTGCACCGATGTCCACAAACATATCTGTTATTTTAATATCGTTGACTTTTTTTGTTTCGCTTGCTGAAAGAACACCGCAAACGCCGTTTTCAAAACGAATGCGGGAATTAAGCAGGGTGGCGATATGCACACCGCCGACAGCGGAAATATAAACAAATCCCTTTTCGTCAATATAGCGCACCATCACACCGATTTCGTCCATGTGGGCCGCAAAAAGAATCTTTTTGCCTTTGCCGGGAATGTGAACAGTAAGGTTGCCCATAGGAGAAACTGACATTTCGCCAATCCCTGAAAGTTCGGATTTTATAAGAGATATGACGGCACTTTCCGAGCCGGAAACGCCAAATGTATTTGTTAATTTTTCAAGAAGTTTCATATCATAATACCTCCAGGTCGCTTAAATTTTCGCAGATTTCTTTTGCCATAAGATATAAACTGTCATAATCTGATTTATCCATAACCGAAACGGGGGAGTGCAGGTATCTTGTGGGCACCGACAGAGCCGCCGCAACAGTTCCGCCGCCCACCATTTGTGAAGAACGGACTTCATTTCCGCCTGCGGCAAAGCTTTTCAGTTGACAGGCAATACCTTTTCTTTTACCCAGCTCCAACACAGCGGTCACAAATTTTCTGTCCGCCATAAATCTGCCGTCCATAAAGGAAAGAGCAACGCCTTTTCCCTGAGTTGTTACATTCATTCCGTTTTCTGCGTCAGGAATGTCTGAACAGGTGGTGGTTTCAAGTGCGATGAAAAGGTCGGGGAGAATTTTTCGTGCCGCAACGGTTCCGCCACGGAGCCCTGCTTCTTCCTGAACGGTGAAAACGCACCAGGTATCATATTCAAAATCTGCCTCTTCCATAAGCTTTAAAAGAGCTGCACAACCTGCTCTGTCATCAAGAGCCTTTGCCTTGATTTTGCTTTCGCCAAACTCTACATAATCGCTGTCAAAAACAATGAGGTCACCTTTTTCGGCGAGAACTTCGGCTTCTTCTTTTGAGTCAGCACCGATATCGATGTACATATCCTTTGATTTAACGGGCTTTTTGCGTTCATCCGCAGTTGTAAGGTGCACAGCTTTTATTCCGATTACACCGGGCACTTTGTTTTTGCCCACAAAAACACGCAGACCAAGGAGAATTCGCGAATCTATACCGATGGAGGCGAATTTCAGATAACCGTCGTCGGTAATGTCCTTTACAAGGAAGCCGACTTCGTCCATGTGTGCCGAAAGCATAACTTTTTTATCCGATTTTCTGCCTTTTTTGAAACAGTACAGATTGCCCATATTATCAAATTCTACCGAATCGCAAATGGGTTTGGCAAGGGAGGCGATATATTCTGCTGTTTCTTCTTCCCAACTTGTAACGCCCGAAAGAGAGGTTAAGGTTTTAAGCATTTTTTTCACCTCCGAAAAGGTCTTTTATGAAAAGCGCAATTCCTTCAGCCGTATTCTCAAGATCGGAGAGAGAAAGCGTTTCAATTGTGGTATGCATATACCGGAGCGGAATTGAAAGGAGTACACAAGGTATTCCGCAGGCACTTACCTGAATGTCCCAGGCGTTTGTACCTGTATCGTCCGGCTCAAGCTCGGTTTGATATTCAATGTTATTTTTTTCAAGAACTTCCCGCAAAGTGGCGGTGTATTTTCTGTGAAGATTTGGTCCGAGGCAGATTGCAGGACCTTTGCCAAGCTTGCAGGTCAGGCTTTTATCGCCGTCGGGAGTGTCTCCGTGTGTCACATCAACAACTACCGCAAGGTCGGGACAAAGTGCGTCTGCGGCACTTTTTGCACCAAATCTGCCAATTTCCTCAGAATGGCTTGCAACAACGCAAATATCTGCGTTAAGTTCTGCATTTTGAAGTTTTTGGATTGCCATAAGATGAGCATATATTCCGGCACGGTCGTCAAGACCGCCACCGCAGAACTTGTTTTTGCCGAGAGGTGTGTGTTTGGTTTTTACGGAAATGGGAGTGCCAACCTTCACAAGCTCTTTGAGTTTTTGGTCCGAAAGGCCGGTGTCAATAAGCAAATCGTCAAGGCTGATGCCTTTGTCAAGCTCGTCAGCAGATAAAATATGGGGAGGCTTTGCACCGATTACGCCAAAAATGTCTTCTTTGCCATGAATTATAACTTCCTGACAGGGGAGCACCCTCGGGTCAAAACCGCCCAAGGTGGCAAAGGAAATAAATCCGTCGCCGGCAAAGTTTTTGACAATAAGTCCGATTGTGTCAAAATGTGCATCCAGCATCACAAGAGGTGCATCTTTTTTGCCGCACCTGTGATAACCGATAACGTTGCCTGTAGCGTCGATTTTGCAATCGGTAAGATATCTTTCAAACAGCGATTTTAATTCTTCTGTACCGCTGTGATGAAATCCGGAAAGGGCATTTATTTCACATAGTTCTTTAAGAAGTTCCATAAATTCGTCTCCTTAAACTTAAGGACAGGATTTACCTGTCCTCAAGCTGATAAATAATATTAGATAAAACTGTAAGTGGTGCGGTTTCTGTACGCAGAATTCGGGGGCCTAGCGTAACAGAGGTTGCACCCTGGTTCTTCAAAGCGGCAATTTCGTCGTCGTCAATTCCGCCTTCGGGACCTATAAACACGTTAACTGTTTTAATGTTTTGATTTTCTGATAAAATGCTTTTGAGAGAAACCTCGGTTTCAAGCTCATAGCAGACAATTGCAAGGTCGCAATCGGCAAAAGTTTTCACCGCTTCTTTGAAACTTATAGGAAGCGCAACGGTGGGGATGAGCCCTCTGCCCGACTGTTTTGCCGCAGATTCTGCAATTTTGTTCCAACGCTCGGTTTTGGCTGCAGCCTTGTTTCCGGGGATTTTTACAATACAACGTTTTGATTCCACCGGAACAATTTCGGTGACACCGATTTCCACCGTTTTCTGAATGATATATTCAAATTTGTCGCCTTTGGGCATACACTGGAACAAACGGATTTTCACCGGGGGTTCCGCAAGTGAAGGAGTACGGTTGACAATTTCACCGCACACCTCATCTTTTGAAAGAGAGGTAAGACGTGTGATACAATCATAACCGTCACCGCCACATACGATGATTTCGTCATTTTCTTTCAAGCGGAGCACATCGGTTATATGATGAGCATCAGAACCGGAAATTATTACATTTTCCGAACTTGTTTCTGCAAAAAATCTTCTCATGGCTTATCTTGTGCAGACAATGGCTGCCCAGTCTCCTTCTCTTACAACGCGGTCAATTTTAAAACCGTATTTTATAAGTGCATCTTTTACATCATCAATTCTGTGGTCAATAATCCCCGACGTTATGTATACGCCGCCCTCAGCCATAAAATTAGCCGCTGATTCGGAAAGCATAATAACAGCATCGGCTATGATATTTGCAACCACGATGGAATATTTGCCCGAAATGCCTGTTGTAAGGTCGCAACAACGGATATCAATCAAATCGGCAACGCCATTAAGTTCTGCATTCTCTTTTGCAACCTTCACGGCAACACTGTCTATATCGGAAGCAACAATTTTGCCGCAACCGAGTTTTGCCGCACCAACCGACAAAATACCGCTACCCGTACCGATGTCGAGAAGTGTGGAGTCGGGAGTAACAAATTCTTCTAAAAGTGCAAGACACATTCTTGTGGTTTCGTGAGTGCCTGTGCCGAACGCCATGCCCGGGTCAAGCTCAATCACAACGTCGCGGTCTGCATCGTCAATTTCTTCCCACTGAGGTTTTATAATGATTCGTTTGCCCACGGGAACGGGTTTGTAATATTTTTTCCATTCATTTTCCCAATCCTGCTCACGAACCTCTTTGTAAGAAATTTCAAGTCCTGAAATGTCGGTGAGCCCATCGAGGGATTTTATACCTTCCTCGATAATTTTAATGGTTTCGGGAATGTCTGTTTCGGGGGGGTAATATGCTTGCAAGGTTGCATATTCTGTTTCATATTTCTGACGAACATCGTCATCCAGAACATCCCATGCGGATGTAAGTCTTTCAGATTCATCAAGCAAAGTGGCGTCGTTGATTGAAACGCCGCCCACGCCTGTTGCGTACAATACACCGCTTGCCATTTCAACCGATTCGTGCGGGATTTTTACGGTTATTTCTGTCCAGTTCATATATTTTCACCTCAATCAAACAAATCTTTGATTTTTTCGCTGAATTTCTTCTTTTTGTTATAATTTTTTTCGCCTTCAAGCTCCGCAAATTTTTCCAGAGTAGCTTTTTGTTCGGAACTCAGATTTTTAGGCACTTCCACAACTATTGTGACAAACTGGTCTCCGGGATTTTTTGTCCTGAGGCTGGGGATTCCTTTGCCGCGGAGTCTGAACTCTGTTCCGGGCTGAGTGCCTTCGGGAACGGTCATTTTCACTTTGCCGTGAATGGTGGGAACATCAATGTCCGCACCAAGTGCCGCCTGAACAAATGTGATAGGTATACTGCAAAGCACGCTTGTGCCCTGACGTTCGAAAATCTCGTGCGGACGGATGTGAACAGTAACGTAAAGGTCACCTGCGGGACCGCCGCGTGAACCTGCATCACCTCTGCCTGAAACGGAAATTGTCTGACCGTCATCAATTCCGGCGGGAATGTTCACTGTTTCTGTCACCTTGCGGCGAACTTTACCTTTGCCGTCACAAGTTGAACATTTTTCTTTAATAATTTTTCCGCTACCACCGCAGACCGAGCAGGGCTGAGTGGTCTGGAACTGACCGAAAGGAGTTCTCTGAACACTTCTCACCTGACCGCTGCCGCCACAGTTGGAACAAGTTTCGGGGGATGTACCTTTTTTTGCACCGCTGCCTCCGCAATCGGGACAGTTTTCAATATGTGAATAATTTATGTCGCGGGTCACTCCGAAAGCTGCTTCCTCGAAAGAAACAACCTCAACAACTTCCACGTCACGGCCACGGACGGGTCCGTTTCTGCGTGCAGAAGATCTGCCCCCACCGAAAAAGCTGCCGAAAATGTCGCCCAGGTCATCAAATCCGCCAAAACCGCCGAATCCGCCTGCACCGCCGCCAAAGCCTTGAGGACCGTCGTGGCCGAACTGGTCATAATTGGCTTTTTTCTGAGGGTCGCTCAAAACTTCGTATGCTTCGCTGAGTTCTTTGAATTTTTCTTCAGCTTCTTTATCTCCTGGGTGCAAATCGGGATGATACTGCTTTGCAAGCTTGCGGTAAGCCTTTTTCATTTCATCGGCAGAAGCGGATTTCTCAACCCCCAGCACCTCGTAATAATCTCGTTTGTTTGCCATTTTTTCCTCCAAAATCACTTATACGCCCGCAAGGAAAAGCCTGTGCGGGCGTTTAGAGTGAATATAATTAGATTTCTTTAAAATCAGCGTCCTGAGCGTCGCTTGCAGCACCGCCCATGTCACCCATATCAGGAGCACCTTCGGCACCTGCCGCCTGAGCCTGCTGATACATTTTTGTGGACATTTCGTGGAATTTCTGTGTAAGAGATTCTGTAGCCGCTTTGATAGCATCATTATCTGTGCCTTCGAGAGCTTTTTTAACCTTTTCAAGCTCAGCTTCGATAGCTGTTTTATCTTCGGCGGGGAGCTTATCTCCGTTTTCTTTTAAGATTTTTTCAGTCTGGTAAACCATAGAATCTGCATTGTTGCGGATGTCAATGGCTTCTTTACGTTTTTTATCTTCTTCAGCAAATTTTTCAGCTTCTTTTACAGCTTTGTCAATTTCGTCATCACTGAGGTTGGTGGAAGCTGTGATTGTGATATCCTGAGCGTTGCCTGTGCCAAGGTCTTTTGCAGAAACGTGAACGATACCGTTGGCGTCAATATCGAAAGTTACTTCAATCTGAGGAACACCTCTGGGAGCCGGAGCAATACCTGAAAGCTGGAATCTGCCGAGAGTTTTGTTATATTCAGCCATTTCACGTTCACCCTGGAGAATGTGAATGTCAACAGCGGGCTGGTTGTCTGCCGCTGTGGAGAACACCTGGCTTTTCTTTGTAGGAATTGTTGTGTTTCTTTCAATCAGCTTTGTGAATACACCGCCGAGAGTTTCAAGACCGAGAGAAAGGGGAGTAACGTCAAGAAGAACAAGGTCCTGAACGTCGCCTGCAAGTACGCCTGCCTGAATTGCAGCACCCATAGCAACACATTCGTCGGGGTTGATGCCTTTGTGAGGTTCTTTGTTGATAAGTTTTTTAACAGCTTCCTGAACGGCAGGGATTCTTGTTGAACCACCTACGAGGAGAATTTTGTCCACCTGAGAGGGGTTAAGACCTGCGTCAGAAAGTGCTTTTCTTACAGGTTCCATTGTTTTTTCAACAAGGTCGTCTGTAAGTTCATCAAATTTAGCTTTTGTAAGTGTCAGGTCAAGGTGTTTGGGACCTGTTGCATCAGCTGTGATGAAGGGAAGGTTAATGTTTGTGGATGTAACGCCCGAAAGCTCAATTTTAGCTTTTTCAGCAGCTTCTTTGAGTCTCTGCATAGCGCTTTTGTCGCTTCTGAGGTCGATACCTGAATCTTTTTTGAATTCGTCGGCAATCCAGTCCATAATGCGTTCGTCGAAGTCGTCACCGCCAAGTTTGTTGTTACCGCTTGTAGCAAGAACTTCGAAAATACCATCGCCGATTTCGAGGATGGAAACGTCGAATGTACCGCCGCCAAGGTCGTAAACCATAACTTTCTGGTCGTTGTCTTTATCCATACCGTAAGCAAGTGCTGCAGCAGTAGGTTCGTTGATAATTCTTAAAACTTCAAGACCTGCGATTTTACCTGCGTCTTTTGTAGCCTGACGCTGAGAGTCACTGAAGTAAGCGGGAACAGTAATAACTGCCTGAGTTACAGTTTCGCCGAGATAGCTTTCGGCATCAGCTTTGAGCTTCTGGAGAATCATAGCGGAAATTTCCTGGGGAGAGAAAGCTTTGTCGTCTATCTGTACCTTTCTATCGCTACCCATATCTCTTTTAATGGAGATGATTGTTCTGTCGGGGTTTGTAACAGCCTGACGTTTTGCAACCTGACCTACAAGTCTTTCGCCATTTTTGCTGAAAGCAACAACAGAGGGAGTTGTTCTTGCACCTTCTGCGTTTGCGATTACAACGGGTTCGCCGCCTTCCATAACTGATACACAAGAGTTTGTTGTACCAAGGTCAATACCTATAATTTTACTCATTTTGTTTTCCTCCTAAATATTAGTTTGCCACTTTTACCATACTGTGGCGAATAATTTTTTCTTTATATTTATAACCGGGCATAAGTTCTTCGACAATCATATTGTCCCCGACGGAATCGTCATCAACGTGCATAACGGCGTTGTGAAGATTGGGGTCAAATTCTGTGCCGACAGCCGGAATTTTTTCTATGCCGATATTGGCAAAAGCTTCGTCAAACTGACGGGCGATAAGCATAAATCCCTGTTTTGCAGGATTATCATCTTCGCCTTCAAGTGCGGCAATCGCACGGGCGAGGTTATCCATTGCGGGGAGAAGATGCATTACTGCATCGCCAACGCTGTTTGCGGCTATCAAATCTCTTTCTTTAATTGTACGCTTTCTGAAGTTATCATATTCTGCGGCGAGCCTCATAAGTTTATCTTCATATTCGGCTTTCACAGATTCACAGGTAACTTCGGGCGTTTTTTCTGTTGATTCTTCTGCAACTTCTGCAGAGGTTTCTTCAGTTGTTTCAAGTTCTTCCTCGTTAGTTTTCTTCTTGGTCATGAGGTAAACTCCTTTCTTTTCCACCCAAACTTGTACTGAGTTCATCCTTTAAATATTCCAACATTGATACAGCTTTTGAATAATCCATTCTTTTCGGACCCACAAGGGCAATCCTGCCTGCTTTGCCGCTGATGTTATAGCTCAGCACTGCCATACTGCAGTCATCAAGCTCTTCAAACGGATTTTCGTGGCCTATTAAAACGCTGATGCCGTTTTCCTCAAGAGGAATTGTGGCAAGGGAGCGGATGTTATTTTTGTCATGCATGAAATTTAAAACCTTTTTCGCCTTTTCCACATCCGAATATTCGGGAAAGTTTAAAAGGTTTGCGCTGCCGTCTACAGCAAAACTTTGGCCGTCGTCACCGGCAACCTCGCTGATGAATTCCATAATTTCATCAATCAGCGGTTTGTTGTCTGTAAAAAGCATCTTTATCGACATAATAAGGTCAAGCGTGATTTCCGAAACAGAATGTCCCGAAAGACTTGAACTTAATATATTGGTAAGCTGTATAGCCTGACTTTCTGTGATTGCAGAAGTCTGCAAAAGTCTGTTTTTAATTGTGCCGTCCTGCAGGATAACAAGAACAACCACACGGAAATTGTTGATATACAGAACCTGAACAGAATCTATAACAGGTCTTTCTGTTGCAGAAGATACCGAAAGCGCTGCATAAGAAGAAATGTGCGCAAGCACAGATGAAAGCTCGGAAACAATGTCGTTTGCCACCTTCATTTTCTTCATAAGAGTTTCGTGAACAGTCAGCATTTCAGAAATTGTCAGCTTATATTTGCTGAGCATACTGTCAACATAAACCCTGTATCCCAGATCGGAAGGGATTCTGCCTGCCGAGGAATGGGGCTGATACAGATAGCCAAGTTCTTCAAGGTCTGCCATTTCATTACGAATGGTGGCAGAGCTGAGGCTGGGCATATGATTCTTTGATATGGTACGAGAACCAACAGGCTCAGCGGTTTTGATATAATCCTTAATTATCGCCTGAAGAATTTTTCTTTTGCGGTCGTCAAGCTGCATAATTTCACCACCCTTCTGAGTAGTTAGCACTCGCTTGCTTTGAGTGCTAATAATACTATAATACTTTTTTCAGACAAAGTCAATAGGAAAATTGGAAAAATTTCGTTAAAAGGTTAAAAATCCTCCATATAAGGCTCAATGCTGTATTCCATTGCATCAAGGCTGTCAACATTTATGCTGCCGTTGTCAAGACGTTTATCTGTGCCCTGAGAATCGTCCCACACAGCGGTGGAAAGAGCCTCGGCGAGATGGGGACAGTTTTCTGTGATGAAAAATCTGCCATGAGACATCATTGAAGAAATGAACCGTATTCGCTGGGTGACAGGCTTTTTTCTTGCGTTGCGGATATCGATGGCAAGCCCCGAGTCGATGACAGCGTTTGTAAGTCCGTTTATCAAGGTTGTTTCGGCGTTGTCGCAATAAACGTCGTATATATTATATAATGAAAGGCATTTTTCTGCGAAAGTAATAAAATAATCCTCTAATTTTTTGGGAGAGATTTGTTCTTTGATATAGAATTCGTCAAGTACGGTAATTTTATCCATATTATGCGAAAAGCCTGTACAAATAAAAGCGTGAGCCGATTTGTTACCGCCAAAGTCCACTCCGATTGTGGCAAAGGCTATTTCGTCGGACGAAGGAGTGGGAACTGTAAAATTCTGCGGATTCTCTGCAAAACTGCGGTATATAATTCCTTCGGCGGCTTTCCATTTACCCAGAATATATCTGTCGTAATAAACGCCGGTATATTCTTTTTTCAGACTCTCCACATATTTTTTGTCGAGAAAAGTGTTGTCGGTGAGCAGAAAAGTTTCCACCAGCATATCCAGCTGCTTTGCGCGGTCAATATAATTTCGTTTCAGCCAATGATATGGACTGTCGGGGTTGGTGGTGGCAAATAGTGCGGCTCCTTTTTCGCTGAGCCTGGATAAAAGCATTGAGAAAAAGGATTCGCTCATTAACGTAAGCTCGTCGCAATATGCACCCATAAGAGTCATACCGCGGATTTTGCTTTCGGCTCGACTGTCGCTGACTCCTTCAAAATAAATTTTTCTGCCGAAAAGAATCCCTTCCTTTTTTGAAAGGGAATATGAAAAATTGTTCTTGCCTACAAGCTGAGACAGAAGTACAAGAACATTTCT
>JAFYVD010000032.1 GCA_017558425.1 Clostridia bacterium | reverse complement strand
TGATGCTTGTCCTGCGACTCTTTAACCTTGCGTTCAATTTTCTGCCCTATTTTGGCAAGCTCGGTTTCTTCAGTGAGAATATATATGAGTTGAAGCAGTCTGTCTTTCACATCAACCGCTTCCAGAATTGACTGTTTTCCGGCAACGGGAACTCCAAGATTAAACGCCATCACATCGGCACGCTGGCCCTCGTCGTCAATCCCCGCCATTCCAAGAACCGTTTCGGGCTGAACCGAGCCGGAAATATTTATGTAATCCATAAACAAATCACGACAACGTGATGACATTGCCCTTATTTCAATATCGGTTTTATCGTAAAGCGAGTCAAACTCGCGTACTTTTGCTGTGAGATAGGTGCCCGACATCTCGGTTTCAAGCATTTCAGCACGGCTGATACCTTCAACCAGAATGCGGATTGTTCCGCCCGGAAGTTCAAGCTTCTGCTTTATTTTTGCTATTGTACCGAAAGAATAAATATCTTCTTCGGAAAATTCGTCTGCAAATCCTTTCTGCGCCGCAAGAAAAATCATACTGTCTTTTTCCATTGCGGCAAAAAGTGCATTTTTAGAAATCTCACGGCCTACGTCGAGATGTACCACCATCAGCGGAAAAACCACCATGTCGCGCAGCACCATAAGAGGATATACTTTATCGTTTTTAATGTTCATACCGTGTTTTCCATTCCTTTATTTTTTCACATAAAATTATTATACACCAAAATTTCCGATTTTGCAACAACATATTTTTGGTTACTCTGCAATATGTAACCGAATTTTAACCTTATAGTTACCGGGTTGTCATATAAATGATATATAATATAATTGGTGATTAATAAATGAAATTCAAAAAATTAATTGTTATATTGCTGATATCTCTTCTTCTGCCCCTTTTCGCCGTGGCAGAGGAATATCCTTACCTGCCCACCAACTTAAAGGAGCAGGTTATTTCCACATTCGATATAGACATTACAGATAAAACACAGCTTTATGAAAAAGTGAATATTTACGGGGATTTGGACGCCTGGATGATAGGTTGGTTCAACGACAATCTGAAAATCATCACCGGTATTACCGACCTCGGCGACATCATTTACTACAGCATATCGGAATTTACAGAATCGTCGCCCCTTCCCGGCAAAGAAATTTCCGTCCAGGCAGGCGAGCGGTTTGCCCGTGAGTTTCTGGCAAAAATTATGCCTGAAACAGAGCTGAAACTTCTGGGTTACAACGCATACGAATACACCTTTGCCGAAAGTCACAACAGCATCCCCATCACAGGCCGCACCGCCACAGTTGTTGTGGACAAGCAGAGTGGTGAAGTGACTTTTTATAAGGGATTCGGCAAAGCAAATTATAATTTCGAGCAACTTGAAAGTCTGGCAACCCCCGAACACGCTTTCGAAAATTTTTACAACCGTATCGGTTTTGAGCTTGTTTACAACACCATTTTCGACCATTCTTCAAGGCTTAAAACTGTGCGCCCCATGTACATTTTAAACCGTAGCAATTTTAAGGCAATTGATGCACAGACAGGGAAAATCGCCGACATAAAAATGTACGATTATAACTACTATTATGCCGACCAGTATTATGACGAGCGGTATTATTTTAACAACAACATACAGACCGACGAAAAGATTTTCACCCCCGATAAGGTTGTGTATAATATAGACATTTCCAAAGTAACCGACTCTCCGTTTTTCTCATTGTCCTCGGGCTATGTGGCACACCTTGTTTCGGGCAAATTAAGCTACTATTCCAACGCAAACGGCAGCGAAAACTCCTACAATGCCATTCAGATTAACTATTTGCCTGCCATCTATTCCCGTCATCGTGAAAACTTTGTTCAAATGTTTGACGAAGGCAACATTGCTTGGTTACAATCGCATGTTTGCGACACCGCTTTTGTGTTTGCCAGAGCATATATTGATGCCAAAACAGGCACCCTGCTTGACTACGAAACGGTACAAAACCCCGATTTTTCCTCTTCGTATCTCCCCAGATTCAGCAAGAGCCGTGTTGACAGATTTGTCCAAACCGTCGCAGGCGGATACTCATTGCGACACTATGGCACACTTCAGTTAGGCAAACACGAACAACTTTTATGCTACGCCCGCTATTACGGCGGAGTCCGCATTATCGGAGAAGGCGTATGCGTGGTATACAATTCCTTCTTGCGGGAAATTACAGACTATTGTCGTGTGATTACAAGCACCGACTTTATTCCCACTTCATTTATGAAAACACATTCCGAAATGAAGAAATTTTTCAAAAACGAGCTGTCTTTAGGACTTTTTTATGCCGACAAAAACGAAAACACCAAATATGTAATTTACGATGCAACCGAGCCCGGCATAGCTTTTGACCCCATAACAGGCAAACGTATCGACCGTCCGCTTTCAGGGTCCGAATCCATCATCTGTACTTGCAGTGTGGGTAGCGAAAAATACACTTTAAGTGGAGTTCCATACATTTCCGCTCCACCCGTAATTAATTCAAACAAGCTCTTTTTGCCGCTCGACGCAATAGCTCCGTCCCTCGGCTACGACATTTCTCAACAGGACGGCAAAACCCTGCTGACCCGCCGTGACGAAACCATAACTCTTTCGCCCAACAATTCTGTTTGTACAGCAGCCGGCAACTCTGTTGAACTGGATATTGCACCGATTGAAATATCCGGAAAAGTCTACATTTCCGCACAAAGTATGCGCACCCTTTTCGGACTTTTCATAAACTGGGACGCCGAGGAAAATCTGATTTACATTATAAACTAATATTACAAAAAAACAGTGCTGTGGCTAATTTACCACAACACTGTTTTTCAATTCACATTATTTATTTTTAAATATTTCGTTTACTTCCTCATAAGATTCAGGAGTCCCGATATCATAACATTCTCCCTCAAAAACATAGGCGTAAACATCTTTTTTCTTGTGCAGCCAGGAAGGGAAAAATCCGGGTGCGTCGGGGTTGCCGCCTTCGTCAAGATACTGTTTGAAAAGGGGCAGAGTCTCTTTTTTATACATATAAACTGCGAAAATAGCAAGGTCTGACGGCGGATTCTGAGGCTTTTCCACCATATCCAGCACCTTAGAATTTTCATCAAGCAGTGCATTGCCCATTCTCTGGAGATCGCTGAGTTTATCAAGTCTTTTCGCAAGAATAAGGTCGGCATTTTTTTCCTTATAAAAATCTGCAAAATCTTTAAGTTTGAATGTGAAAATATTGTCACCTGCCATAACAAGGATATCCTCGTCAACAGACAGTTTATCAATAGTATAAGAAATGTCGCCCACAGCACCAAGTTTGTTGCTGTCGTCAGTAGTGTTGTCATTCACAACCGTAACTTCAAGGCGGGTTTTGCGGTTTTTCTTCCAATCTTCAAAATTGCCGTAAAATTTGTCGTTACTGATAATAGCAAGGCTTGTAACTTCCGGGATAGTCTCTATCTCATCCACAATATAGTCAAGGATAGGTTTTCCCGCAATGGGTAAAAGTGCCTTTGGTTTGTCTTTTGTAAGCGGATAAAGTCTTGTTGCATATCCGGCTGCAAGTATAATCGCTTTCATTTTCGTCCCCCTCTATTTCTTATTAAAAATAAGTTTTATTTTATTTTCTGTATTCGCTCTCAAATGTGTTCCGGCAGGAAGCATCAGTTCCACTTCAAATTCTTCGCCGTTTGTAACGCTTTTTCCCAGCGCAAGCTCTTTTGTTTCCAACACCGAAACCGTATCAAGCACATCTTTTTCACCACAAATCTCTATAGTTTTGGGCAAAACAGTAACTTCAAAGTCTTTTGCAAATTTCTCCGCATTTTTAATTTTCGGAGAGATTTTTACATTTTTCATCTGTTCAACAGAAATGTTTATCACAACATTTTTCTTGTCTATCACGGCGTTTTTGATATCCACAGCCTTTTTGTCGCTGTTCATCAGAACTGTAGGACAGTTGATAATCGTTGAGTTTCTGACTTCGGACAAGTCCACAATTGCACCTGCATAGGCAATCTGCTCAAGTGCCAGTGAAGGCATTGTAACATCTATCTGCGACAGGTCTGCTGTCATATCGGTAATAATAAGATTGTCGCTAAGCTTTCCTGTTGTCTCCACAACCACCGGCAATGAAGAGCTGACGTTTTTGTCCACATAAACTTCAATGGTGGATGGAATTACGTCCGCTATATAAACACCGTCGGGACGTGATATTTCAGGTACAATATTATATTTTCCCGGAGCGGTGATATCATCAAGATCAAGTCTTGCCGAATAGTTGCCTCTCACACCTGTAACAAGGCTTCTTTTCCCCGTCGCATCAAAAGACACCGTATTTGCCGATTTGGACACAATGCTGAGCCCTTGATTAATCTGTGTCTGGCTGAGGCCACATATAACCTCCACCTTTTCCACTCTGTCCGAACGTGTAGGGTCTTGCGTCACAGCAACATAACTCCACAGCACTATCGAAAGGACAAGTGAAACAACTTTCAACGTTGTTTTGTTGGACATCCATTCGCTTCCTTTTACGCGTCTTTTTTCCACTTATCCTTCACCTTCTTTACAATAGTTTTTCCGTTCTCGTTTTTGGAGTTTTTTGCAGGATGTAATTCCCTGGACAATCTCTTTTTCAGCGAATCGGGAGTGAAGTTGGACTCAAGCTCGCCCGATTTGGCAATGGATATTGCCCCTGTTTCTTCAGATACTATCACCACCACACAGTCTGCGGTTTCGCTTATGCCGATTCCCGCCCTGTGTCTTGTTCCGAGATGTTTTCCAAGAGAATTATTTTCTGTCAGCGGCAAATAACAACCTGCCGCCACAATTCTGTTTTTTCTGATTATCATTGCACCGTCATGCAAAGGCGAATTGTGGAAAAAGATATTTTCCACAAGCTGCGATGAAATTGCCGCATCAAGCAACGTGCCCGTTCCGGCTATTTCGCCCAGTTTGGTTTCTCTTTCAATTACAATAAGCGCTCCTGTTTTTGTCAGCGACATATTGCCCGCCGCTGTCGAAATAGATCCGATGGCTTCATCAATATCAAATTGACCCGCCGTCTGGTCAGCTTTAAAAATTGCGCCAACATTAAATCTGCCCACCTTTTCCAGCACTCGTCTCAGTTCGGGTTGGAAAACGATGATAATGGCAAGAATACCGAACTGCATCACGTTAACAAGTATGTAGTTCAGTGCATCAAGCTGAAGCCATTCGCTGAGCGGAGTGAGCACCAGCAAAATTATAATACCTTTTAAAACCTGCTGAGCACGCGTTTCACGAACAAGACCTATCGCCTTATAAAGTATAAACGCTACAATTAAAATATCAATAACATCAACCCAGCCGATATATACAAAGTTTTTAAGCGGTTGAAGAAAATTCATACTGTTCACCCCGTTTTCAGTTAATTTTATTCATTACAAGACCTGTTTTGGGTTTGGGAGAAATCCACGTTGATTTCTGTGGCATTTTTTCGCCGTTTAAAGAAATTTCAAAAATTTCCTGCATTTTTGTGGGATTTATCATAAATGCGCACTGAAAATCTCCATTTTTCACATTTTGAGCAGCTTCTTCAATATTTCTTGTGAAAGAAAGATAGTCCTGCTTTTTCAGTTCTGCCTCGCTCACTCCGAAAGCTTTGCCCAAAATCAGCGAATGGAGCACCGTTACATCAAGATGCCTCAGCGCCACCGATTTTCCTTCTCCTTCTGCATCTGCAAAAGAAAAATCCTTCAGTCTGAGCAGATAGTAATAATCCTTCCCGGTATACATTGCAAATGTGGGAATATCATTGTTTTCCGCAAGCTTTTCAGAAATTGCCGTTTCTATCTCCTCGGCAAACAGCTTAGTAATATTAAAGCTTTTTTCCAGCTGAGAAATCACTCCCGCTTCGCTGTAACCAACCACATTACGAACCAATCGGTGTGTGGCGAACATTTCAAATCCAGGCTGATTCATTTCCGCAAGGTACATCATAACATAGTTATAAGGTTCCTCGCCGGTATGGTCGGGGTTAATTTCTATCATCATATCACGATATTTAAGTGCAGCTTCATATCTGTGGTGTCCGTCAGCTATAATAATCTGCTTATCAGCAAGCAACTGCTGTATTTTCCCGGCAGTCTCCTCGTCTGTCACCGTCCAGACTTTCTGGCTTGCTCCGTCAATCGTTTTGGCAAATGTATCCGGCGGATTTTGCAAAGCTTCTTCAAAAGCTGTATCAACAGTCTTTTCATCATCTCTGTACAATCCGAAAACAGGGCTGAAATTCACCCCACATTCGCCAAGCAACTTTAATCTGTCGCTTTTTGCCTTCGCACCCGTTTCTTCATGCGGCAACACTGTTCCGATTTCAAAATCGTCAAGTCTTACAAGACATACTATGCCTTTGCAAACTCTGTTTTCTCCATCAACTGCAGTATATTCCTGATGATAAACATAAATCGCAGGTTGTCTGTCCGGAACAATCACTCCCGAAAGGGTCCACTCATCAAGAGTTTCCGCACTTCTGGTATATTTGTTGTCTGTTTCGCTATCGCCGTCATTCTCCATTCCGCACTCAAGTCTCACGACATTGAAAGGATGGCTGTTATAAAGACTTTGCTGTTGTTTTGCAGATATAACATCATAGGGAGGTGCCAGCACAGCTCCGATATCCCCTATGAAATTTTTATTATATCTCAATGCCTTAAGCGGTAAAATTCGTTCCATATACTACTCCGTTTCCTCCGCCAAAGCGGATTTACCGTTATCTTACGAAAAATTTCTTCAATGCATTATAAAGCGGGATTCCGAAAATGTAGCACGCGGCCGCTTCTCCTGCACCCACCAGAAGGGCGTTCATCCAGAATCCGAAAGTGCTGTCGGTATAAAAGCTTATAATTGCACCAATTATCAGGCCGTTGGAAATTACCGGCATCAGCATTGCCACCCATTTGTTTTTCCTCAAAAGATAAGCAAGCGACACCGCAATCAGGGTTGCAAGTGTTCCAAACGGCAGGTCAACAGCCATCATAGGGCTTGCGAGGTTGGTTATAAAACATCCCAGAGTAAGCGCTGGAATGGCCCATGGCGTCAAAAGTGCCAAAACGCACATAGCTTCGGCAATTCTTAGCTGAATGGGTCCGAAGGAAATTGCCGACAGCCCCGGCATCAAAGACAGCACTGCATAAATTGCTGCCACCGTCCCTACAAATACTGTTGCTCTTGTTTTTGAAAATTTCATTTTCATCTCTCCTTGTTTTGTTTTATGTCAGGTTATCGCGACTGACATTATTAAGTTTATCATATATTATACCACTTTTCCATTCTTCTTGCAATAGGAAATTAGGCAAAAAATCTGCCACTTGGCACAAAGTGCCAAATGACAGATAATAAAACTATAAAATATTTTGCAGAAACTGCTTTGTTCGGTCGTCCTTAGGATTTGAAAAAATCTCATCAGGAGTGCCTTCTTCAACAATCTGACCTTCCGCCATGAAAATCACGCGGTCTGCAACTTCACGAGCAAAACCCATTTCGTGAGTAACAACCACCATGGTCATTCCCTCTTTTGCAAGCTGTTTCATAACCTGAAGCACTTCGCCAACCATCTCGGGGTCAAGCGCACTTGTGGGTTCGTCAAACAGCATTACTTCAGGGTTCATGCAAAGCGCACGAACAATGGCTACACGCTGTTTCTGTCCGCCCGAAAGCTGTGAGGGATAAGCGCCCGCTCTGTCGCCCAGCCCAACCCTTTCAAGCAGCTCCATAGCTTTCTTTTCCGCATCTTCTTTTGACATTTTAAGAAGTTTAGTGGGAGCTATTGTAAGGTTTTTTATAATTGTCATATGCGGGAACAGATTAAAATGCTGGAACACCATACCCATTTTCCTTCTGTGAATATTTATATTCACTTTAGGGCCTGTTATGTCGGTTTCCTCAAACAATATTGTGCCGGCAGTGGGCATTTCAAGTAAATTGAGCGACCTCAGGAATGTGGATTTACCGCTTCCAGACGGACCGATTACAACCACAACTTCACCTTTTTTAATACTTGCAGACACATTATCAAGAGCTTTTATATCTCCACCATTGTAATATTTACAAAGGTTGTTTGTTTTTATGATAACATTATCGCTCATTTTTCCTTAACCTCCTCTCCATAACACCCAGGAGTTTTGTCATTCCAACAACCATAATCAAGTAAATGAGTGCTACCAGAAGTATTGGATTTATTTGGTCATATGTAGTATTTTTTATCTGGTTGCCGGCTTTTGTAAGCTCAATAACAGCCACATATCCTGCAACTGATGTTTCCTTCAGAAGCGCTATCATTTCGTTACCTATCGCAGGAAGAATATTTTTAAACGCCTGCGGAAGAATAATGGTTTTCATTGTTTGAACACTCGAAAAACCAAGGGAACGTCCTGCTTCTGTCTGACCCTTATCTATCGCCATAATTCCCGAACGTATTGTTTCCGCAACATATGCGCCCGAGTTTACGCCGAAAGTAATAATCGCAACCCATGTTCCATCTTTCGCGGTTGTAAATATGATAAAAAAGGAAATAAGAAGCTGAACTACAACCGGAGTTCCTCTGATTACCGTAAGGTAAATATTGCAAAGAACATCCAGTATTTTCATTTTTTTGTTACCTTCCGAAAACACCTTTATTATCGCAACTATAGTACCTATAATAACGCCAATCACAAGAGCGCCCAATGTTATTATAATTGTTTTGCCAAGACCACTTAAAAGAATATTATAACGTTCCGAAACTATAAAAGTATTATAAAGTGTGTCCAGCCATTTATCAAACCACGCCACTTTTAAAAAACCCCTTTCATAACACTTTTCAAAAAAACTGCGGCACAAAAAATATTGTGCCGCTTAAAAACATATAATTTTTAATTATTCAGCATCAAAAGGCAATTCGTACTTTGTGAAGATTTCTGCAAGCTTGCCGCTGTCTTTAAGAGACTTGAGCGCTTCGTTAACTTTTGCTGTAAACTCATCGTTACCAAGTTTGATAGCAATAGCATAAGCTTCCTGTGTGAGAGCTTCGTCGAGAACGATTGTTTTGCCTTCCTGTTTAGCAGAAAGAGCAACTGCAACCGCGTTGTCTATAACAACAGCGTCAACTTTAGCTGCTGTAAGAGCAGAGATTGCTTCTGCACCTGTTTTGAAGGACTGAACATTGTAGCTACCGTCTAAAAGGAACTGTTCGCCTGTTGTACCTTCCTGGCAGGAAACTGTTTTGCCTTCGAGGTCAGCAGCTGTTTTGATATCACTGTCTGCCATTACAATAATAGCCTGAGAAGCTGTGTAATAGTCATCAGAGAAGTTCATGTTCTTTCTTCTTTCGTCATTTGCTGTGATACCTGCAACTGCCATGTCGTATTTACCTGTTGCAGCACCTGTGAGAGCAGCATCAAAGTCAATGTTTGAAATTTCAAGTTCGCAACCTAAGTATTTTGCGATTTCCTGTGCAATTTCAACGTCAGCACCAACAATTTCTTCGCCTTCGAGATATTCAAAGGGAGGGAATTCTGCGTTTGTAGCCATTGTAATTACTTTTTTGTCTCCTGCTTCATTTGCGCCACAGCCTGCTAAAGCCACAACAACAAGAAGCATTGCCATGATAAGGGATAAAACTTTTTTCATTATGTATTCCTCCAATTTAAAAATATTATGTTCTAATTATACCATTTTTATCAATAAAGTCAATACCTTTTTAATATGTAAATATAAGCTTTTTTAAAAAATGTTGTGAAATTCACCAACAACCTCCGACATATTTTGTACTATTTTCCTCAACTTCACTCTTGATTTTGCACCGACAAAGTGATATAATATACAGGGCACTGAAAAAGCGTCCCGCGGGATGCTTTTTTCTTTTTTAAAACATAACGAAAGGCTACGGAAATCTTATGAGCAATAAATTTTTTGATAATGAAAAATATCTAAAGCTTCAGTCGGAGAAAATTCTGGAGCGTATAGACCATTTTGGCGGCAAACTCTATCTTGAGTTTGGCGGCAAGCTTTTTGACGATTTCCACGCTTCAAGAGTTCTGCCCGGTTTCGAACCTGACAGCAAAGTGAAAATGTTGCTTCAGCTTAAAGAACAAGCAGAAATTATTTTTGCTATCAGTGCCGATGCTATCGAAAAAAACAAACGCCGCGGTGACCTCGGCATCACTTACGACCTTGAAACGCTCCGCCTCATTGACGCTTTCCGCAGTATCGGTCTTTTTGTGGGAAGTGTGGTTATCACACAATATCAGGCGCAGCCTGCGGCAGACAATTTTGAAAAACGACTCAAAGCACTTGGCGTTGATGTATACAAGCATTACGTTATCCCAAACTATCCGGCTAACATCCCCCTCATCGTCAGCGACGAGGGTTATGGCAAAAATGACTATATCAAAACTTCCCGTTCGCTGGTGGTTGTAACAGCTCCCGGTCCGGGCAGCGGCAAAATCGCCACCTGTCTCTCCCAGCTTTATCACGATTATAAGCGCGGTATCAAAGCCGGCTATGCCAAATACGAAACCTTCCCCATCTGGAACCTGCCGCTCAAACACCCGGTAAACCTTGCTTACGAAGCGGCAACCGCTGACCTTGACGACCTTAATATGATTGACCCTTATCACCTTGAGGCGTACGGCGAAACAACTGTAAACTACAACCGCGACGTGGAAATTTTCCCCGTCCTCAACACAATGTTCGAACATATCCTTGGCGAATCGCCATACAAAAGCCCCACCGACATGGGGGTAAATATGGCAGGTTTCTGTATCACTGATGCAGAAGGCGTAAACAACGCCGCAAAGCAGGAAATTATCCGTCGCTACTGCAACAGCTGCAGTTCTCAGCGTGAAGGTCTCGCTGACCAATCGGAGGTTTATAAAATCGAACTTCTGATGAATCAGCTCGGCATCACAAGAGACGATCGTGCAGTTATCGGTGCGGCGCTGAAAAAAGCAGAGGAAACAGATGCACCGGCGGCAGCTCTTCAGCTTCCCGACGGCAGAATGGTAACAGGCAAAACTTCTTCACTTTTGGGTGCATCGGCAGCTCTGTTGCTCAACTCATTAAAAACCCTTGCCGGTCTTGATGATGAAGTTCTTCTCATTTCATCTTCGGCAATTAAACCTATTCAGCACCTAAAAATCAACCATATGGGCAACCACAACCCTCGTCTGCATTCGGACGAAATTCTCATCGCCCTTGCAATCTGTGCGGCTACCGATGAAAAAGCCGCCCTCGCAATGGAACAGCTTTCAAAGCTGAAAGGCAGCGAAGCCCATTCGTCGGTGATTCTGTCAAGCGTGGACGAAAACGTTTTCAAAAAACTTGGCGTAAACCTCACCTACGAACCCAAATATCAGACAAAAAAATTATATCACGCAAAATAAAGCAAAAACGGCACATATGGCGGTTGGTCTTGGGAATATTTCGCCTAAAAATCATTATTTTAGCACATAGCGTTGTCAAAAATAAAGATTTTTATGGTTCACGGCAGTTTCCGGACACAGATTTTTAGATTAAGAAAAAGATTAAAAGCTAGGTAATACTGACGTATTACCTAGCTTTTTGATGCATTATTAACTAAAAAGATGGTTCGGAAACCGAACTCTCCCTAAGACCAACCGCCGTATTTGTGTCGTTTTTCTATTTACAATTCATCTCCTGTGTGCTATAATAATTTCACAAAATATTCCAAGGAGGAAAACTTATGTATTTTACAGCAGAAAAACCAAAAAAACCTGAAATTTTAGATAAATTCGGCGGGGTTTGTCTTGGCGACACTTACGGCGCCACCGAGCAATATCTCACCAAAAACGGCAAACCTTACATTTGTCGAATGGGAGAATTCCATTTTTCCCGCTATCCCGAAGAATGTTGGGAAGATGAACTCATCAAAATGCGTAACGGCGGCATTGACGTCATCGCATCTTATCTTTTCTGGATTCATCACGAAGAAACCGAAGGCGAATTCCGTTTCGACGGCTCGAGAGATGTCGGTAAATTCCTGAAACTTTGCAAAAAGCTCGGACTTCCTTTCGTAATGCGAATTGGTCCCTGGGCTCACGGAGAAGCCCGAAACGGCGGTTTCCCCGACTGGCTGGACAAAAAATGTGGCGGTGCAACCCGTACCGATGCAGAACCTTACCTTACATATGTCCGTCGCTTTTTCGAACAGGTTTACCTGCAGGTGAAAGACGACCTTGACGGCGTTCTTGGCATTCAGCTTGAAAACGAGCTTCGCAGACAGATAAATTATGTAAACAAGCTCAAGGAAATGCTTCTTGACATCGGTTTTTCCGCTCCCTATTGGACTTTCACAGGCTGGGGTGGTTCCGATTCTCCTGAAAGTTGTCCTATGGACGAGGTCCTTTTCCTCTACGGCGGTTATCCTGAAGCCCCCTGGCTTGAACATATCGAAGAATATTTCGGTTGCCGTAACTACCTTTTTTCAAAAGAACGTGACGACGGCTATATCGGTGCTGACCTTTTCGGCAAAAACGAGGACGGCTCCGCCCTCAAACGAAACGAAGATTTGTCAAAATCGCCATTTCTCACTTGTGAACTTGGCGGCGGTAATCAGGTGACCTATCACAGACGCCCCACAATCATTGCCGAAGATATTTTCGCGCTTGCAATCTGCAAAATGGGTTCGGGCACAAACGGTCTTGGCTATTATGTTTATCACGGCGGCGTGAACCCCGTCGGCAAAACCACCACTCAGGAATCCCGTGACACAGGCTACCCCAACGACCTGCCCAAAATTTCATACGATTTCCAGGCTCCGCTGGGCGAAGCAGGTCAGATTCGAAAAAGCTATTTCATGCTCGAACTTCTGCACAAATTTGTGGAATCAGACGGCGAAAAACTCGCGACAATGTCCCCTGTTTTCCCTGATATAATTCCGAAAGATTATCTCGACACCGAGACTTTAAGATGCGCTGTAAGAAGCAACGGAACGAGCGGTTATCTCTTTGTTTCAAACCACTACCACGGTGGTAAAATGAAAACCATTTCGGACACAGTTAAAATCGCTCTTACTAACGGTTCAACTGTTGAAATCCCCGTAAATCTCGCGCCATCTGCCGCAGGAATTATTCCGTTTAATTATGAAATCGGCACAACTACAGCCGACTGGATTTCAGTTCTTCCGCAGGGAAATTATTTTGTGAAACTGCCGGGCATCGCTCCCGAAATTTGTATTGACGGCAAGGTTTCTCCCCTGACAGACGGAATGACCGTCGGCGGCGTTAAAATTGTGTTGAAAGATGTTTCTTTCCCTGCCGAAACCACAGGCGAAAAGATTGAATTTGCCGAAACATCCGTTTCGGATGACAATTCCTTCTTCGGCCACATAGTGAATTATGATGGGACAACCCCCGAATTTGGATTGGTGAATGAATATAAATTCACACTCCCCAAAGGCGCAAAATACCTGAAAATTGAGGCACTCGGCAACATCGGCGCACTCTATTTTGAAGGAAAACTCATTTCCGACTTCTATCTCTACGGCGATAAATGGATTGTAGATGTGCGCCGACTCCCCGAAGGCGCAGACCTCACCCTCAAAATCCTCCCCCTCACCGAAAAAGATAAATCCAAAATCTTTATGGAATTTGATATGCCCACCGGCATATTCGAGCCGGATGTGAAAGCGATATTTGACGATATTGTGTATATATAAGAAAAAGACGCCATCAGGCGTCTTTCTTAATTCAAAATTTCTTCATATGAAACATTTAAAATTTCTTTCAATGCTTTTATTTCATCTGGATACAAATGTCTCTGTCCCACTTCAATTTTAGCAAGGGCACTTCGTGTAATATCACAGCCCATAACCTGCAATTTCGCCGCTAATTGATCCTGAGTAAGTTTTCTATCCTTGCGAAGTGTACGAATGTTTTCTCCTACTTGTTTTTCATATTCTGTATTCATAATATCACCATTTGCACCTAAATAAGTATATTTTTCTTGATTATATACTTATTTTATGCTATAATTGCACTTATATAAGTGCAATAGTGTGGAGGTGAGAAAATTGGCTGAATTTTGTTTGGATTGTTTTAATAAAATAAATGAAACAAATTACGAAGAAAAAAACATCATATTATCTGATTATTTAGACCTGTGCGAGGAATGCGGCGAGTGGAAAAGGGTAGTCATTTGTTCCCGGCGTACATATTATTTATATAAATTCCGTTTTATTCTTTTTCCGTTTAAACTCATTTGTTTATTATTGTATATTCTATGGCGACTGCTTATTCTTCCATATATAATATTTCAAATTATTAAAAATAAAAAAAATGCATCAGAATGATACATTTATTGGCAAAAAAGTTAGACCCATCATAGAGATTTTACTCAAAATGATGGGTCTAATCGTTTTTATTAGTTATTCAGTTTTAAGAAGTCGTTGAAACCCTTATTATTTCATTGCTTCTTCAACAGCAACAGCAACTGCAACAGTCATACCAACCATGGGGTTGTTACCTGCGCCGATTAAGCCCATCATTTCTACGTGAGCGGGAACAGAAGATGAACCTGCAAACTGAGCGTCAGAGTGCATACGGCCCATTGTATCTGTCATACCGTAGGAAGCGGGGCCTGCTGCCATGTTGTCGGGGTGGAGTGTACGTCCTGTACCGCCGCCGGAAGCAACAGAGAAGTATTTTTTACCCTGAAGGATACATTCTTTTTTGTAAGTACCTGCAACGGGGTGCTGGAAACGAGTGGGGTTTGTGGAGTTACCTGTGATGGAAACGTCAACACCTTCAAGGTGCATGATAGCAACACCTTCACGAACATCGTCAGCGCCGTAGCAACGAACTTTTGATCTTTCTCCATTGGAGTAAGCTGTTTCTTTAACAACTTTTACTTCACCTGTATAGTAGTCAAACTGAGTCTGAACATATGTGAAGCCGTTGATTCTGGAGATAATCTGAGCAGCGTCTTTACCGAGACCGTTGAGGATAACTCTCAGTGGATTTTTTCTTGCTTTGTTAGCTGT
>JAFYVD010000031.1 GCA_017558425.1 Clostridia bacterium | reverse complement strand
CTGACTTATGGCAAACCTGTTCCTTGTGATGACCACATTCTTCACCATTTGCGGATTTTCTTTGGTTGATTTTCTATTAAAACGGAAAATAACGTCGGTGGTTGCACGCTTCTTCATAGTTATCGCGGTCATATTTTTGTTAACCGTAATTTCGATGTTTATGCTTGTTGCAAATCCTGTGCTGATTGCTATGCTTTTGGGTTTTGCCGACAGTTTCTTCAACTATCGCCTCAGATTCTTGCTGTCCGACAAATAAAGCTTGACTATAACCATTAAAATGTAGTATAATATTATTTTACAAAGATATAAAATACCTAAAAAGAAATTGGAGAGTTTTGCCGTGAATAATAAAACTTTTTCAAAAATGTTTGCATCAAATACGGCTTTGTTTTTAAGTATACTTTTTATACTTGCTCTTTTGCCGCTTATTATTGATAATTACATCATAGTTTCTGCCATCGGATTTGCTACATGGATCGGCATGACCATATACAGCTTTATTCGCGAATCCAAAAGAGAGAAAGACATTTTAAACTATATCCGTACTCTTTCTTTTCACACTGACTCATCCGGCAAAGATTCGCTGCTCTATTTTCCTCTGCCGCTATCGCTTATCAGAGAAGATGGTGCCATTATCTGGTACAACGATAAATTTGCAAATCTTTTCGGCGTGAACGACCTTATTGACACAAATCTTAAAACCATTTTGGGCGAAGATACAGATATGTCAAAATTTTCAGAATCTTCTTCCGGAATAATGGTGTCTGTCGGCGATAAGGACTACAAGATTTTGGTAAATGCTTTACATTCCGATTCGGAAAGCAACACCTCCATCCTGTACTGGCTTGACGAAACCGCAAATGTTCATTTAAAGAAAGCCTATTACAATTCAAGGCCTGTCCTTGCCTCGGTTATCGTGGATAACTACGAAGATGTAATGAAAAACACTCCCGACAATATGAAAACCGTTCTCGCCGGAGACCTTGAACGCATCATCTCCGAATGGGCACGCAGTGCAAACGGCATTGTGAAACGTCTGGAGAGAGACAAATACTTTGTACTTTTTGATTATAAACACCTTGATGATTTCCGCGGAAACAAATTTGCCGTTCTTGAAAGCATTAAATCGCTCAACAGGGGCAATCAGATTCCCCCGACAATCAGTATCGGTATTGGTGTCGAAGGCGAAACATTTTCAGAAAACGAGGGTTACGCCCGCAAGGCCATCGATATGGCTCTCGGCCGTGGTGGCGACCAGGTTGTTATCAAAGACCCTGCTAAATTCACTTACTTCGGCGGAAACAGCAAAGATGTTGAAAAGTATACCCGTGTAAAAACAAGGGTTATGGCAGGTGCACTCCGTCACCTTATAACTCAGGCTGACAAGGTAATGATTATGGGGCACAAAAATGCCGACCTTGACTCTTTCGGTGCGGCGCTTGCAATGCATTCCGTTGCGGCAGGAATGGAAAAGCCTGCATACATTATTGCTGAATCAATGGTTTACAACACCCGTAAACTTTTTGACAGATGCAAGGCGTCCAGTCTTATCCACTCCTTTGTCACAAAAGAATCAGCACTTGAAATGGTGACCCCGGGCACACTTTTAATCATTGTGGACGTTTATCGCGCTCCGCTCACCGAGCTTCCTGAGCTGGTTGAAGCAACCGACAACATCGTGGTAATCGACCATCACAGAAAAAGTGCCGATTTCATCGAAAAGGCTTCTCTCACCTACCACGAGCCTTCCGCATCATCCACTTGCGAAATGGTTACAGAGCTGCTTCAGTATATTAACGACGGCTCAACAATCACTCCTTTTATCGCAGAGGCTCTTTATGCAGGTATTGAACTTGACACAAAAAATTACACTTTCAAATCAGGTATCCGTACTTTCGAAGCTGCGGCTTATCTGCGCAGAAAAGGTGTAAACGCATCTAACATCAAGTTGCTCTTCCAGAGCGATAAAGACGTATATAAACTGCGTACAGACATTGTCCGCGCAGGCAAAATATATAAAAATCAGATTGCAATATCAACCACCGACTCAAAGCACGACGACATTCAGGCAATTGCGGCGGCTTCAGCCGATGAACTTTTAGAGCTTGAAGGAATCACCGCCTCGTTTGTTCTCTGTCTTTCAGACAAAACCGTTAACATCAGCGGCAGGTCTATCGGCGGAGTGAATGTTCAGTTGATTCTCGAAAAGCTTGGTGGCGGCGGTCACGGTGTTATCGCAGGTGCGCAGCTTTCCTGCTCACTTTCAGAAGCGGTTCACCAGCTTAAAGATGCAATCGATAAATACATTGAAGACACACGAAAGGAGTAATTACCGTGAAAGTAATTCTTTTAAAAGATGTTAAAGGCCAGGGTAAAAAAGGCGATATAATTGAAGCGAGTGACGGCTACGCACGCAACTTTTTGCTTCCCAGAAAGCTGGCTATTGAACCTACAAAAACTGCTCTTAATGAACTGAAAGGTCAGCAGGATTCCAAAAATTATCGTGAACAGAAGGAGCTTGACGAAGCAACTGCACTTGCAGAAAAAATTTCTGCAGTTAAAGTGCTTGTTTCGGCAAAAGCAGGCGAAACAGGCAAACTTTTCGGCGCCGTTACTTCATCCGAAATAGCTGACAAACTCAAAATGGAACACCACATTGTGGTGGACAAGAAAAAAATTGTCCTTTCCGACCCCATCAAAACTACAGGCGAATTTACACTCCCTGTAAAACTCCATTCCAAAGTAACTGCCGAACTTAAAGTATCGGTTAGTGCTGAATAACCCAGATATTTTTGACTATTTTCTTAATAAAATTCCCAGGAGGTGAAAACCTTGGACGAAAATTTCAGCATACGAACCTTGCCGTACAGCAACGAAGCCGAACAATCTGTTCTTGGCTGTGTGTTTGTTGACCCGCAATGTCTTATTACTGTTGCGGAAGCCCTTTCCCCCGATGATTTCTATATTCCGCAAAATAAGCTGATTTTCTCGGCTATGCTCGATTTGTGGAATCGCGGCGAAGCGGTTGACAGTATCACTGTAACAAAAGAGCTTGGTAAAAACCTTGAGGCAATCGGCGGCTACGACTATCTCGCCCGCCTTGCAATTGTCACTCCAACAACACAAAATTTAAAAGCTTACATACGAATTGTTGCCGATAAAGCATCGCTGAGAAGGCTGATTTCTGCCGCAAACACCATTGCAGATTTAAGTTACGACGGCGAAGATGATGTCAGCGTTATAATGGGCACGGCAGAAAAATGCATTTACGATGTTGTGCAGAACCGTAATATGACCGGTGTTCATCATATCAAAGATGTTCTTATCAGCACCTTTGACCAGATTGAACAAAACGCATTAAACCGCGGCAAAGTCAATGGTGTTCCTTCGGGGTTTTCTGACCTTGATGCCGTTACAAACGGTTTCCATAAATCAGAGCTTATAATTCTCGCCGCCCGTCCCGGTGTCGGTAAAACATCATTTGCAATGAACATTGCACAGTATGCGGCTTTGCACGCAAACATTCCCACTGTTGTATTCAACCTTGAAATGTCAAAGGAACAGCTCGGTACCAGAATTATCTGGTCGGAATCTCTTGTTCCGGGCGATAAAATCCGTACCGGTAACCTTTCCGAAAAAGACTGGCCTGTCCTTGCAAATGCCGTTGGTAAGCTTTCTAAAGCACCGCTATATATCGACGATACATCCAGCATTACAATCACAGACATCAGGGCAAAGGCACAGAAACTTCAGCTTGAACACGGTCTTGGACTAATCATAATCGACTACCTCCAGCTTATGCAGGGCAGCAAACGTTCCGAGAGCCGTCAACAGGAAATTTCCGAGATTTCACGTTCTCTCAAAATTCTCTCCAAAGAGCTTGAAGTTCCCATTATTGCACTTTCTCAGCTTTCCCGTGAATCGGAAAAGCGAAACGATAAAAAGCCTCAGCTCAGCGACCTTCGTGAATCGGGCGCTATCGAGCAGGACGCAGACATTGTAATGTTTCTGCATGCCGACAAAGAGCAGGATAATTCTCAGGAGCAGGAAGAACAGGCTGAAAACCACAGCAGAATTGTAAAATGTACCATTGCTAAACACCGTAATGGTGAATGTTGTTCTATTGACCTTATGTGGAATCCTGAAATTACAAGATTTGTTTCCATTAACAGAAGAATTGAAGGATAAAAAATATGCTTGCTGAAAAAGTTAAAAATTTCATAACGGCAAACAAGCTTTTTACAGAAACCGACTCGGTCCTTGTCGCCTTTTCGGGCGGTGCGGATTCTATGTGTCTCCTTCATATTTTAAAAACTCTTTCATACAATGTTTCTGCTGCACATTTCAATCATATGCTTCGCGGCGAAGAATCTTTCAAGGACGAAAAGGCATCTGCGGATTTCTGCAAATCATTAAACATCCCTTTTTTCCTTCACCGTGCAAACATTGCTGAAATTGCCAAATCTGAAGGAATCTCCGAAGAAACTGCCGGCAGACAGGAACGATATCGTTTTTTCAGACACATCGCCTCTGAAAACGGGATTAGTAAAATTGCAACGGCACATAATTTAAACGACAATGCAGAAACCGTGTTGATGCACCTCATTCGAGGTTGCAGCACCGACGGACTTTCCGGGATTCCCAAATGTCGTGATAATATCGTCCGTCCGCTTTTGAGCTGCAGCCGCAATGAAATTGAGGACTACTGTGAGCATCACGGTCTCCCTTACGTTACAGACTCCACCAATCTTGAAAGCATATATACCAGAAATAAAATCAGGCACGAGCTTTTGCCTGTTTTGGCAGAATTCAATCCTAACATTCTTTCGGCACTGACAACTTTAAGCGACACCGCACTGGCAGACAAAGAATTTTTCAGCTCGTTGACCTACGATTTAATCGGAACCGCCACTTCTGTTCCGACCGAAAAGCTAACCCCCCTGCCCAATTCTCTTTTAACAAGAGCCGTGGCTCGGCTGGGTTCAAATGCAGGTTTGTCCTGTGAACACCGCCACATTATATCGGTAGCAAATTTCATCCGCTGTGAAAAACCGGGCAAAATTTGCGTACCCGGCGGATATTTTGAAAGTTCCTGCGGAATCGTTTCCGCACTAACTGATGCAACCGGTGGTTTTTATCATTCCATATCTCCCACAGGTACAATTCAGATTAAAGGTTATACGCTGTCTTCGGAAAGCGAAATCACTTCCGATTGCTATTTTGTTTTGCCTGCTGATGGCAAAATTGCTGTACGGTCACGAAAAAGTGGCGATAGAATTCGTGTTCGAGGAATGACAAAAAAGCTCAGCGACCTGTTTATTGACAAAAAAATCCCCGCAAGCAGGCGTGATGAAATCCCACTTTTAACTTTAAACGACGAAATTATTTATGTTTTCGGTGTGGAAAAAAGTGATTTAACATTTAATTTTGAAAACAATATCAGCACTTTTGTTTTAAATATATCTAATAAGGAGTATACTAATGAACAGTGAAATCAAAAACATTCTTTTTACAGAAGAAGAACTTGCAACAAGAGTTAAAGAAATTGCAGCTGAAATTTCTAATGATTACAGAGATAAAGATTGCGTACTTGTCTCGGTTTTAAAAGGTTCCTTTATATTCTACGCTGACCTTGTTCGTGCAATAGATTTTCACACTACCATAAATTTCCTCAGAGTTTCCAGCTATGGTTCAGGTTCAGAATCTTCCGCACAAGTTACCTTTAAATATCCGCTTGATTCTAAAGTTGACGGCAAACACGTTCTTGTGATTGAAGATATAATTGATTCGGGAAACACATATGTTTTTCTGAAAAACTATTTTAAAGAGCAGGGTGCACTTTCCGTAAAAATGTGTGCACTTTTAGACAAACCCTCCCGCCGTGAAGCGGACATTAACGCAGAATATGTCGGTTTTAAAATTCCCAACGAATTCGTTGTGGGTTACGGTCTTGACTATGACGAAAAATATCGTAACCTCCCCTACATTGGAGTTTTAAAACCTGAAGTCTATACAAAATAATATTCCCATTTCATCAAAAGGAGAGTGATTTTCAGATGAAGAAGAATTTAAAAAGCATTGGGTTTTACTTATTATTGCTTGTAATACTTATTGTAGTTTATGCTTTCATGGGTACTCAACCTGCAATTGAAAAGCACACAATGAGCGACCTTCTGCGCAGCATTGAAAAACAGGAGGTAACAGGTCTTGTCCTCGAGGATGACAGAGCTATTGCTTCTCTTACAAGCGGTGGCGAAATGGTGGTTGAAATACCATCTGCCGACCTCTTCCTTATTTTTGCAACCGCAGAAATAAAAGAACTTGTTGCACAAAACCCCGATTTTGTGTTCACAACACCTTCCCCGGCTTCAGCTCCCTGGTGGCTTTCTATGATTCCCACTATCATTTTCATACTGCTTATGGTTGTGTTCTATTTCTTTATTTTCCGCCAGATGCAGGGCGGTGGCGGCGGTGGCAAAGTGATGAACTTTGGCAAAAGCCGTGCAAAAACTCTTGCAAACATGGGCAAAAAAGTTACTTTTAACGATGTTGCAGGTGCAGATGAAGAAAAAGCTGATCTCGAAGAAATTGTTGACTTTTTGAAAAGTCCCGAAAAATACACTAAACTCGGCGCGAGAATTCCCAAGGGCGTGCTTCTTGTAGGCCCTCCCGGAACGGGTAAAACACTCCTTGCAAAAGCCGTTGCCGGCGAAGCAGGCGTTCCCTTCTTCAGCATCAGCGGTTCCGATTTCGTGGAAATGTTTGTCGGTGTTGGTGCAGCAAGAGTTCGTGACCTGTTTGAAGAAGCAAAAAAATCAACACCTTCTGTTATATTTATTGACGAAATTGACGCTGTAGGTCGTCACAGAGGCGCAGGTCTCGGTGGCGGTCACGACGAACGCGAACAGACTCTTAACCAGCTCCTGGTTGAAATGGATGGTTTTGGCGTAAACGAAGGAATTATCATCATCGCCGCAACAAACCGTCCCGACATTTTAGACCCGGCACTTCTCCGTCCCGGTCGTTTCGACAGACAGATTGTGGTTAATACTCCCGATGTTGGCGGCAGAGAAGATATTCTTAAAGTTCACGCCAAAAATAAAACACTTGCTCCCGATGTTGACCTTAAAGTTGTGGCAAAAACAACTGCAGGCTTCACCGGTGCAGACCTTGAAAATCTGCTGAACGAAGCAGCTCTTCTTGCTGCGGGCAAATCCAAAACCTACATTGATAATGACGACATTCAGGTTGCCCTTATGAAAGTTATGATGGGCGCTGAAAAGAAATCAAGAAAAATGAGCGATAAGGAAAAACGCCTCACAGCTATTCACGAAGCAGGTCACGCTGTTATCACTCGTCTTTTCCCCGGTCAGGACCCCGTCCACGAGGTTTCCATCATCCCCCGCGGTATGGCTGGCGGATACACAATGCATCTTCCCACCGAAGACAAATTCTACGTTACAAAGAATTATATGCTTGAGGAAATTAACATTCTTCTCGGCGGACGTGTTGCAGAACAGCTTATTTTGGGTGACATTTCAACGGGCGCATCCAACGATATCGAGCGTGCCTCCGACCTTGCCCGCAAAATGGTTACCAAATATGGTATGAGCGAAAAAGTTGGTCCCATCACTTTCGGTTCATCCAATAACGAAGTGTTTATCGGCAAAGACTGGACTCAAACAAAGAGTTTCAGTGAGGAACTTGCTTCCGTTATAGATAAAGAAGTTTCAGGAATTATCGATTCTTGTTACAAAAATACAATTAAGCTTCTTGAGGAAAACAAAGATAAGCTTCTTCGCGTAGCAGATGCTCTTGTAGAGTTTGAAAAAATCGACGGTCCTACATTTGAAAAGCTTTTTACTTTTGAAAATTCAGAAGTTTCCGAATCAGAAGAATCCAATAATAATGTAGAGTAATCTGACTTATCCGTTGCCGGATTTTCCGGCAGCGGTAGGTTTGTTTTTGCATATTTAATTTCAGAAAGGCAAATTGACATGAAAAAAATGTTTGAAAAGATTTTTGGCACATACAGCTCCCGCGAGCTTAAACGAATTCTTCCCATTGCCGACAAGGTTGATGCTTTGGAAGAAAAATTCAAAGCTCTTTCTGATGCTGAACTTAAAGCCAAAACAACAGAATTTAAATCAAGACTCGCAGCAGGCGAAACCCTGGACGATATCCTTCCCGAAGCTTTTGCCACAGTCCGCGAAGCCTGCGACCGTGTGCTTGGAATGAGACCTTTCCGCGTTCAGGTTATCGGTGGTATCATTCTTCATCAGGGCAGAATTGCCGAGATGAAAACAGGTGAAGGTAAAACTCTTGTTGCCACCCTCCCCGCTTATCTTAACGCCCTCACAGGCGAAGGGGTGCATATAGTCACCGTTAACGATTATCTCGCAAAACGTGACAGCGAATGGATGGGCAAAGTTCACCGCTATCTCGGTCTGACCGTCGGTCTTATCATTTCATCCATGGAGCCGGACGACAGACGTGCATCTTATGCTTGCGACATCACATACGGCACAAATAACGAGCTCGGCTTTGACTATCTCCGTGACAATATGGTAATTTATAAAGAAATGATGGTTCAGCGCGACCACGTTTATGCCATTGTCGACGAGGTTGACTCCATACTTATCGACGAAGCGAGAACACCGCTTATTATATCGGGTCAGGGCGATGCTTCCACACAGCTTTACGCTCTTGCCGACCATTTTGCAAGAACTCTTAAAGCTTACAAACGCAAAGAATTTGATACAAAAGAAAGTTACGATGACATTGATGCAGACTATTTAATTGACGAAAAGGCTCGCAATGTTACACTCACAAAAAGCGGTATTGAGAAAGCCGAGAAAGCTTTTAATCTTGAAAACTTTTCCGACATTGAAAATACCACCATTGTTCACCACATCAATCAGGCAATCCGTGCACACGGCGTAATGAAACGTGATATTGACTATGTTGTCCGCGACGGTGAAGTTATAATTGTTGACGAATTTACAGGCCGACTTATGATTGGCAGACGTTACAGCGACGGACTTCATCAGGCTATCGAAGCAAAAGAAGGCGTAAAAGTTGCAAGAGAAAGCAAAACTCTCGCAACCATCACATTCCAGAACTATTTCCGCCTTTATAAAAAGCTTGCAGGTATGACGGGTACTGCTCTCACAGAAGAAGCGGAATTTCAGCAGATTTATTCACTTGACGTTGTTGAAATCCCCACAAACAAACCCCTTCTCAGAAAAGATTTGTCTGACCATGTTTATAAAAACGAAGCGGCAAAATTCGCGGCAGTAATCCGTGCCATTGAAGAGGCTCACGCAAAAGGTCAGCCCGTACTTGTGGGTACAATTTCAATTGAAAAATCCGAACTTTTAAGTATGCTCCTGAAAAAACGTGGCATAAAACACGAAGTTCTTAATGCTAAACACCACGAAAAAGAAGCTCAGATTGTAGCTCAGGCAGGTAAACCCGGCGCTGTTACAATCGCAACCAATATGGCTGGTCG
>JAFYVD010000030.1 GCA_017558425.1 Clostridia bacterium | reverse complement strand
TTGTCTGAAGCTTCCGTCATCATTTGCAATGTTTGTCATAACCGGAGTAACGCTGTTGATTTTGGTTAATTTTCCGAGCGATGCTGCCCATACGTCGGTAACTTCTTCGCCAACACTTTTTTCAAGTGCATCCACTGTAGCCTGACGAACATTATTAACTTTAAAGGTTATTTGATATGTCTCAGTTTTTACATTAATTGCACCTATTTTATCATTGAGGCCTAAAATTTTCACGCCCACAAATGCTATTGCGACAACCATAAGCAAAACAATCACAAGGTCAATTATACTAATTTTTGAAAAAAGTCTGCCTTTTTCGTCAACCATCATCTTGCTTTACCTCCTTCAATGTTCATTACTGTGCCTTTAAATACCAGGCTGGGTGTTTTAAACGCATAGCTCTTGCCCACTCTCAGCTGTATCGCACCTACATAATAACTTTTGTCCGACTCTACGCCAGCCACTTCCACAGTAATTGTCTGCTTAAAGCTGTCCGGAACCTCTGCAGGCACCATTTTTTCTTCAACTTTACTGTAGTTGTATACTGTTGTATGCTCAGCAGGAGTAACTGCAACGACCTTTCCGACTTCACAGTCAAAGTCAACATTTCTCACTTCTTCGCCAACCTTTACAAGGTCTTTGAACTCTTCTGCAAAGCCTTCAATTGCAACCGTGTATCTGATTGTGGTGTCTGTTAAGCTATCCGCTTTTTCGGTAATTACACCATCCGCATTTTTTCCCGGAACAGCAAAAAATGCAAATGCCGCAAGCAGCAGAGCTATCACAAGAATTATGCACACATCAACCACGTTTATTTTTCGTTTCTTCTTTTCCATTATTTCGCACCTCCTACAGAGCGGTAAATTTCTTCAATTTGTCTTGTTACGTTGTCGGCAGTAAATTTCTCAAGGAAAATTTCGGTCGATCTTTTGCTCATTTTATTATAAAGCTCCTCATTTTCCACAAGAAGTCTGATTTTTTCAGCCAGCTTTTCTCCCGAATGAGTTGGCACCAAAAAACCGTTTTCGCCATCCTGTATAACTCCGGGATTGCCGCCGTAATCAGTTACAACAGCCGGAATGCCAAGGCTCATTCCTTCCAGCAACGAAATGCTTGTAGCCTCGGTGCCAAAAGATGCATTCGCACTTATGTCCGTAATCCCTATCAGGTTATACGCATCGCTTATAAATCCCGTGAACAAAACGTCGCTGTCCTTTGCCTTAAGCTCGGCTTCTCTGCTGCCGTTACCTGCCGCAATCAGCTTCACTTTAACGCCTTGCTCCTTTAAAATAGCAGCTGCTTTTATAAAATCGTCATGGCCTTTCACAGTTTCAAGCCTTGCCACAAGCGAAACCACTTTTTCGTCCTCAGCAACGCCGAAACGCTTTTTCTGCGCCGCCTTTTGTTCATCAGTCAGCGGACTTAACGGTGAAATTCCATTTAAAACCACCGAAATTTTCTTTCGGCTTACGCCCATATCTGTAACATTTTTCGCCGCCGCCTCGGCAACGGCAATAATTCTGTCTGAAAACAACCCTGCAATAATCTTATTTCCCAGCTTACCTATGGGACTTTTCATAAAATTACTCGGTTCAAAAACGCTGTGTCTGGTATAAACAATACCCTTCACACCCGCAAGCCTTGCCGCAATTCTTGCCGAAAGAGTCGCATGAGCATGAACCACATCGCAACCCAGTTCGCGGAAAAGCTTTCTCTGTGCCATAATTCCTTTAATGCTCAGGGATTTATCAGCAACACCGTCCGCCTCCACACACTTTACGCCAAGTGCGTCAATTTCCGGCTTCAGCTTGCTGCCTCGCGGAACTACAACCGTCAGGTCAAATTTCTCTCTGTCGTGAAATCTTGCATGAGTTATCACACATTTTCCGGCCCCACCAATATTGGTGTCCGAAATTATGTTAACAACTTTAAGCTTTGTCATTGTTATCCCCCCTCACAGAAGAATCATACAATGACGCCCCAAGGGCAAGCATCACAAAGAAGAAGAAATAAATTCTGTAGTTATACCACACATTGTCAAACATTCCCTGCACCAGATAACCTATCATAGCACATCCCAGGGCAACAGCCACAGGTTTGCTTGCCTGATTTTTCAGCGCAGATGAGGAAATATATTTGTAGAATATCACAACAAGTGATATCACAGTAATAATTCCTATAATGCCCGTTTCAGACATTATATGAAGATATAAGTTGTGCGAGTGGGGCGCAACAATTGCATTAAGTGCATAGTGAGGATAAACTTCCGAAAAAGCACCTTCGCCTATACCCACACCACAATACCAGAAATCCTTCAGCATTTTCAATGTTCCCTGCCAGATAAACACGCGGTATGATGTGGAAGAGTCCGATACATCGCCTATACTGAGAAGTCTCTGCATAACCGTTTCGGGCAGAATAACAGGAATAAGGAAAATTGCAAAAATGAAAAGGGATGATATTTTCCGTCTTGTAAATATAAGCATCAGTGCCATCGCAAGCGCAATGCCTATCCAGCAACCGCGCGAATATGTCAATATCATACAAATAAGCTGCAATGCAAACGCTATAAAATACAACGTTTTCTTTTTGATGTCATCGTTTTTCAGCACAAACGCAAAAGTGATTGGCATCACCATCAAAAGGTATTCGCCGAATACGTTGGGGTTTGCAAATGTGGAAACAATTCTTCCGCCCATTTCCTCAAACATTTCTGTATCCTGCCATGTAGTGGCTGCCTGACCTGTTACTTTCTGATAAAGTCCGTAAAGGGACACCGCAACCGACCCGATAATGATGAGATTTAAAAGACTTTCAAGGAAATTCTTTTCTCTCAGTGCTCTACGCAGTACTAAAAAGCTTGAAACAAACACCAGATATACCGCAACTGGGAACACACTGCTTGTCGGGGCAAAAGAGTTAAGTACACCATAAACCAAAACTGCACACATTGCAAGTATTCCAAGGTCAAATGTGTCAATTTTTATGCCTTTATCCTCTTTTATGAGGTATTTTATAAACATTGCAAAAAGTGCATAAACGCCTAATGCAACAACCGCCATAGTTGGAAGGAAGGGAAATCCCGCAGCCATAATGCAAATGCCAAGCACCGGTTTTGCAATTAAAAACGCCACTGCTATAAATCCCGCAATCACCAGCCAACCTTCAGGGATAACCGTTGCAATCCCCGCAACACTTCCGGCAACAAGAGCAACCGTCACAGCTTTATGCGGTTTCACTCTTCTGCGAAGCATTACGTTTTTCGGAAGAGCTTTTAGTCCAAAAAGTTTTTTCAGCGCACTGCCCTCGTACATTTCTGCCAATGTAACATCAACAAAAATACCAAGTACAGCAATCGCCAGCAGAATCATTGTATAAGGTCCAACCGACTGCGACATAAACCGTTTTATTATCAATCTGAATGCCACAAAAGCAACAAGAGATATCGAATAGTGTTTAACGCTTATGGCATACCAGTTATTCAGCACAAAAGACATATTTTTCACAATAATACTTCTTTTGGACTCTGCACCGATTCTCCACGCCGTTTTATGAAAACATTTGTGAAAAAACGCAAGAATCGCTTTTACAATCAGAGCAAAAACACTCTCTTTTGTACGTTCTTTTTTGTTGCTGAAAAAGCTGTACAGAAAGCTTTCTTTGTACTGCTTGCCAACCCAATCGGCAAATTTATTAAACAGCTTATAATATACACTGTTTTCATACGCTGTCACAAGAAAAGCCCACAACCTGCCAAGCGACGACAAAATCACACTTTCTTTCATCATATCACTCCTTTGCAAAAGTCTACCGCTTAATATGCGGCCTCAAAAATCCCGCTGCCGTTTTCAGTATGGTCTGTGCTTCTTCCACTTTAAGCAGAATTGATGACACAAGATAAACCACACCACCGGCCACCACCGTAACCGCAAACACAAGTGCGGTCTTTATAAAGTTTTCTGTTCCGATAAAACCCAATGCAAGTTTCCTTACAAACCAGAATGCCGCAAAGCTGAGCACTCCGCATACAATCAGTTTTACCAGACCCATATTTTTCATTCTGCCCGTTTTTTTCTGCAATCTGAAGAATGAGAATGTACAGCAAGCAAATGCGGAAACCGATGCCGCGAGTGCAAGCCCGTCAACCCCCATACTTTTCGACAGAACAAAGCTTAATGTTACATTTATTATAATTCCGCCAACCGCGCTTATTACCGGGGTTTTGGAATCCATTACCGAATAAAATGCTTTATTGAAAATTTCCTGCATGGCAAACCACAGCATACCAAGCGAATAGAATCTCATTGCCGATGATGTCATTCTGACGGATTCTTCGCCAAACTGCCCTCTGCCGTAAACAACTCTGATAATTTCCTCGCTTCCCGCCAGGAAAATCAGCATAATGGGAAGCACCGCAAAGAGAACAAGCCTGATATTTTTCTTCAGCGTGTCCGCCCATTCTTCCTTTTTGTTCTCCGCTCCAAGCCTTGAAAGGCTGGGGAAAATATAGTTTGTAACCGCCATGGAAAATGCCGAAGCGGCAATTATATACAATTTGTTTGCATAGTCCAGCACAGCTATTCCGCCGCCACCAAGCCCCGAAGCAATGCCCATATTTACCATTGTGTTTATAGGCTGAACCCAGGAAGCAAGAAGCACCGGAAGTGCCAGCTTTGCAACATCTTTAAAGCCACTGTCGCAAAAACCGGATGTAATGCTGTATGTATATCCTCTTTTCTTCGCAGGATATACCAAAATGAGAAACTGCAGCACCCATCCTAAAAGAAGTGCCGCCGAAAGACCATAAATTCCAAAGCTGTCATTCAGCGTAAACAGATAAACTATGCACACCAGATTGGAAATAAGACTCATCACCGCAGGAATTTTAAATTCACCGAGCGATTGCAGAATGCCTACAAAGGTAAACGCAAGCCCCGTGAAAATCACAAGAGGAAACATTATCCTCAGAAGCTGAGCCGCAAGGTCTGCCGCACGCGGCTCCATTCCACTGCCCATAAGCCCTATTATCTGCGGCGCAAACGCCACACCGATAGCGGACAAAACCACCGTAACGCCAATTATAAGATTAATAAACCTGGAGGCAAACTTGTCCGCCCTGTCCCTGCCATCAGTCTGCGAAAACTTATTATAAACCGGGATAAAAGCAGAAGACACCGCCGACCCAAGAATCATATCAAAAAAGTTCACCGGGAGCTGAGACGCCATAGAATATGCACTTGCAACATAATCTGTTCCGTAAAAAAGCGCAACCGCACTTCCTCTCAGCAATCCAAGCAGTTTTGAAAGCAGAATGGCTATAAAAATGAAACCAACCATTCCCGCTCCGTTTTCTTTTTTACTCATATCAGTTGTCCTTTTTTTTAGCTCCAAGCTTACTTTCTGTGCCGTTTAAAAGTCTTTTAATATTTGCCGAATGTCTGATTACAAGCATAGAGCCCATAACAAGCGCAAACACAATTTTTTTAATATCGCCCGTTTCAAACGCAATTATCAACAGCGGATAAAGCACACCACCCGTTATTGAGCCAAGAGAAACATACTTTGTCAACGCCATAACCGTAATACATTCAAGCACCGTTAATGTGCCGAAAAGCGGGCTGATCATTATAATTATAACTCCCGATGTAAGAACGCCTTTTCCTCCACGGAATTTGAAAAATACGGGGAAATTGTGTCCTACAGCTATGAAGAAACAGGATACATAAATGGAAATTTCAGCTAAAACCGGGTCCGCTATAAATTTTCCTGCCAGAAATCTTGCAATTGTTACCGCAATAACAGTTTTAAGAATATCACCTATTACTGTGAAAAGTGCCGCTTTTTTACCGAAAACACGAAGAGTGTTTGTGGCACCTGCATTGCCGCTGCCATGTTTTCTCACATCGCCAAGTCCAAGACATTTACCAACAATTATGGACGAACTGATACTGCCGAAAAGGTAGCAGATTACAGCACTTATTATCATAATAATTACGTTCATATTTTCCCTCCTGCAATCGGATTAATTATTCTTTTCTCCACGCTCTCTAATAATAAATCTCACCGGAGTTCCTTCAAGACCGAAGGCGTCTCTTATCTGGTTTTCCAGATAGCGTATATAAGAAAAATGAGCAAGCTCTTTGTCATTTACAAATACAACAAATGTCGGCGGCTGTGTTGAAGGCTGTGTACCATAATAGATTTTCAGCCTCTTGCCTTTGTCCGACGGCGGCTGAACCTTCAAAGTCGCCTCGTTGATAATATCGTTTAATGCACCCGTTTTAATTCTTGTGGAATGCATTTTTGCAACGCTGTCAATTATGGGATAAATTTTATCCACTCTTGAACCTGTTTTTGCCGAAATAAATTCAATGGGAGCATAGGTCATGAAGGAAAGCTGTTCCTGAACTCGTTTTTTATACTCGTTCATTGTGCCTGTTTCTTTTGAAACAAGATCCCATTTATTCACCAACACAATGCTTGCCTTGCCCTCCTCGTGGGCATATCCGGCAATTTTCGCATCCTGCTCGGCAATGCCTTCGTTTCCGTCCACCATAATAATGCAGACATCAGCTCTGTCAATTGCCGCAAGCGCACGTATTACACTGTATTTTTCAATTTTTTCCTCAACCTTGCTTTTTCTGCGGATTCCCGCTGTATCAATGAACAGATATTTCTGTCCGTTATACTCAACATATGTGTCAACCGCATCCCTCGTTGTACCGGGAATGTTGCTGACAATAACTCTTTCCTCGCCCGTAATACGGTTGATAAGAGAGGATTTTCCGGCATTCGGACGACCAATTACAGCAACTTTTATAACATCATCTTCGCCATCGTTTTCTTCCTCATCCGGGAAATAGTTAAACACTTCGTCCAGAAGGTCGCCAAGTCCAAGGCTCTGCAATGCGGACACCGCTACAGGGTCGCCAAGTCCAAGATTGTAAAATTCATAAAAATCGGGCGGAAGCTCGCCAACCTTATCAGTTTTGTTAACCGCCAGAATCACCGGTTTCTTGGATTTCAAAAGCATGGATGCAATTTCCGCATCTGCCGCCGTAACCCCGGTTTTAAGGTCAACCACAAACACTGTAACATGGGCGGTCTCAATCGCCATCTGCGCCTGACGGCGCATACTTACAAGGATTTCACTTGTATCCTTCGGTTCAATACCGCCGGTATCAATCATCAGAAATTCTCTGCCGCGCCATTCGGCATCAGCATAAATCCTGTCACGCGTAACGCCGGGAGTGTCCTCAACAATGGATACCTTTTTCCCTACAAGTCTATTAAAAAGAGCAGATTTTCCGACATTCGGTCTGCCCACAATCGCAACTATAGGCTTCATAATTTTTCACAGCCTTTCTTTCTGCATAAAATCGCATTTTTGCAAAAATCACTAATCAATTAATTATACCTTATTTTTCCTCATTTGTCAACTTTCGTACAAACTGATCACCATCGCAATCAACCGCTTCAACTTTCACTCCGAGTTTTTCTGAAATCATATCGGTTGTCACGTCGTCCAAAAGCACATTTTCGCCATCGCGTAGCATGGAACTCGAGATATAAAGTGTGTCTCCCAACTCCTTGCCTTCAAGACAACGAATAAGGTCTTTTCCGCAAATAAGTCCTGCTACCGTTATTTTTTCACCAAAAGTATAATTTATAATTTTATAAACATTAATTTTCAGTCCGGGAGCCGCTTTTTCAAGCCTTTTCGCGAGTCCTTCCAAAAATTCAAATGCCGCAACTCCCGTAGCTATGCTAACGGTTCGCGGTTTTTTCATAGGCTTCATTTCTTCTATGGCAAATTCAAACTCTTCTTTCATGGAAGAAATGAGTCCCACGCCGTTTTCAATCTGTGGAAAATCCTCATATTCTTCCGCATCGGGCAATGGCATTTCCGCATTAAGATAAAATTCGTCCGCAAGATATATTATTCTCGTTCCAAACTCTTCTAAAAACTTTTCCTGCCATTTTTCCACCTGCTCAATAACAGCGGCAGACGATTCTTTATCAAATGCTTTTAGCGGATACAGCTTCTGTCTGTGTTTTGTAAGTCCCACAGGCACCACCGAAACCGAATAAATATGCGGATAAAGCTCGCCAAGAGTTTTTATTGTGTCATCCAGCACTTTTCCGTCATTAATGTCACGGCAGAGCACAATCTGGCAGTTCATCACAATACCAGCCTCGGCAAACCGTTTCATTCTATCCACCACATTTCCGGCATTTTTGTTGCCCATCATAAACCGGCGAACCTCCGGGTCTGTGGCGTGAACAGAAATGTTAACAGGGCTGACCCTTGTCGCGCAAAGTCGCTCTATATCATCATCGCTAAGGTTTGTCAGTGTAACATAGTTGCCGTGAAGAAAAGAAAGTCTTGAATCGTCATCCTTAAAGTACAGCGTCTTTCTCATACCTTCGGGAAGCTGGTCAATAAAACAGAAAATACACTTGTTTGCACAAGCACGGGCAGGTCCCAGCAATGGGTATTCGAATTCTATCCCCAAATCCTCGTATTCGTCCTTTTCAATCTCAATAACTTCGGTGTCGCCGTTTGCTTTGAGAATTTCTATTTCAAGCTCCTCTACCGCACAAAGAAATTTGTACTGCAGAATATCTTTCACCTGTGTTCCGTCAATAGAGACAAGTGTATCGCCTGCACCGATGCCACATTCTTCAGCTATACTTCCCGGTTCAACGCCGGTAATTTTATTGTATTTCATAAAAAATCACTCCAAAACAAAAAGGGTTTTGCAACCGCAAAACCCCTCTGTTATTTATGCCTCTTCAGCAGTTTTAACAATTTCTTTACCGTTATAATATCCACAAGCTTTGCAGATTCTGTGCGGCATTTTGTACTCATGACACTGAGGACATTCAACCATGCCCGGGATCAGGAGCTTCCAGTTAGCTCTTCTTTTGTCTCTTCTTGCTTTAGATGTTTTTCTCTTGGGTACTGCCATTTTCGGGACACCTCCTAATATTTAAACTATATTATTATTTACCTGAACAAATCATTAAGTACATCAAACCTCGGGTCAACTGCATCTGTTTCGCAGCCGCATTCGGTCTGATTTCTGTCTGCACCGCAATGGGGGCAAAGCCCTTTACAGTCTTCTTTGCACAGATATTTCATCGGAGACAAGGTGATAAAATTATTCAGTGCCAGGTCTGCCATATCTACCTCGCTACCCTCAAGAAGAATAACGTCATCATCTTCCGGGGTATCCTTGCCCGCAATTCTTTCAGTAAAACTGAAGTCCACATCTTCAGAAATTTCTTTCATACACCGTGCGCACACGGTATCAAGCCTTGCGGTAACTCTGGCGGATATTTCCACCTGACCACCTATATTCTCCGATCTGCCTTTTATATGCACCGGTTCATTGAAAACCACATCATCCGGCAGGTCTTCCCTGCTGAACTCTGCATCGCCCTCAAATTCCCGGACTGCTCCGCTATTGCTTAAAATTTCAATAAGTTCCAGCTTCACGTTTTACCTCCGCATACAAAAGTTCACAGACATATAGATATATTATATCCTCATTTATACGATTTGTCAATATAAAATTACACATTAAATTGAATAATTTTTCGCAATTTCATGGTAATATTTTTAATATTTTCACCAAATATGTTTTTATCATACATAAACTGCTGTGCAAAACACAACAACCATTTCATTATAAATTAAACAGTTTCGCAAAATTGGTATACAAAATCTTTTCTCTTTCCGTTTCGGACAGTTTCAACTTATTAAATCGCTCCATTTCCTCCACGGGATTCCACATCGGGAAATCGGTTCCGAAGAAAAATTTGTCCACGCCAAACTTTTCAAGCAACTTCATAGGCATTTCATCGTCCATAAAGAAAAGTGCACTCGACGTGTCAAAATACAGATTTTCAAGCGGCGGAAGTGCCGCAACCCTGTCCCAGCTTCTGTATCCGCCGAAATGCGCCGCCATAACTACAAGGTCGGGAACCTTTTTCATCAACGCAAGCAATCTGTCAGGCGAGGAATGGTTATACCTGTTATCGCCCATATGAAACAGGACGGGCAGATTGTTTTTGGCAATTTCTTTATAAAATTCAATTGAATCGGGATTATCAATATCCACCTTCTGAAAATCAGAATGAATTTTCACTCCGCGAAGACCGAGCGACAGCGCGTGGGCAATCTCGTCTTTATAGTCTTCCATCAGCGGATGAAGTGCTGCGAACCCCAAAAAACGTGGTTCTTTCGCGCATTCTGCCGCAATAAATTCATTGATATTGAACGCCTGTTCGGGGGTAACCGCCGACGAACAAACGAGCCAGTTTGTCACGCCGATTTTTTCGCCCGATGATACCAGATTTGTAACCGTTGCATCGGCAAACATTTCGGTTTCATAGAAATCCCCGATGGATTTTGCCGCTTTTGCCGCAATTTTAGCAGGGAAAATATGTGAATGTGCGTCTACAATTTTCATTTTCCTCACTCCGTAAATCAACTAAATCAGCCGCCGATTAATCGGCGGCTTAAACTTAGGATAATTTCTCAATACCTTTTTTCATTCTGTTGATACATTCTTCTTTTCCAAGAATGTAAGCAATTTCAATTGCGCCACCCGGTGTGAACTGTTTACCGGAAAGTGCTGTACGAACCGGCCAGAGAACTGTACCGTTCTTCACACCCATTTCCTCAATAAGTGCAAACAGAGCTTTGTGAACGCCTTCTTCTGTCCAGTTTGTAATGTTTTCAATAACAGGAAGAGCTTTTTTGAGCACTTCAAGTGAAATAGCCGCATCGGTTTTCATCTTTTTATGAGTATACATTTCAATGTCATACTCGGGAAGTTCATCAATAAAGTCAATCTGTTCGGGAATGTCGGACAGAACTTCTGTTCTCTGGTGGAGAAGCTTTGCAATTTCCGCAAAGTCAGCATCAGATTTAACAGACTGCTTCATATAAGGCAATGCGGCCGCAAGGAATTCTTCTTCCGACAGTTTTTTGATGTATTCGCCGTTCATCCAGTTAAGTTTCACAGCGTCAAATATAGCAGGAGATTTGTTGATGCCTTTCGGGTCAAACACTTCAACCAGCTCGTCCAATGTGAAGATTTCTCTGTCGCCTCCGGGACTCCAGCCCAAAAGTGCGATAAAGTTGATTACTGCATCTTTAAGATAACCTTTAGCAATAATATCTTCGTAAGAAGCGTCTCCGTTACGTTTGGAGAGCTTTTCTGTCTGGTTTTTCATAACCGGAGGACAGTGGATGTAAACCGGTTTTTCCCAACCAAATGCTTCATAAAGAAGGTTATATTTAGGTGTTGACGACAGATATTCACTACCGCGGATAACGTGCGTGATGTTCATTAAATGGTCGTCAATTACATTTGCAAAGTTGTATGTGGGAAGTCCGTCAGATTTGAGCAGAATATTATCGTCGAGAACCGAGTTCTCAACTGTGATTCTGCCATAAATCACGTCATCAAAATATGTTGTACCTGTTGTTGGCATTTTCTGTCTGATAACATAAGGTACGCCGGATGCAAGTTTCTCCTGAATTTCTTCTTCGGAAAGGTTTCTGCAATATCCGTCATATTTTGTGGGGATTTTGGAAGCTTCCTGAATACTTCTCAAGTTATCCAGTCTTTCTTTGTCGCAGAAGCAATAGTATGCTCCGCCTCTTTTAACAAGCTCGTGAGCATATTCCGCATAGATACCGCGACGTTCACTCTGGATATACGGGCCGTAGTCACCGCCAATGTCGGGACCTTCGTCATGTTTAAGTCCGGCCTCTGCTAAAGTTTTATAAATTATGTCAACCGCACCTTCAACATATCTTTCCTGGTCGGTATCTTCAATTCTGAGAATAAAGTCACCGCCGTTGTGTTTGGTAAGCAGGTAGGCATAAAGAGCCGTACGCAGGTTACCGATGTGCATATAACCGGTGGGGCTGGGTGCAAATCTTGTTCTGACTTTCATAGGATTTTCCTCCTAAACGTGCTCAATTACAACTCTTCTGTTGGGTTCTTCTCCAACACTTACGGTCTGAATCAGCTTGTTGTTCTGAAGTGTGGAGTGAATAATTCTTCTTTCTCCGGGGCTCATAGGTTCAAGAGTGATGCTCTGACCTGTTTTAACAACCTGAGAACCAAGTCTGCGCGCAAGTTTTACAAGAGTATCTTTTCTTTTCGCACGGTAGTTTTCTGTGTCTAAAACTATTTTTACATATTCTTTACTGATTTTATTGATATAAAGACTTGTGAGATACTGAAGAGCATCAAGTGTATCTCCGTGTCTGCCAATGAGAATTCCCATATTAGGGCCGCTCATTGTAATAATAACTCTGCCTTCTGAATCTGTTTCAACATTATATTCAACATCATCACAAATTCTTGATACCATTGAAGACAAAAATTTCACAGCTCTTTTTTCAGGAGAAACCTTACCGTAAATTCTTACGCACGCTTCTTTTGCGCCCAGGCCTAAAAATCCCTTTGAGCCTTCTTCTATAATTTCTATTTCAGCTTCGTCTCTTGAAAGACCAAGTTCGCTGAGTCCTTCATTAATTGCGTCGTCCAGGCTTTTTCCTACCTTTACGAGCGGAGTCGAGTTCTTCATTTTCTATAGCCATCCTTTCCCTTATCTTAGGAACGTAGTATTTATTGAGTACAAACTGCTGGCCTATCTGGAAAACGTTACTTGCAATCCAGTAAAGACCAACACCCGCAGGCAACATAAATGCAAACCAAATTGTCATGAACGGCATAATGTTCATCATAGCATTTGTAGACGCCTGAGGATCTTTTTCACCCGGTCTGGGTGGCCTTTTATTAGTTTTATCTTCTTTTTTTGTCTGACCTACATTCATAATTTTACCGGACAGCCATGTTGTAAGACCTGACAGTGCAGGAATGAGCCAAATCCAGTCAAATTTGCTAATTGTAGGCGTTTTGGAAAGGTCGAGACCCAAAAGTCCGTAATTAATAGCAAACTCCTTGCCTTCTTCGGCAAGTTTTGCAGTAATCTGAATTTCGTGAATGCCATTTTTAACAACTTCAATTCCGTATTGTGCACACAACTGAGTAACCACTTCAGCAGTCTGTCCCCAGATATATGTGAGCGGTTCTTTAATTACATAATAAAGCGCAATAATAATAGGAAACTGAATAAGCATAGGCAGACAACCCGAAAACGGGCTGACATTATATTTCTTATAAAGTTTCATACTTTCTTCGCTGAATTTTTCCCTGTTATCGCCATACTGTTTCTGCAGAGCATCGAGTTTGGGCTTGATAAGCGCAGTCTGCGCCATAGTTTTCTGCTGTTTCAGCGTCAGCGGGAACAATAGAAATTTCGTTACAAGTGTAAATAAAATTATGGCAATGCCGTAGTTATCCACCAGCAGATAAATCATTTTAAGAAGCCAGCCGAGCGGAATTCCTAACATCCTGAACATAAATTATATCCAACCTTTCGTAATTATGGCAAGGGGTCGTATCCACCTTTACACAGCGGATGACAACGCAAAAGCCGCCTCAGCGATAGCCATGAGGCTTTGAAAAAACCGTATTTTCTGAAAGCCTGAACTGCATATTCCGAGCAAGTAGGTATAAATCTGCAGCAGGGCGGCTTAATCGGAGATAAATGGTTTTGATAAAACCCAAGAAGAAAGAGTACAATTTTATTCATCTTCGCTCACCAGCATGTCCTGTTTTTTCAATAAATTCTCAAGCGAAGCGCGGATAGCATGAAAATCGGCGTACACTATTTGTCTTCTTGCCACTACGACAATATCGTACCCCGATTTTATCCGATATTCATTCAATCTGTAGCTTTCTCTGATAAGGCGTTTTGTGCGGTTTCTTAAAACTGCACAGCCCGTTTTTTTGCTCACCGTTATTCCGAGCCTGTTTATGCTCTGGCGGTTGGGCAAAATGTAAATCGCAATATTTTTATCACTGCAACTTGCACCTTTAGAGTATAAGCGTTGAAACATGCCGTTTCTGTTTAAAGATACTGTATGTTTCATTATAAATTAAAAAAAGCGAGACTTTACGTGCCCGCTTTAAAACAGAATCATAAGATTTACCGCATACGGGTAAATCTTACGCTGTCAAGGTTTTTCTACCTTTCAGTCTTCTGCGTGCCAAAACCTTTCTGCCATTAGCTGTTGACATTCTTTTTCTGAAACCGTGTTCTTTTTTTCTCTGTCTTTTTTTAGGCTGGTATGTTCTAAGCATTGCAGTCACCTCCCAATCAATAATATCTCTAAGATACAAAGTGCACCTAATATTATATAACAGTCAAACCGTTTTGTCAACATTTTTTTACTGTTTTTCCTTTTTTAATTATTTTTCACCTTACATAAATTTAAAAATTTCGTCCATCGCCCTTTTCGGAACGTGAAAATCTCCGTTATCATCCATATAATATTTCACATCTCCGTCAAACGGCGCTTCCTCCGAATTTTGTGCAGGATATCCCAGCGCAACTACAGAATTTATTTCCAGACCTTCCTCAATTGCGAGCAATCCGCGCAGTTCTTTCCCGTTAAAACTGCCCACCCAACAAGAAGCAATTCCGTCCTCAAGTGCCGTCAGAATGATATTTTCAACTGCCGCACCCGCATCAAGCTGATTTTTACTTATCGCCATATCCTGAAGCACAACAATATATGCTCTCGGCTGGTCGGCTTCTGTGGGGTTCCAGTCTTTAAGATATCCCGCATATTTCGTCACACCGAACACCTTTTCGCACAGCTCGGGTGTTGTTACGGCAATATATTTCAACGGCTGAAGATTTGCGCCGCTGGGCGCAAGCCTTGCCGCATTCACCATTTTTTCAAGTTTTTCCTTTTCGACAGTTCTGTCTTCAAACTTTCTTATTGACCTTCTTTTTAAAATAATATCATATACCGACATAATTTCCTCCTATATAACAGTTGTCCTGAATACACCAATAACTTTACCCACAATCTCAACCCGGTCAGAATAAATGGGTTCCATAGCATCATTTTCAGGCTGCAACCTGATTCGGTTCCCTTCATTATAATAACGTTTCACCGTAGCCTCACCGTCAATCATGGCAACAACAATCTCGTGTGTACGAGCAACTGCCTGTTTTGACACAATCACAAAATCGCCGTCAAGAATACCGGCATTTATCATACTGTCCCCACGCACTTTAAGCATAAACACTTCGCCTTTATTTGCAAAATATGACGGCATCGCATACATATCCATTATATTTTCAGTTGCCGTGATGGGCACACCAGCCGCAACATTTCCCAGAACCGGAACAACAATATGATCGGTGGATATATCGTGTCTATCCTCCGCTGTTATTCCCGGAATGGTTATAGACCTTGTTTTAGACGAATCCTGTAAAAGCTTACCTTCCTCTTCTAGCTTCTTTATATAAGAATGAACCGTAGCCGGAGAGCGGAACCCTACCGCACTGCCAATTTCTCTGACCGAAGGTGGATACCCGTTTTCCTTACTGAAACTTTCAATAAATTCAAGGATTTTTTCTTCCATGCCCTCTTGTTTAACTCTCGGCACACCCGTCACCAACCTTTCTTTTTCTTTAATATACCACACTTTTTCGTTTTTGTCAAACATTTGTTCGATTTTTTCTCAAAAAACTATTGACAAAGAACATTTGTTCTGTTATACTATAATCAAACAAACGTTCGAAAACATTTTAACATAGAAAGGACTAATGATTATGACATACTCAAAAAGAATAGATACAAACAAACTTTTCAGAGCACTTGCTGTTTTCAGCATTGCAATGTTTCTGATTCTTCAGGCAGCAACAAACGTTTCTTCTTATGTCCCTGAAGAAAGCAGAGAATTTAAAACAATTGTTGTTTCCTCTGGCGACACCCTTTGGTCCATCGCAAGCGAATACGCCGACGGTGATGTTCGTGACAAAATAAAAGATATTAAAAAATTCAACGGATTAAAAAGCGATATCCTCGAAATAGGCAGTCGCGTTAAAGTTCCTTTGTACGATTGAGTTTGAATATTTTTCGAAAGTGTCATTGCGTCGGTTCACCAATGGCACTTTTAATTATTATCTTGAAAAATTCCGCTTTTTTTGATATACTGTTATCAGGTGATACGAATGATTATAGAATTCACAAAAAACAACACTGTTTTATCTGACTTTACCGACTTTGACCTCAAACAGACATTCACCTGTGGCCAATGTTTTCGGTGGGAAGTTTTGCCCGACGGCTCTTACCAGGGAATTGCCTGGGGAAAACTGCTAAAAATTTCACAGGATGAGACAAGCTTCACACTTCACAATGTGTCGCAGCAAGAATATATTGACATTTGGGAAAAATACTTTGATATCGGGCGGGATTATTCTGCCATTAAGCAGTCGCTTGCCATTTCCGATACTATGAAAAAATCAATTGCCGCCGGCAGCGGCATTCGCATTCTGCGTCAGGATATATGGGAAACTATTCTTTCTTTCATCATATCCGCAAGCAACAACATCCCAAGAATAAAAAAAATAATTGCCTCATTGTGTGAAAACTTCGGAGAGCCGATTGAAAACGGATTTTATTCTTTTCCCTCACCCGATAAGTTGAAGGGCATCACTGTTGAGGAGCTTGCACCCATAAAAGCAGGATTCCGTGCAAAATATATTGTTGATGCCGTAAACAAAGCAAACAGCGGCGAAGTTAATATTTACTCGCTTGAATCGCTGGATACCGCCTCCGCCCGAAAAGAGCTTTTAAAAATCAATGGTGTCGGCAATAAAGTTGCAGACTGCATACTTCTGTTTTCACTTGGAAGAACGGAAGTTTTCCCGGTGGACGTCTGGATAAAAAACACGATGTGTGCACTTTATCCCGAAAAATGCTCTTCCGTTGCCGATGCACGTTCTGTCGGACCTGAGATTTTTGGCGAAAACTGCGGCATTGCACAGCAATATCTGTTTTATTATGCACGAGAAAACGGCGGAAATATATAATCCGAAAAGGAAGTGGAAATATGATCGAAATGAAACATAGTTGCGTGGGTATGCGATGCCCTGTGTGCAGCAAAAAAATCATTGAATTTATAAATGTGTTTCAGTTTGCATCAGGCTTTAATTTCCGCTGTCCCGATTGCAATTCACCGCTTTTTTCCTTCGGCAAAGACAGCAAAAAAGGTAATTTCTCTCTAAACTGTTTTGCCTGCGGTGACAATCACACTTTCAAAATTTCCAAAAAGAGCTTTTTCTCAGATAAGCTTGCTTCATTCGGTTGCAAGGAAAACATTGTTGATGTTCTTTTCACCGGCCCCTATGATATGGTGTTTGACGCTCTCGAACAGCTTTCCCAGGAGTTGAAATCTCTTTCCGACAAGTACTACCAAAGTATGGAACAGCAGTACGGCAAATATCTTTCTGCCGCAATAAAAATTATTGAAGAGAAGGCCAAGGAAAAGCGAATAATATGTCTATGCGGAAGCTATGAATTTAATTTAAAATTTGAAAAAGGCGGAATTCATATCACCTGCGGAAAATGCGGTGCTTCCGAATTTATTCCCGCCGAAAACGAAGAGGATTTAAACGTACTGATTAATCGCAGATCCATTCTGCTGAAATAATTTTTCATTTCACAAAAAAATAATGGCTGTAAAAAACTCGAAGTTTTTTACAGCCATTTTAATTTTTATCTTATCGGAACTTCTTTCGCTCCGCAAAGAGGTCTGATTGTGTTCATGTTTTCCCAAAGCATTACTTTAACAGAACCACCTTCTTTTGTTACGAAGCCGGCTTTAACAGGTTTTTCAATAATATCACCTTCAGCAATATTAATAGGTTTGATGATATCATAGTCAACCAGTTTTCCTACGTTGTAGCTTAAAACTACCAGGTAAGCATTTTCAATACCTGTATAAGCTTCAACGGAGATTGTTTTTGTATCAACATCATAGCTGAGTTTAGCATTGTCGGACAATGTGTAGAATTTCTTAATGTACGGATATCCACCGTTTCTGTTTTCCGAAATTCTCCAAAGCTCAGTGTTCCAACCTTCGAATGTGGACAGATTCTGCATTTCTGATGTTGATTTGGGCGATGCTACATTTGCATCTGCAAGACCGGAAACTGTTGAATCATAATAGTTGCTTGAAACTGATGCTGCATTGTAAGCTGTAAATCCACCCAGTTCTTTCTGAAGCAGATATGCACCCGGAGCAACCACTATCTGAGGTTTACCTGCAGCATAAGAGTTAGCTACCGATCCGCCTTCAAGTCTGCCTGCAAATCCTGCTGCATTTGCCGCAAATCCGGTATTTGTTACATTGATTGAAACATTAGCTGTTGTATAACAGTTTCTGATGGTCAAAATGCTGTTTCCTGCAAAACCACCGGCATAAGCAAAGAGCGCACCTTCAACATTTACATCGGCAACTGCACCTGTATTTTCAATAATACCTGCATTTTCACCAACCACGCCGCCGGCATATACTGTCGAACCGTAAGCGTTAATTCCTGCCGCAGCTTCACTGTATGTAATTGTACCTACGTTATATCCGGCTATACCACCTACATATACGAACGAAGATGTCAGGTTCGATTTGATTGAACCGGAAACTGTACAGTTGGAAATTGTACCCACGTTATATCCGGCTATGGCACCTATGTAAGAATTGTTTGCCGTTGTGTAAAGATCGTCTGCTGCTACAACATTAAGGTTAGAAATTTTTCCTTCGGAATATCCGAACAGACCTGAATATGTGTAGTTTGTTTCTTTTGAAACGCGCAGACCGCTGATTGTAAATCCGTTACCATCAAGAGTGCCGGCAAAGGCTCTGCCTATACGGCCAATCGGAACCCATTCTTCTGTGAGAACGATATCGCTTGTAAGTTTAAAGTTTGCACCGAGTTTTCCTCTGATTGCATTAAGTTCACCAACATCAGAGATGAGATATGGTGAATCGGGTGTGCCCAAGCCTTCAAGAATTACATCCGAATAATCGCCGTCGAAAATGTTCGCTGTAGTTGTGCAGGGATCACAGTAATAGTTTTCCGCATCCGCACCCGCAAGTACGAATTTGGAGATTTCAACTTCAATGTTTTCACCAACGTTTTTGGTTGCAAAACGAGCAACTGTTTTTGTTTCATCAATTCTTACATCATCGCCCGGGATAATACCTTCATAAGCAATCTTGGAAGCATCAACTACCGCTTCAGTTGTATTGTCAAAGTCTTTATCTTCAACTTTAAGTCCCGTGATTGTAAGTTTTTTCTTGTTAATTGTGAGCTTAGCTGTTGCAACTGTTTTACCGTATCCCGGTGCTGTTACGATTGCAACCGCATTGTAAACACCTGCATTTGAAGCTTTGTTATTTACATACTCAACTGTCATACCGGAGGTTATGCCGGTTGCAACAATTTCTTTTTCTGTACCATCGTAATTGTATTCTGCATCCTGGAACACAATTTCAACTGCAGAAAGTTCTACAAGATACGGATATCCATTGTTATAGTTGCCGGAAATCTTCCAGATTTTGGAGAAATCCCAACCTGCATATGTATTTAAAGATTTGAGTTCTTCTTCTGTTTTAGCTGTTCCGCATCCCACCATCTGTGAATATCCGGAATCTTTTTTGTAATAAGAATCAACTGCCGCAACCGAAGTATAACCAACAAGACCGCCCTGAAGTGCAAGTGCACCCTGCGATTCTGCTGTTGCTTTACCTGTTGCATATGTTTTTGAAATGAGACCGCTTCCAAAGCCCACAAGACCACCGGCATAAACTACATCTTTGTCTGTTGTGGTTTCTGCCTGAGCCAAACCGCTTGCATAACTTTCGGAAACATCTCCTGTAGAATAACCGATAAGACCACCGGCATAAGTTCTTGCTGAAATCGCATCTGTTTTTGCCGTTACGTTACCGGACGCATTTGTTCTTTCAATTGTACCGCTGTTTTTACCGATAAGACCGCCGGCATAAACCGCACTGTCAGAAGCGGAAGCGGATGTTTCGGCAGAGATATTACCTACTGCGTATGTACTAACGATGCTGCCTGTATTTTCACCTGCAATACCGCCCGCTTTGATAACAGGAGCGCTGTAACCTGTTGCTGAAACCGCTGTTACATCCACATCTACAATTGCGAAGTTGTTTTTCTGATCAGCAGAGGAAAGACCGATAAGACCGCCGGCGAAAACCTGAACCGGGTCGGACGTAGTATCGTCTCCATCTGTTGCCGAGGAATTAACAACCAAGCTACCACTTGCATTTGATTCCGAAATTTCGCCTGTGCTTTTACCTGCGATAAGACCGGCATACACGTTGGAAGTATTTTTAGTTGTTGTTGCTGTTATTTTAATATCACCATCAACATGACATCCCGTAACAGAACCTTTGTTGTTGTAAGCTACAATCGCGCCTACATATGCAGATTCTCTCGCAGCAACCGACATTCCTGCCGCCGCCATTTCAACAGTAACATTTTTAATTGTACCCGAGCTGTATCCGAACAAACCTGCAAATGCGTTTGCTTCTGATACATTCGCCGTAAAACCTTTAACAGCAAATCCGTCACCGTCAAAAACTCCTGTAAAAGGAGCTGTAATACTACCTATCGGAGACCAGGGCGCTGTCAAAGTGATATCCCCCCCCAACACATAATGTGCCGACAGCTTAGCTTCAACAAGCTTAATGTCTGCCTCGCTCGTGATAACATACGGATCGCTCGCACTTCCTGCACCCGAAAGTGCAAAAACATTCACGGGCAGAACCGCTGCGACAAGCATCGCAACAAGCATAATCAAAATCAGTTTAGTTTTCCTCATGATGTGGTATCCTCTCTGTCTGAAGGAGCAAAAACTCCTTGTATTTTTAGATTACTTCCCATTTTACAAAATATATGTAGTTATTATATCACAACAATTGTTTTGTGTCAACTTTTTAAAGTCTCATATTCTCATTTTTGTCTAATATATATAAATAAAAGGGGGTGAAGGTGTGCAAATAGCCAAAAAGCTTTCAATGTATATTTTTTTCATTTTCATCATTTACTTTATACCGTTTCTGTTTTCGGTTGGCATATCCTCCCCGGTTCCGTCTGCAGAATCCGAAAGTCCGTCAATAAGCACCAAAACCGTTTCGGTTTTCTTTAAAAGCAAGGACAAGGTTGAACGAGTTTTGCTTGAGGAATATATTCCCGGAGTTATTGCCGCGGAAATGCCTGCCTCATTCCCTCTTGAAGCACTGAAGGCTCAGGCGGTTGCCTCCAGAAGCTATATTCTGGACAAAATCGCCTCCGGAGGAAATAAAATCGCAGAGCATAAAGGTGCCGATATATGCACCGATTCCACCCATTGCAAAGCATGGATATCCAAAGAAGAGCGTTTTGAAAAATGGGCTGAATCCGAACGAGAAAAGAACTGGACAAAAATATGCACCGCCGTACAGGAAACCGCTGGGGAATATATGTCTTTTGAAGGAAAACCCATAACCGCCGTTTTTTATGCCATTTCCTCCGGCACAACAGAGCGTGCCGCCGATGTGTGGGGCAGCGACATCCCATATTTGCAAAATGCTGACAGTCATCAGGATAAAAACGCTCCCGACTATCGCTCTTCCGCAGAGTTTTCTAAAGAAGAATTCCGAAAAAAAATAATGTCAGAGTTTCCCGACATCTTCCTCGGAAAATCTCCTTCCGGCTGGTATCATGACGAAATCCGTTCGTCAGGTGGCGCTGTATTAAGCTGCCGGTTGGGGGATACAGAACTGAAGGGCACTGACGTCAGACGAATTTTCGGTTTGCGTTCCCACAACTATACCCTAACATACAAGGAGGGTAAATTCATTTTCGATGTGGTTGGTTATGGTCACGGAGTCGGAATGAGCCAGTGGGGTGCCAAATTTTATGCCGATGAGGGAAAAAATTATCGTGATATTCTGAGGATTTATTATAAAGGCATTTCCTTTGAAAAACCCGAACCCCAATAAAATTAAGGGCTGCAAAAAAACATCTTTTTTGCAGCCCTCAGTTATTCATTTTTTAAACGTTTGCCGGAAGATTTGTCGAAAATTCTCCCAGATATTCATCAAAGCTTGCCAGCTTCAAGCTCCATTTTCCATTGTCATATTCCAGTACAGTAATTGATGCATTAGCTCCCCACGGAATGTTTTTCATTTCATCAAGACTTTTACCGCCAAGCAAGCACTGCGTTGTTCTTATGGGCGTTGCATGTGTTGCCACAAACACCGTTTTTCCATCGTTTTCTTCAGCAATTTCCGTAAGCTTGCCGATGAATCTTTCACCAAGCTCTTTCACACTCTCTCCGCCGGTACACCTTGAATTGCCCACATCTTCAGCCCATACTTTCCAATCGTCAGCATAATCTCTTTGAATAACACCAAAACTTACTCCATCCCACTTGCCCGCATAAAGTTCTCGCAACTTTTCACATTTTTCAATTTCCAGGCCTGTTTTTTCCGCAACAAATTCAGCTGTTTTCACAGCTCGTTTCAAATCGCTTGAATAAATCCTGTCAATTTTATAGGTTTTGGTTATATATTCTGCCGCACAACTCACCTGTTTCTCACCTAACGCAGTAAGGTTAACATCGGTGTGACCCGTAAAAATATTCTTTTGATTTCCTTCGCTCTGCCCGTGTCTTTCGAGTATAACTGTAACCATAATTTTCTCTCTGCCTTTCTTTTCACTTGGTTCATTATACTACTTTCCGGCTCTGTTTTCAAGCTTTTTACAAATTCTCAGGCAGTTTTTTCTCTTAATATAAAAAAATCCTCTTCCACCAGGTCTTCCAATACATCACAAAGACCTACCGGCATCACCTCCATATCACTCAGCAAACAAATCATTTCCAACACACTTTCGCGGCAAGCGGACAACCCGTCCACCCTTTGTACTCCAACCCCACCGTCTTCGGCTCCAATTTTTCTCACTTCCACTCCAAACACTTTCACCTCTTTATCATCGCCGCCGCTTTTCTCGGTCAGATAATATTCAAGTCTTCCGTTTCCATCCGAAATTTTTCTTGTTATGTAAAGTTTTTTGCTCATTTCCAATCCCCCTTTTATATCTTAATTTTATATTAAAAACAGCGTTGTTACAAGAAAATTCGTGCGATATAAAATTACATATTTTTACATTTATGTTAATATTTTACATTAAGGGACAAAAGCTGTCAGTAAAGGAAAACATTTATTATTGAATGTTGTCGCGAATTGTTGTATGATTATAATATCCGGGGAAATCCCCCACCCTCAGGAGCTGACTTTTTATGTTTAATCGTATAAAAAAATATATGCCGACAGTCATTTTAACTGTCGGCTTGTTGGTTGTTTGTTTACTTCTATCGCTTGAGCTAAGCATACCCGACCGTCCCTTCCGTTACGAATCTTTGCTGTTTTGCGAGCAAATCCGCGAAACCGCAGGAGTGGTTCTTGCAGAATGTATAGCCGCTGCCATTCTTTTCAAGCTGCATCTTAAAAAAGAGAAATTCGGAGACCACGATTCCGGGCAAAAGCTGTAATTCCACGGTTTAACAGCCTGTACACCGTCGGTTCTGCCACATGGAGTTCATTTGCCGCCAGGCAAACTCTGTCGGAAATTTCATTTTTCTTAAACTCTCTGCCCGGCATTGTAAAATACACTCTTTTCAAAGCTTTCATTATCTCCTCGCCCTCCCTGCTGTTTTCCAGCATGCGGAGGGTTTTTTCCACCGCCATAAGGTCAAGAAGGCATCCGCTGGCAAGACGCTCGTCCTCCGGCAAAAGTATCTCCCCTTTCTTCCGCTTAGCCGCCTCATAATACCTGAACGCCGACACTGCATAATCTCTGACATTGCTTTTTTTCATTTTATCACTCCTTTTGACCGTCATTTTATCACATTATCTCATTTTTGTATCCCCTTGAAATAACATACTGTCGAACCATGTCGATGGAAAAAAATGGTAATTTCCATATTTTTACATTTTTTGCTTTCCCTGTGTTGTATAGTAAATCTGCAAAGGAGGATTACAAAAGATGAAAACCAGTGAAATTGTTACATATAAGCGTACTCCGCAGCATGGCGGCAGGGACATAGTTGCCCGTCTTATCTCGGACGGCGTTGCGCTCGCCGCCATCGCCGCCCTCTTAATATCCCGTGTTACAGCATTTGGCAACATGGCACCATTTGGCATCGCCTGGTATGCCGCCACAATATGTTTTGACAAATACCACATCATCCTCGCCTCATCTCTTATCGGCACTCTTCTTTCAGGTTCCGGCGTAGGAAAACTTGCTCACATTTGTTCTTTACTTCTGGTGTTTGTTTCAAAACAACTCTACAAAAAAGAACAAACTCCCGGCGTTGTGGCATTCACTTCTTTTATATGCACGGCGCTCACCGGGCTTGTTTCGGCTTTATTCAGCCGAATTTTTTACTATTCACTTCTCACCTGCATCACAGAAGCACTTGCCGCCGGCGGTATTTCCCTTATTTTTCTCAAATCCGCCTCGGTTATTTCAAAAGACAAAAAAGTTTCAAGCGAAGAGGAAAGTGTGGCTTTGGCCGTGCTTGCAGGCAGTGTGGTGGCAGGGCTTTGGGGTATAAGCGTTTTTGACATAAAAATTTCAAATATTTTAAGTATGTACATAATTCTTTTTGCCGCCTACAAAGGCGGAATATCCGTTTCCGGAGCCGTGGGCGCCGCACTTGGCGTAATCTCCGGAATCAGCCAGGGAGACGCTCCCGCCCTGACCGGAGTTTACGGTTTTATGGGGTTGGTTTCGGGAATAATGAATATTTTCGGCAAACCCGGCGTGGTTCTTTCCGCCGCACTTGCCAACTCGCTTTTTGCCGGATTTTATAATTCGTCCACCATCATTTTAGTCAACTATCTCGAAATCACCATTGCAGGTATTCTGTTCTTTTTCACCCCCGAAAAACTGCTTTGTTATATGGAAAAATACTCCATTAGGTCTCCCATTTACGACGCCGCCGGTGGATATGTGATGAGACTGAAAACCGCCATAGACGAATCAATGGCTGCTATAAAAAATTCCGCACTTGCCATATCTCATATCTACACACCCCCCTCCCTCCCCACTTCAACCGACAGCAAGGAAATTGTTAAAACACGGCTTGTCGCAAGGGTTTGCGACAGCTGTAATCTTTGCAAATATTGTTGGTGCAGAAATACTGCGGGCAGCCACCGAATGTTTGACAAACTCATAGACGCTTTATTTGAGGAAAACTATGTTGAAATGAACAGTCACATCAGCGGAAGATGCGTCCGTGGAGATATGCTGTCCGAAACCGCAAGGGAGCTTTACAATGTGTCACGGCGTGAAAACGCCCTGAACCTTCGCGTGGATTTTTACGCCCGGGCATTCGCTTCGGGCTGGGGAGATTTTCTCGACATCATCAAAGCAAAGGAAGCTTCTGTCGGCTCAATAGCTCCCGATTATCCTCTGCTTGAAAGAGAGCTTTGCCGCGAGCTTGCCGCCCGAGGTATAAAATCCCCTGAAATAAGCATAATAAAAAACAGTTGCGGCAGATTTGAAGTTTCAATCCGCTCGGATAAGGAAATTTTGTTTGACATCCTTCCCGTTGCAGAAAAAATTATTTCACGCAAAATCTGCATAACCGACGAATACTCCTGCGACGGCAAATTTATGCTGAAGCTTCAGGAAAAGCTTGGTTTTGACTATGATGTTTCCATTTTAACTATGAACAAACATGGTTCGGACCAAACGGGTGACAATTGCGAATGGTTTGTATCGGAGGAAGGTGTTTTTTATTGTATTTTGTGCGACGGAATGGGGTCGGGCAGTGATGCACACAGTGACAGCCTGCAGGTAACCTCGTTTTTTAAAACCCTTGTACTCAGCGGTTTTCCGCCCGAAAGTGCACTTCGGATAATAAACTGTGGAATGATAAGCGACCACCGCCACGAGCGCTGTATCAGCGTAGATTGTGTCACCGTAAATCTTTTTTCGGGCAAATGCGACTTTATAAAAGCAGGTGCGGTTGCCTCTGTAATCAAAACCGAAAAAGATATTGAATTTGTGCGGGAATCTTCACTTCCTCTCGGTGTGCTTGAAATAGAATCCATACCCGTGCGGACAATTTTTCTCCGCAATGATACATACATCGTAATGATGACCGACGGAGTAACTGACAATGTAGGCGACAGAAGAAAAGGCGAAGAATGTGTAGGTAATCTTCTGAAGCTTATGGAAGTTTCAAACGAAAAAGAGGTGTCGGACACCATAATGATGTCTGCGGTTGCCGAAGGACTCCCCAAGGATGATATGACGGTTACCGCCATTAAAATAAGCGGAAAGGAATAGAAAAATGAACGGACATAGTATGTCGGACAACAGAGAGCGAGACCTTGTCAAAGAAGCCCAGACCATTATAGACCGCTATGCTGTGACTTTAAGCCGCATCAGCAGGCATAAAAAAAATCGTACAAAAAAACAGTTTTCCGAAAAAACCCTTTGGTTTTTCGCAGGACTCACCACCTCCGCCGCCTTTTTTCTTGCAGTTTTTCTGAAAATCTATTAAAAAAGTTGACTTTATCCGCAGATTCATATATTATAATCTTAGGACTTGTTCCGCAATTTTTTTCCGAAGGTGAAGCTATGACAAAGATTTTTGTGGGAATCAGCGGCGGAGTTGACAGCGCAGTTGCCGCCCTGCTTTTAAAAGAGCAGGGCTTTGACGTTGTAGGGTTTACGCTTCTGCTTGCCGGGAACGACGAAACAGAGCGTGCCGCAACCGTTTGCCGTCAGCTTGATATCCCCCATCGCATAATAGATTTAAAAGAAGATTTTGTAAAATATGTATCTTCCCCATTTCTTGATATTTACAGCAAAGGGCTGACTCCAAACCCCTGTATTTTATGTAATAAACACATAAAATTCGGGGCGGCTGTTGATGCCATCGGCAACCAAGCTGATTTTATCGCAACCGGTCACTATGCTTCTGTTATCTGCGACCCTGTTTCGGGCAGACGGACTTTCCGAAAAAGCACCGATATAACCAAGGACCAGACATATATGTTCTGGACTCTGTCACAAAAGCAGATTGAAAAAGTGAAAATGCCCCTTGGCGAGTATACCAAGGAGCAGGTGCGTCAGCTTGCGGAAGGCTATGGGCTTGAAGCAGCAGGCAGTCCCGACAGCCAAGACATTTGTTTTCTCAAAGACATTTCGATAAGAGACTACATAGCGGCAAACCGACCCGAAATTTTAAAGCCCGGCGATATTGTTGACCCTGACGGCATGCTTCTCGGAAAGCACACCGGTGTTGCAGGATATACTCTCGGTCAGCGCAAAGGGCTTGGAGTCGCTTCGGACGGCAAAAAATATGTAGTGGAAATTGATGCTGAAAACAACCGGGTTGTTCTGGGTGAAAACAGTCACCTTTTTTCCAAAAAGCTTATCGCACAAAACGCCAATTTCTTAACGCTTGAACAACTCACTCACCCCATCAGTGTTGAGGCAAAAATCCGCTATGCCGCAAAGCCGGCAAAAGCGATTGTTTCCCCGTTTGGAGACAAAATTGTTGTAGAATTTGAAGAACCGCAACGTGCCATAACTCCGGGTCAGTCGGTTGTTTTTTATAACGGCGACATTCTTGTGGGCGGCGGCGAAATATTAAAAGCAGAATAAACCGGGGGATGTAAAAATAGCCCGGACTGCAAAAAGTGGTTGTAAAAAACTAAATGTTTTTTACAACCACTTCTCTATTTCACTTTAAGTATCGGACTAAGTCTTTTATAAAGCAACATCGTCACCACAGCTACAAGAATTGCTTTGGCAATATTAAACGGTGCCACACATAAAAGAACAAACTCCATCACATTATCAATAACAGGCCAGATTGCCGCCGCCATTGCGAGAATTTGTTCCAGCGGCATGAAACTACTGTAAAGCGGGATCATAATGTAAGCATTTATAAAACAACCTAAAACCACCATACAAAGTCCGCCGACAGCAAGACCTATCAACGCATTTTTTCTGGTTTTATGCTTGCAATAAATAAGTGCCGCAGGCAACACAAAAACTACACCAAGCACAAAGTTGGAAAACTCTCCCACGCCGCCGGTGTTGGTGCCGTTTATTATAAGATTCAGCAGAATTTTCAGCGCTTCTATTGCCACGCCCGCAAGTGGACCCATAGCAAATGCACCTATAAGTACAGGCACTTCGCTGAAATCAAGCTCATAAAAACTGGGCGCCAGAAAAGGTAGCGGAAATTCAAACAGCATCAGTATGGTTGCCACCGCCGACAGCATTGCCACCTTTGTAATCCAATTAATTTTTTTGTTTTTCATATTTTTTTACCTCCAAACAAAAAATCCTGCATATCTTCAGATACGCAGGAGCAAATAAACGCAAGGTATTGCGCCTTCTTCTCTCATCCAGACTTTACTGTCGGTTTTGGAATTTCACCAAATCGGCCGCCCGAAGGCAGTTCGCGGACTTTACCGCCGGTAGGGAATTTCACCCCTCCCCGAAGATAGCTTGATTTTATTCTTTTTTATTATTATACTCTTCTAAAACTTTTTTGTCAATAGAATAATTTTTTAAGCATAAGTCCCTGAGGCGGTGCGGTAATCCCCGCACGGACACGGTCTTTGCTCTCAATTATTTCAGGGATTTCATCGGGATTTATTTTGCCCACCCCGGCATAAACCAGTGTTCCGGCAATAATCCTTACCATATTATACAAAAAACCGTCAGCATTTATGCTGATAACAATGCAATTATCCTCCTCGGTTATTTCAAGAAAATTCACCGTTTTCACCGTGGTTTTCTGCTGACCGCCCGACGCCATAAACGCCGTAAAATCGTGAGTTCCCACAATATACCCTGCCGCTTTTTTCATTTTTTCCCTGTCAATTTTTACAGGATAATGCCACGCATATCTGCAAAGCACGGGATTTTTGTGGGGCGCATTATATATTGTATAAGTGTAAGTTTTAGCTTTTGCACTGTATCTTGCATGGAAATCCATATCCACCTCGCAGGATGAGGTGCAGGAAACATCGTCCGGCATATAGCTGTTGAGTGCAAAACAAAATTTGTCTGCCGGCACTGTGGATTCCGTTTTAAAATTGCAGACATATTCTGTGGCGTGAACCCCTGCATCTGTGCGGCTGCACCCTGTAATCGACAGAGTTTCGCCCGTCACTTTTCTGATAGCAGTTTCCACAACCTCTTGTATGGTAATTCCATTTTCCTGTCGCTGAAATCCATGATATTCCGTTCCGTCATAGCAAAGCGTCAGCATAATGTTTCGCATTATCATCTTCCCCAAATCAAAACGGCGGCAAACACAGCTGTACTGACAAGCACGGCAACAAGGTCAAGCCCCGTCATTTTAATAGTTTTAAGCTTGGTGCGGTTTTTCCCACCGTGATAACAACGGCATTCCATTGCAACCGCCAGGTCGTCCGCTCTTTTGAATGCACTTATAAACAATGGCACAAGAATAGGAATAAGTGCCTTTGCACGCCTGATAAGATTTCCGCTTTCAAAATCCGACCCTCTTGCCGACTGTGCTTTCATAATTTTATCCGTCTCATCAATAATTGTCGGGATAAACCTCAGCGCAATGGTCATCATCATTGCAATTTCGTGTGCCGGCACGCCGATTTTTGAAAGTGGCGAAAGCAGTTTTTCTATTCCGTCAGTCAGCACTATAGGCGATGTGGTATAGGTGAGAATGGAAGTCCCCGCAACCAGCAGAATCAGCCTGAGTGCCATTTTCACCGTCAGCACAATTCCCTCTTTCGTAATTTTGAAAACCCAGAACGAAAATACTATTTCCCCGTTAGTCAGGAAAAGATTTATTACCGCCGTGAAAATTATAAAAAACAACAGCGGTTTCAGGCTTTTCGCAATCATTTTAAACGGAATTTTCGCCAGAGCACAAACTACCATCGGAAAAAGCGTGCAAACTGCGTATCCGACAGGGTTTTTCACCGTAAACAACACTATTATATATGCAAATATTATAACTATTTTTGTTCGCGGGTCCATTCTGTGAACCGGCGAATTGCCGGGCAGATATTGCCCAAGCGTAATGTCTTTTATCATTTGCTACCCCTTAAAACTTTGAGGATTTCCTCCTCCGCTCTTGATACTGTATAAATATCGCCGGGCAGATCAAGCCCTGCCTCTTTCAGCTTTGTTATAAGCTTTGTAATCTGCGGAACATCAAGTCCGTAATGGTGCAGACCCTCTCCCAACCCGAAAATTTCTTCAGGTGTTCCCTGGCGGGCAATTCTGCCTTCTTTTATAATTATAATCCGCTCCGCCATTTTGGCAATGTCTTCCATACTGTGCGAAACCAGCATTATACTCATATTACTATCTTTGTGCAGTGCTTTTATCCTGTCAAGAATTTCGTTTCTTCCTTTCGGGTCAAGCCCTGCTGCAGGTTCATCCAGAATTAAAAGCTCGGGTTTCATCGCAAGTACACCCGCAATGGCAACCCTTCTTTTCTGACCGCCCGAAAGTTCAAGCGGCGACTTTTTTTCAAGCTCGGAGGAAAGTCCCACAAGCTCCATTGCTTCTCTCGCTCTTGCAAACGCTTCTGCCTCGGAAAGTCCCAGATTTTTCGGCCCGAAAGCTATATCCGCAAGCACCGTTTCGTCAAAAAGCTGATATTCCGGATATTGAAACACAAGCCCGATTTTAAATCGGAGCTGACGCAGGCTGACATCTTTGTCAGCAAGGTCCTTTCCATCCACCAGCACTCTGCCGGAGGTTGGCTTGATAAGTCCGTTCAGGTGCTGAATCAATGTGGATTTTCCACTGCCTGTATGACCGATAAGCCCCACAAATTCACCCGAATTTATCTCTATATTAATGTCGGACAACGCCTTTTTTTCAAAAGGTGTACCCGGCATATAAACATATTCAAGGTTTTCAGTTTTTACCTGCATTTTCTTACCTCGTTTCCATCACCCTGACTATCTCTGCCGCACAGCTTTCCACATCCAGCAAATCGTGTCTGACGTGAATTCCCGCTCTGCGAAGCCGGAACATCAAATCTGTCACCTGTGGAACATCCAGTCCCACGCTTTTCAAAAGTGCAACATTTGCAAAAGTCATTTCCGGCGTATCATCAATTATTATTTTACCGTGTTCCATCACGATAACTCTGTCTGCCTGTGCTGCTTCTTCCATATAATGGGTAATCAGAACAACCGTAATTCCCTGTTCTTTGTTCAGCTTTTTTATGGTTTTCATAACTTCTGCCCGACCTTTCGGGTCAAGCATTGCGGTAGGTTCGTCAAGCACAATGTATTTAGGCATCATAGCAATAATCCCCGCAATGGAAATGCGCTGCTTCTGTCCGCCCGACAGATTGTGAGGCTGAGCATCCTTAAACTCTGTCATTCCCACCGTTTCAAGTGCGAAATCCACACGTTTGCGGATTTCTTCGGGAGCAATGCCCAGATTTTCAGGCCCGAACGCCACATCTTCTTCCACAACGGTTGCTACAATCTGGTTGTCGGGATTCTGAAATACCATTCCCACGCGCTTGCGGATTTCAAGCAGCAAATTTTCGTCTGCCGTATCCATTCCGTCAATATAAACCTTGCCTCCAGACGGAAGAAGTATGGAATTTAGATGCTTTGCCATGGTGGATTTTCCACTGCCGTTATGCCCCAGAACAGCAACAAACTGTCCCTGCGGAATCTCCGCAGAAACACCATTAAGTGCCATTTTCAGGCTGTCCGAATCATAACTGTAGCTCAAATCCTTAATTTCTATCATAGCAAATGCCTTTCCAAACTATTTTTCCCATCTTCCCGTAGAACCGCAGGGCAAAACAAGTCCGCTTGCCGTAATGGGAAGCCCTATTTCTTCAACCTCAACCGAGCCGCCAAACTTTTTCTTCACGGTGAGGCTTATCATATTTGACACAACAATGGGAGAAAGCCCCGTTGTGTACGAATTTATCACCATACCAAGCGAATTTTCGCCAAGAAGACCACTGCACTCGTCAAGCAGACGATAAAGCTCGTCCTCCAGACGCCACACTTCGCCGTTTGGTCCTCTGCCATAGGACGGCGGGTCCATTATAATAATATCATAAATTCTGCCGCGTCGTTTTTCGCGTGCCACGAATTTCAAAACGTCGTCAACCATAAATCTTATGTATTTATCGCCAAGTCCCGAACTTTCGACATTTTCTTTCGCCCAGGCTACCATACCTTTGGAAGAATCCACGTGGACAACCTCGGCAGCACCTGCGGCAGCCGCCGCAACCGTTGCTCCGCCCGTATAAGCAAACAGATTTAAAACCTTCACGTCTTTTCTACCGCTCTTTTTAATAAGCCCTGCAACATAATCCCAGTTAACTGCCTGTTCGGGGAAAAGGCCTGTATGCTTAAAGCCCATAGG
>JAFYVD010000029.1 GCA_017558425.1 Clostridia bacterium | reverse complement strand
ATTTTTGATGTAATACATAGGACCGCCCGTCCACTGACCGGCCGGGTTTTTCTCACGGAATTTCAGGGAAAGCACAATTTCAGAATATTTAGTAATCATTCCTAAAAGAGCGCTTATCCACATCCAGAAAACAGCTCCCGGACCGCCTGAAACAATGGCGGTTGCAATCCCGGCGATGCTGCCGGTACCGATTGTGCCTGCCATGGCGGTTGCCACAGCCTGAAAAGGACTTACGCCCGATTCATCTTTCGTGTGTTGATTTTTTGAAAAAACGCTGCCGATGGTATTTTTCATCGCATAGCCAAGCTTGCGAAACTGCAAAAACCCCATTTTTGCAGAAAGAAAAAGTCCGGCGCCTATAAGCAGGGTAAGCATAACCGGACCCCAAACAATGCCGTTAACTGCGGCATTGATTTTGCTGATAAATTCCATAAACCTTTGCTCCGTAAATTTATTTAAATTTCATCGGGAAGCAAACAAACTTCGCATTTGTTGGTGGACAAAACAACGGACGTTCTGGTGAGTGATACGCCTTTTACCGATTTTATGTAGTTGAGGATTTCTTCGAGGTTTTTGCCCGATTTGGTGACAACTTTTAAAATAAAATCGAAATCGCCGGCGATATAGTGACACTCTGTTATGGCGGGATTCTGATTTATAAGAGAAATAAATCCTTCGTTGAATTTAGGATGCTCAAGGCTGACATAAATAAACGCCATAAGCTCTCTGCCCAGCACACCCTGATTGATTAAGGTGGTGTAGCCTTCAATCAGACCGGAGCTTTCCAGCTTTTTGATTCGCTCAATTACTGCGGATGTGGACAGATTGATTTTCGCACCGATGTTGGTTGCGTTTTCGCGGGAATTCTCTTTCAAACAAAGTAAAATCTGATAATCCAAAGAGTCCATTTTATCTACCTCCCAATTAACAAAATTATACAAAAAACGGTAAAAAAAGTAAAGGTTTATGGGGAAAGTTGCGAATATTTAGTTTTAAAAAATATATTTTAAAAAAATTCTTTTTTGAGAATCTTTTTTCCAAAGTGTATACGGAAAAATTTATTGTAAAAACAGAGCCGCGGAAAGTCCGCGGCCGGTTATTTTTATTATAAAATGTCCGATTCGTGGAGTTTAACGCCCGCTTCAACCAGTTTTTTCTGCAACTCTTTCACATCAAGAGAAGCAAAATCGTCGGTCATTGCCGCGGCGATACCTGCCGCCTCGCCGGTTACCGCACAGCTGGGAATAACACGCATAATATCCCACATTTTTTCGGTTGCGGAAACGCATCTGCCTGCACAGATAAGGTTCTTAACCTCGTGGTTATACAATGTTCTGAAAGGAACTTCGTAAATGGGGCCTCGTTCTCTCCAGCTGGGAACCATTCCGATGGAATCTTCGCAATATGTATGAATATCCTGCGAGCAAAGCTCATATTCGCCGGCAATTCTTCTTGTCATACGGAGCTGAGGAATTGTCGCGATTGTAACAGGCATAATTGTCGGGTCTTCTTTTCTTCTTTTGATAAGGTCGTTCATTGTGCTCTGGTGAGACAGACAAACCTGTTCGGAAATTTCTTTGCCGTCAAGTCCTGAAAATCTGCGATTGATGAGCATGGGAACGTCTTCGGTTTTGTCCTCGTCGGGAACATCGCAGAAGCCAAGCTCGTGAAGGTCGTAACCTTCCTTGCCCAGGAAATAATACCAGGCTGCAAGAACGTTACCCTGTTTGAAGGTTTCTGTGGGAGCATCGGCAAACAGTGCAATGTCACAGTCGCCCGTTGCATCAACAACCGATTTTACCGCAAACGCCTGTCTGCCCGACTTGTTTTCTGCAATTATATGAGAAATTTTGTCTCCGTCTTTTTTAACGGACACAGCATATGTACCGTAAAGAATTTCAACACCTTCGGTTAAAAGGAGTTTTTCGGCGAGCATAGCAAAAAGCTGAGCGTTATAGCGGACAAGAAAACGTTTGTCTTTTTCTGTTCTTGTGCCAATACCGTCCAACCAGTTTTCGGGATATCTTTCTTCCCAACCCATGGAAACGGACAGGCGGAAAAGTTCTTCGGTAATACCGTAACAAACCTGATGCCCCATACCGTCACAAAGGGGGAGATATATAGTTACAAGCCCTGCAGTACCAAGACCGCCAAGCATATATTCTTTTTCCATCAGAAGGGTTTTTTTGCCCTGACGAGCAGCCGCCAGAGCAGCAGCCATACCGCCAAAACCGCCTCCGCAGACAATAACGTCATAAGAGTCGGCAACTTTTATATTATTAGTTTCTGAAATAAACATATTTTCACCTCGGGGTTATTATATCATAGAAGACCGGAAATGTAAAGAGGAAAAAACACAACCATTATAGCTGTTTAACAAAAAGAAAAGCCTTTCCACAGCAAAGCTATGAAAAGACTTTTTGGTGGAGAGAGATGGATTCGAACCATCGAAGGCGGTGCCAACAGATTTACAGTCTGCCCCCTTTGGCCACTCGGGAACCTCTCCAAAAAATGGAGCTGGTGATGGGACTCGAACCCGCGACCTGCTGATTACAAAT
>JAFYVD010000028.1 GCA_017558425.1 Clostridia bacterium | reverse complement strand
GTATAATAAAATAGAAATGTAAGGAGATGAGCAATTTGAAAAAAAATATTAAGTTTATTGAGTGTGGTTTTAATTTTATTTTCAATGTCATTGAATGTCTTTGCTGGTGATATTCCTGAAAGTCTATTGAGTGAAGATATTGCCCAAGTTTATTTTGGAGAAGTCAAGTCAATATCAGAAGAAAGTATAACAGTAATTCAAAAGCAAAATATAAAAGGTAAGTTTGAGCAAGAAAAGGAATATACATATACTGAGTTTTATTTTCCTTGTATAGTGAAAAAAGGTGATAGTTATGGCAATTCAACTAAAACCGATACATTAGATTTAGTAAAAGTAGGAAATCAATATTTGTTTGGTGGTTGGGAAAACTCAAATCATTTATATATATGGGAGGTTTCTTCTTTTGATACAAAAACATTGAAGATTTTAAATATTGATGATTTTGGTGAAAGAATGCAAATGTATTTGAATGAGGGTCAGTTTGAAGAAAAAGAACAAGAAAGATTAGAAAAAATCAACAAAGCAGAAACAAGTTCAACATCTGTTATAGGTGGCGCAGATGCTCCAACAGATATAATTATAAAAAGTAATATCAATATTGCAGTAGTAGTTTGTATTGGTGTTTTTGCTCTTGCTTTTATCATTGGGTTTATCTATAAGAAAAGGAAAAACAAAAAATAAATAGTTTATTACATACAATGGGTAGGTTAATTCCTACCCATATTTTCGTTATACAACAAAAAGCAAGTCATTCTAAAAATGACTTGCTTAATGGTGGCGGAGAAGGAGAGATTTGAACTCTCGCGCCAGTTTCCCGACCTACACCCTTAGCAGGGGCGCCTCTTCGGCCAACTTGAGTACTTCTCCACGAAGCGGTGACCTTGCCCTACAGCAGTCACCTTTTTATTGAATTAATGGCGGAGAGACAGAGATTCGAACTCTGGGCTCTTTCGAGTCACTAGTTTTCAAGACTAGCTCCTTAAACCACTCGGACATCTCTCCGTACTTTTATATTCTACCACAATTTTTTCAAATTGTCAATAGAAAATTTGGTCGGGGTTGGGGGATTCGAACCCACGGCCTCATGGTCCCAAACCATGCGCGCTACCAAACTGCGCCAAACCCCGTAGTGGATGTCACAATATAGTATTATAACTGATTCTACGGAGTTTGTCAAGCTTAATTACACATTTTTTAAATATTCTTTAATGTGAAGGATGGCTTTTTTATAGCCTTCAAAGCCATAACCTGCAAAAGTTGTAAGGCAAGCGGCACGAACATAGGAAATCTGTCTGAAATCTTCGCGTTTTGACACATCGGAAAGGTGAACCTCAACTGCGGGGATACTTACGGCTTTAAGTGCATCAAGAATCGCCACACTTGTATGAGTATACGCCGCGGGATTAATTATAATTCCGTCAAAATTGCCGTATGCCGCCTGAATTTCATCAACAATTGCACCTTCGTGATTTGACTGAAAAACTTTAACGTCAACAGCCTCGGATTTGGCGGTGGTTTCAATAAACTCCACCAAAGCGGCGTAGTTTTGTTTGCCGTAAATTTCAGGTTCGCGAAGTCCGAGCATATTAAGATTTGGTCCGTTTATAACAAGTATTTTCATTATATCAACTCCAGAATTTTTTTAACAGTTTCGTCAGCAGGACAGTTATTATCAATTTCAAAATCGCAGAATTTTTGGTAAAGAGGTTTGCGAATCTGATACATCTGTGCAAGATTGCCTGCATTTGAAAGGGGACGGCCGTTGGTTGCGAGGGTTGTTATATCGCGTTTCAACCATATTATAGTGCTGTTTCTGTGAAGCAGGGGATAATTTTCCGCTCGAGTGACACAGCCGCCGCCTGTGGATATAATATAGCCGCTTTCCTTGGAAATTTCGTCAATAACCGAGGTTTCGACACTTCTGAAAAATTCTTCGCCTTTTTGGGCAAAAATATTTTCAATATTACCTTCACGCTCTGTGATCATAGCATCGCAGTCGGCGAATGGTCTGCCGAGTTTTTGGGCAAGAAGCTTGCCAACCAGGCTTTTTCCGCAACCGGGCATCCCGATAAGGACAATATTTTTAAGACTTGATTGGATGATTTTGACAATTTCGTCTATCCGACCATCTTCTATGGACTTGCCGGTGAAAATCTCGCAAGCTCTTTTTGCCTGGGCTACAAGCATGGTCAGACCATTTGTGTGGGGGATTCCCAAAACTTCGGCGTCGTATAATAGCTTTGTTCGGGCAGGATTGTAAATCATATCGGCTACACCGCTGCAGTTTTTGAAATCGCCAAGATTTATGGGAGACACAAAGTCCTGCGGATACATTCCCACGGGGGTGGCATTGACAATAATATCAGCATCAAAGTGGCGGGAAATGTTGTCATAATTGTTTTCGCCACTGCGGGAAATAACAACAATTTCCGATGCACCAAGGTCTTGTGCTACGCATCTGGCGGTAAGCGAAGCACCACCGCTGCCCAAAATTATGACTTTTTTGTTTTTGGGCGAAATACCTGCCGATTTCAGCATATACTCAAATCCGTAATAATCGGTATTGTCGCCGTGCCAGCCTGTTTCTCTCAAAACAAGAGTGTTAACGCTTCCGATTTTTTGGGCGGTATCGGAAAGGCTGTTACAAAAGGGAATAACGGTTTTTTTGTATGGAATTGTCACGTTCATACCGTCAAGCTGAGGATTTTTCAAAAAATCTTCCAACTCGGCGGGGGTTTTTTCGTAAAGCTTGTATTCATAGTCGGCAAGCAGGTTGTGAATGGGCACAGAAAAACTGTGCCCGAGATGCTCGCCGAGCAAACCATATCGGTTCATATTTATATAACCTCCGAATAGCTGCCGAAATATTTGAAATCTTCGGAAATTTCTTCAAGCTCGCAGATAAGCTGTGCGAACTCTTCCGAATAGATTGAGGTTTCAAGGTCGAAATAGAACATAAACTCAAAATCACGATCGGGTATGGGACGGCTTTCAAGCTTTATCAGGTTTATGCCCAGTGCATACAGACGGGCAAGTGTTTTATAAAGAGAACCCGGTTTGTGGGGCGCCACAAGCATAAGGCTTGTTTTGTCCGCACCCGGATAAATTTCAAGATTTTTGGAAATACAAACAAATCTTGTGTGGTTGTTCTGGCTGTCCTGAACAACGGGTTTAATACAGTCAAGATTATAAAGTTCCGCACAGGAATGGGAAGAAAGAGCCGCAACGTCCGGGCGGTCGCTTTCGGACACCATTTTTGCCGCAACAGCAGTGTTTTCGCAACGAGTGATTTTCACATTGTTTAATGAGGAAAGAAATTCACTGCATTGGCTGATAGCCTGCTCGTGAGAGAAAATCTCGCGGATTTCCGAAAGAGAGGTGCCTTTTTTGGCAAGAAGGCTGTGATTAACCTTTATTCTTGTACTTCTGACAATGTTGAAATTGTGCTGAGTCATAAGGTCGTAAACTTTTTTAACAGAACCTGCGGTACTGTTTTCAATGGGCAAAATACCATATTTGCAAAGTCCGCTTTCAACTGCCGAGAAAACTCCTTCAAAACTGCTTGTATACATAATGCTGGGATTTTTGAACATTTTTTCGCAGGCAAGCTGAGAATATGCACCTTCAACACCCTGGCAGGCAACCTGAACATCGGAAGGGAAAAGTTTGGGGGTGTTTTCAACAGCATTCATAATAGTTTCAAACATCGCATTGTTTTTGTTTAAAATCTTGCCCTGGTAAGAGCGGCTCAGCTCAAACATCAGCGAATATAAAACACGCAGATAATTTTTGGTTTCGGGACGGGATTTTCCTGCAATATCAGAAAGAATCTGACGCTCTCTTGCCGAGTTTAAAATGGGTAAATTGTTTTCTTTTTTGTATGCAGCTATTTTTGCCGCGGTGTCCATTCTGCTTTCAACCAATTTTATAATTTCGTTATCAATGGCATCAATGTCTTTTCTGAGTTCTTCTAAATTCATTATAAATTACAACCTTTCAAATAATCTATTACTGCGTCATAAACCGCAATTGCTGCAGCCGCTTCAATGCAAACGGTTGCGCGGGGCAGGATACAAGGGTCGTGTCTGCCGACTATGATTAAATCAGTGTCCTCTTTGCGGCTGAGCGAAACACTTTTCTGTTCTTTGCCGATGGAGGGCGTGGGCTTAACGGCAACACGGAAAATCAAATCTTCACCCGAAGTGAGTCCGCCTAAAATTCCGCCGTGATTGTTGGTTTTTGTGCGAATTTTGTCGCCGTCCATATAATATTCATCGTTATTTTCGCTTCCAAACAATTTTGCACATTCAAATCCGTTGCCGAATTCAATACCTTTAATTGCCGGAACGGCAAATACTGCCTGAGAAATGCGGTTTTCCATACCGTCAAACATCGGGTCGCCAACGCCTACTGGAAGCCCCGAAACGATACATTCAATTATACCGCCCACTGAATCGAGATTTTCTCTTGCTTTATCAATAATTGCAAAAGCTTTTTCAAGGTCTGTTTCGCCGCCGATGCTTTTGATTGCGGCAGATACCGTTATACCTTTTTCTTCAAGGAACTGTTTTGCAATACCGCCTGCAATACAAAGCGGAGCAGTGAGCCTGCCCGAAAAATGTCCTCCGCCTGATACATCATTTGCACCGTTGTGACGTACAAATGCGGGATAATCGGCGTGAGCGGGACGAGGAATATCACGGATTTTATCGTAGTCGGAGCTTTTGGTGTTGGTGTTTCGGATGAGTGCACAAATTGGTGCACCGCAAGTAACGCCGTCTATAATGCCCGACTGAAATTCCACTTTGTCAGCTTCTTTGCGGGGAGTGGAATATTTATCTCTGCCCGGAGCACGTCTTTGCATAAACTGCTCAAGCTTTTCCATATCAATTTTTTTGCCTGCGGGGATTCCGTCAATCACCACGCCGATAGATTCGGAATGAGATTGTCCCCAGATTGAAATTTTTATACTTTTGCCGAAAGTGCTTGACATATTTTTATCCTGCCTTTCTTAATATTCTATTGTAATTTTACCGCCGAGAGATTCAAAATCCTTCCAGAAATCGGGATAGGATTTATTAACGGCATCTGCGCCGGTGATTTCCACAGGTCCGTCACAAATGAGTGAGGCGATAGCACCGCTCATGGCAATTCGATGGTCACCTGCGCTGTCCAGTTTGCCACCCGAAAGCCTGCCCACACCTGTTATAATAAGGCCGTCATCTGTTTCCTGGGCTTTGCCGCCAAGACTATTTATCAAATGGGCGGTTTCTTTAATTCTGTCGCTTTCTTTTATGCGAAGCCGCCAAGCGTTTTTTATCACCGTAACACAGCCGTCAAGCGAAGAAGCGGTCACGCATATAATCGGTACAAGGTCGGGGATGTTTGAAGCATCTATTATAATTTCGGAAAGATTTTCAGATTTAAATCTATTCACTATTTCTGCAATTTCTTTGTCGCCCTGCAATGAATCACTATCAAGATTTGTTACAGAAATGGCGTTTGCGGAAAGCAGGTTTGCACAAATCCAGAATGCGCCGTTTGACCAGTCGCCTTCTACAAAATATTCTTTTGCGGCACGGTAACTTCCGCTTGCTATTTTGTAAACATTGTCGGTCTGCTCGAATGAAATTCCAAATTTTTCTATGGCACTGACTGTCATTTTAATATAATCTGCAGATTGAATATCTCCTGTAATTTTAAGAGAGCTTTCCTTTTCAAGCAAGGGGAGGGCAAACAAAAGACCGCTTATAAACTGCGAGGAAACTCCGCCGTCAAGAGTGAATTTGCCGCCCGTAAGCTTGCCGCAAAGCTTTATAGTATCGGCTGTTGGGTTTGAAAAAACTATTCCGTTAGCCTCAAGCTCCTCTTTAAGCGGAGAAAGCGGCCTTTCGGGAAGCCTGCCCGACATTTTAAAAGTTGAGTTTGAACCCAAAGCAGCAACCACACCTATCATAAACCGAAGGGTTGAACCGCTTTCGCGACAGTTCAGAACTGTATCGGAAAGAGGCGCGGTTATGGGACGGACAGTGAATTTTCCACTGTCATATTTTATATCTGCACCGAGAGCATTCAGGCAATCGACTGTGGCGAGAATGTCCTCGGACAAACTGTCGCAGTAAATTGTGCAGGGCTCTCCTGAAAGAGCCGCACAAATCAGCAGACGGTGAGCCTGTGACTTTGAAGCTCTTGCCGCAACTGTGCCTTTGAGCTGTGAAGGGGTAATGATTACTTTCATATTGTGCCTTTCAGGCAGAATCAAAGTCCTGCCGCAACAAAGTTTTCTACATTTTCAATAGGATATTTTTTCAGGATACATTTGCCTGTTGTTTCGGGGACTACAAGAGCTATTGTGCCGCCTTTGCGTTTTTTGTCATTTTCAATGACGCCCGCAATTTCGTTTGCTGAAAACTGTGTGTTTTCAGGGAGACCGAAAGCTTTTATAAGCTTTAATGTGTCCGAAACACATTCGTCGGAGCAAAGTCCGTTTTCAGCGCTGCTTCGGGCAACAATTGCCATACCTGAGGCAACAGCATTTCCGTGAGTGATACCGAAATTGCTGAGTGCTTCAATGGCGTGACCGATGGTGTGACCATAGTTTAAAAGCTGGCGGGTTGCACCGTCAAATTCGTCTGCCGCAACAATTTCGCTTTTTATGCAGACACAACGAGAAATGACATATTCGCGGTCAAAATTCTTACCGTTTTCAAGCAAATGATGATATAATTCAACGTCGTGTATCAATGCGTATTTTATGATTTCAGCACAGCCGTCGGCGAAAAATTCATCGGTAAGAGTTTTTGTAAGAGTGTAATCGCAGATAACGATTTCGGGCTGATAAAATGCTCCGCACAGGTTTTTGCCAATGTCCAGGTCAATAGCGGTTTTGCCGCCCACCGACGAATCCACCATCGCAAGAAGGGTGGTGGGTACCTGCAGATATTTTATGCCGCGGAGATATGTAGCGGCGGTGAACCCTGCCAAATCACCCACAACTCCGCCGCCAAATGCGAGTATCGCATCCGAACGGGTAAGTCTGTTTTCTGCAAGAAAATTCAGAAGTGAAGCGTAGGTGGAAATGTTTTTGGACTTTTCGCCATGTTCCATCACGAATTTAACGGTTTCAAATTTCGGACTCAGCAAGCTTTCAAGCTTTTTGCCGTAAAGTCCGTCAACTATATCGTCAGTAACGATACAGATTTTTCCTTTGGCGAAAATTTCGGCTATATAATCAGGGATTTTGTCAAAAAGATTGTCACCGATGTAGATGTTATATTTTTTTGAGGCGTTTACTGTAATGGTTGTCATCAGCCGTCAACCTCCTTTTTGCGTTTTCGGCCCTCGTCCAGGATTCTTACGAGAGTTTCTCTGTCGCCATTTATAATGGCGGTTTTGTATTCGGTTAAAGAATTTATAAGAAAATCAATTTCTTCGGTCAGATGATTGGCGTTGCCAAGAAACAAATCTGCCCACATTTCGGGATTGAGCCATGCAACTCTTGTCAAATCCTTGTAGCTACCTGCCGACACACCTTTGTGATTTGTGGCAGTAGGACTTTTGATATAAGCATTGGACACAACGTGCGCAAGCTGGGAAGTAAAGGCAATTACCCTGTCGTGCTCGTCTGCTGTTGTAACCGAAATGTGTCCGAATTTGACGGGAGCAAGAAGTTGCTTTATTCTGTCAAAAAGCTGAATGTCGTCAAATTTCGGCGGCACAATTACCATGGGTGCACCGTCGAACAAATCTTCGCGCGAATATTTGAATCCGCCGTTATGACTGCCTGCCATAGGGTGACCGCCTGCAAAGGTGAATCCGTACTTTTCTGCAAGCTCAAAACCGAGTTTGCAAATGGACTGTTTCACGCCGACACAGTCGATTACTACTGAGTTTTTGGAAAAGTTCGGTGCGTTTTCTTCTAAAAATTTTTCTGCACCCAAAGAATAAATTGCAATTAAAACAAGATCGCAATCTTTAATTGTTTCAGGGGTGAGTTCATCGTCAATTGCTTCGGATAAAAGGGCGAAATTTGTTACACTGCGGTCAATATCACATCCTAAAACACGGCAGGATTCGTCTCTTTTGAAAGCTTTTGCAAGCGAACCGCCGATAAGACCGAGACCTGCTACACCGATAATCATTCTGCTATCACCTCGCGGATTTTGGAAACACGTTTTGCCACATCGTCAAACTGTTCGGGAGTGAGCGACTGAGCGCCATCGCAAAGCGCGTGTATCGGGTCGTTATGAACTTCTATCATAAGACCGTCTGCACCTGCAGCAACTGCCGAACCTACAACGCCCGCTACATTTGGACCCATAGCGTGCATGAGGAGGAAGTTC
>JAFYVD010000027.1 GCA_017558425.1 Clostridia bacterium | reverse complement strand
GGTCTGGGAATTAAAAAAGCCACAGTTCATCCCTGCGCAACCGACAATATTGACGCAATTATCGAAATTGTAAAAGACCTTCAGGATAAAGGCTATGCTTACGAAGTGGACGGCGACGTTTATTTCTCCACAAAGAAATTTGCCGAATACGGCAAACTTTCTCATCAGCCTCTTGAAGAGCTGGAATCGGGCGCAAGAATCAGCGTTGACGAAAGAAAAAATGACCCGATGGACTTCGCTCTCTGGAAAAAACAAAAACCCGGCGAACCTGCCTGGGAAAGTCCCTGGGGTATGGGTCGTCCCGGCTGGCATATTGAATGTTCCGCTATGGCAAACAAATTCCTTGGCGAAACAATCGACATTCACAGTGGCGGTAAAGACCTGATTTTCCCTCACCACGAAAACGAAATTGCACAGAGCGAATGTGCTCACGGAAAAACTTTTGCAAATTACTGGCTCCATAACGGATATATCAATGTTGATAACCAGAAAATGTCCAAATCTCTTGGCAACTTCTTCACAGTTCGTGACGTTGCAAAAGAATTCGACTATGAAGTTATCAGATTCTTTATGCTTTCCGCTCACTACCGCAACCCCATCAACTTCGCAAAAGACCTGATGGAACAGTCCAAAAGTGCGCTCGGCAGAATTTATACCTGCCTTGAAAGTCTGCAGTTTATGATGGACAACGCATCAGCGGGCGAGCCGACAGACGCCGAAAATAAAGATTTTGAAGAAATTTCAGCTTTCAAACAGGCGTTCATCGACGCTATGGATGATGACCTTAACACATCTGCGGCAATTTCCGCAATTTTCGATATTGTTAAAACCGCCAACTTAAAGCTTGCGGACGGCAAATTCACAAAAGCGCATATCGCCAGAATTTCCGACCTGATAAAAGAGCTTGGCGGCGTTCTCGGTCTGTTGGGCAAAGAAATCAAAAAACCCATTCCTGCAGAAATTCAGGAGCTTGTTGACAAAAGAACCGAGGCAAGAAAGAACAAGGATTTTGCCGAATCTGACAGAATCCGCGACCTGCTTTTGGAAAAAGGCGTTATCTTAAAGGATACCCGCGAGGGCGTTCAGATAATTTTTGAGGAGAAATAAAAGTGGACTATTCACAATACGGCGCACTTGCGCTTGCATATATGGGCGACTGTGTATATGAAATAAAGGTGAGAGAATTTCTGATGAAGCAGGCGAATATGCCTGTGAATATGCTTCACAGAAAAGCCAAAGGCTATGTTTCTGCGGCTGCGCAGAGCGGATTTGCCGATAAAATTCTGCCTCTTTTAACAGAAGAGGAGGAAGGCGTGTTTCACCGCGGCAGAAATGCCAAACCTCACACCACCCCCAAAAACATGACCCTCGCCGATTATAAAAAAGCCACAGGCCTTGAAGCCCTTTTCGGATTTTTGTACCTTTCGGGTAACACCAAAAGAATCGACGAATTTATGGAAATTATTTTACAAGAAGATTAAAAAATCTCCCCAACTGCGGTTGGGGAGATTTTTTTGTATGGGAGGGGTTCATGCCCTTCCCGAATAACACAAAAATTACGGGAAGGCACAGAGACCCTCCCATACATTATCCTTCCGGGAGAAATTTTAATATTTTGACTGCATGGTTTTGGCGGAAATTCCGGGGATTTTACCGAGCTTTCCTGCCAGGGCGCTGATGTCGTCGGCAGGGGCATCAATGATGACCGAAATCACATTCACACCTCTGTCACGATATGGCAGACCCATTCTGCCCACAATTTTATCTGCATAACTGTGCAAAAGCTCGTTTACGGAGTGAACCGCATCGGGCGATTGAATAAAAATCCCTATAATCGAAAGTTTTGTTTCCATATGTAGCACGCTCCTTTGAAGATAGTATATCATAAATTTTTGGCTTTTGCAAATTTGTTTATATTATGAACACCTCATCAGTCTCTCGTTCGCTCGTCAGCTTCCCCACCGACATAAAAAAAGACGGAACCCAACGGCGCCTTCACTTAGGGAGAAATCGGTTCCCGAACCATCTTTTTAGGCGAATAATCCCTAAAAAAAGACGGAACCCGAAGTTCCGTCTTTTAATTTTTGGTAATTAGTTACCGAATACTTTTTCAGAAACTGTGTCTTTAACGAAAGCTTTAGCTGTGTAGCCTGCTTCCATTTTGAATGCAGCTGAGAATGTATTAGATCCGCCGTTGGCGAACGCTTTGTTAGCAAAAGCGGCTTTAACGAGTTTTCCTTCGCCGTTGTAGATACCAATAGCGAGTGCGCCTGTAACGTCTCTGCCTGTTATGTTGGTAGCGTTAGCTGTGAAGTAAACTGTTTTACCTGCCATAGCGTCAGCTGTGATAGCTGCACCGTTTGCATTAAGACCTTCGTTAGCACTGATATTCATATCGAATGTAGGAGCTTTTTCAGTTGTGAATGTAGCTGTGTGGTTGTTGGAAGATGACATTGTAACACGTGCAATGTTTGCTGTATGAGAAGGAAGTGTTACAGAATATGTTGTATCAAAATCCATTTCATTAAGCTTAATGGTGATAACACCTTTAACAGCATCTCCGACAACTCTCTGGCTTACAGCAGCTGTGTAATCAGTATTGTAAACCAGGTCTTTTTCACCATCGTTGATAACAAGGTCTGCCAATACATTATTTACAACCGTCTTATCAAATCTTGCTTTAGCTTCCTGTTTGCGGATTGGCTGAGAAAGAACAATTTCAAATTCTTCGCCAAGTGCAATGTCTGTATTTGTCAGATTTTCAATGTATAAATCTTTCGCATCTTTGGAAAGTTCATAATACATAAATCCCGAAAAATCAATTTTCTGATATTTATTAGGAGTAAATACTATACCAACAACTTCTTCCGCAAGCCAATCAGTTCTGTTGCTTGTGGGGAAATAAGAGAAATCGTTCATAGATATTTTACCGATTCTGGTTGATGATGAGCATGAATAAATGGTAGACAAATTGTATTCTTCGTTAATTTTATGTACCACAGAGTCGTGTTCTCCACCATTTCCGGGAAAATAAAAATCTGTTGCTGAATATACGCCTGTATTAGGGTCTTTCACAAAAGCATAACCATCGTCAGCATAATATGACTCACTGAGTTTGAGACTGCCGTCTTCATTAACAGCCCAACCGGCATAATCACCTTCGGTATTTTCGGTATCTTTTGTTGCTTTGTTAAAGAAGTTTGTAATAAGCTTTCTGGTTGTTTGTCCGGTAGTTGACGAAAAGGTGTATGCTATGCCCATATCCAATGAAGCAACAAGAGCAACGTTTCTGTCTTTGTTTGCTGTGTATGACCAAGGGGTAGCAAGTTTATAACCTATTGAAAACGGATAAGCGGCATCTGTTCTGCTGAGTGTAGTAAGAACTGTTTTGCCATACTTTTCAGAGAGTGTCGCACCTATATTACCCGCATAATAATACTTTGTATTTGTTGCATTTTCGCCAAAAAAGTCAGAGGCTTTTCCTTCACCATTAAGAAGGTTGTGTGTAAGCAACTCGCTTCTTCCTGTTTTCCATGTTTCAAGAGATAAATCCGAAGCCGCAGAGTTATCGTCGGAAAAGATTATCTTTGTAGGGGTGCCTGCAAGAGCTGTCATGGAAAGTACCATCGCGAGAGCGAGTACAAGAGATAAAATTTTAGTCATTTTTTTCATTTTTTTCGCCCTCCTTTATTACTGTGCTGCGGCAATTGTCTTAACTGTTTCCTTAGAATAAGGTTTCAGAGAAGAAATGCCGTCCCAAACGAATGCTTTAACTGTGCCTGTTTCAGAAAGTGTTACGCCTGCGCCGATTTCTGTAGCTACGCCGCCTGCAACTGTGTCATCAGCGAAAACAACATCTGTAAGCTGACCGTTAGTGCCGTATACTGCATAGATAACAGCTACGTTTTTAGCAGCTTCGGTTGTGTTTGTGAGTTTAAGAGATGCAAGCTGAAGTGTGCCGTCTGCTACAAAGTCTGTTGCTGTTGCTTCAGCGTCAGAACCCCAGTTTTTAACAACGTTAAATGCGTTTAATTTAATTTCGGGAGTGGGAGTTGTGAAGTTAATTGTATTGTAGCCTTCGAGGGCGATTGCAGCTGTATTAGTGATTGTGCCGGGGAATGTGATTGTGTATTCTGCGTCGTCTTTAAGGTCTGTGTTTAAAACGATGGTTGCTGTTGAATAAATTTCGTTACCTTCGATAACTTCTGTAAGAGCTGTAATCTCAAAGTCTTCGCCGTTCACAAGAACAATTTCTTCACCGTCACATACGCCTGTGATTGTAACAGCGTCTGTATCAAATGTAGCTGCTGCAACGGGCTGAGAGAATTTAACGGGAATGGAAACTGTTGATGTGGGAACAAGACCTGTTGCTGTTCTTGCAACATTGAATGCACCTTCTGCAAGGCTGAGAGAATATGCTCTTGCTTTTGCAGCTTTGTAGGAGATACCCTGGTGTGTCAGGAATGCATAACTTTCAACAGAGTTACCTGTTACAGATGCAGCCTTGCCGAGAGCAACGCCGTCAACATAGTTCTGACGGGAGAATTTACCTTCTGCGGAAGGAGTTAAAACTGTTGCATAGTCATAAACTTTGTTGCAAGCTTCTTCGCCGAAGGCAACGCCGCCAATGTTAACTGTAACATTTTCGTATTTAACACCGGGTTCTACGGGCTCTGCTTCGGGAACCTTTGTTGCACCAATGGAAACACCTGTTTGCGACATGTTTGTAGCTATCTCATCTTCGCCAACAGTTGATACATGGAGTTCATAAATGTTACCACCCATTGAAAATCCTGAAGAATATGTATCCGTCTCTGCTTTATAACCCATTTTTGTTCTTACTGTTGTCTGGATAGGTTCGATTTCTGCTGTGAATACGAAAGCTTCGTTTTCTTCAGCTGTCCATCTTTCGGCCAGAATTCTGTGCAGCCAGCGTTTGTTGCCCCAGAAAGAATTACCGAAAGCTGTGAGCATTGCACTGTTACCGCGTGAGTTTGTGGAAGCGCTCATATGTGCGCTGGCATTCCAGTTTGTGTAGTAATAGTAATAGCCTAATGCACGGAGCTGTTCGGGAGTTACGGCTGTTGCGTTGTATTTATTGTTGGCAGATATGCTCCAATAAGGACCGGAGCCGTTAATTCTCATATCGTTCTGAACTAAAGCTGTTTCAGGGTTTCCGTCATGGTCAAAAGGTTTGAATACTAATTTTCCTGCGTCATTAAAAGAAGCATAGCCACCGGCAACCTGATAATGATCGGGGCTGCTATAAGCCGACTCAGGGAAATCGTCTGTCAGATAAACCTTTGAGGTTTCTGCAGCCGAAGCTGATATTGCCATTGTACCCAGCATTGCAACTGCAAGCACAAGTGACAAAATTCTTTTTGTTTTCATTTTGTTTTCCTCCTAAAATTTTTTGCTCGTCCGAGCGTTTGGGGAAAAGATTTTTGTCCTCCGGGAGAGTGCGGTCTCGCCTGAATTGAAAAATCCTGCGTTGTGACAAATTTGTTTTCCAGCAATTGCCTTTGAAAAACAAATCTGTCCGTTGTCCGGCAGGGGTGTTCAAAGACGGTTGCGACATCTTTGGAAGCTGCGTGGACAAAACAACTTTCACATTTTCCGCCGGCGGTTGCGACGCCGGGAAGGTAAATGTTACGATTATATTACAATTGTAACATTATATATAGGTAAAGTCAACTATGTTTCCTATGGCAGAATACATAAAAATAGCTTTCGGTTTTTGGTGAAAATGCCGATAGGGGCGGTTGACAACAACCCCTCCGGCTCGTTGAGCCACCTCCCCTTGCACAGGGGAGGCTGTTGGGAGGGGCTTGCTCCTACCGAACAAAAACCCTCTCCGAACAGCGTTCGGAGAGCTTTAATTACTTTTTAGATTACGGCTGTTTGCCGATGTAAGCCAGGATACCGCCGTCAACATAAAGAACGTGGCCGTTCACAAAGTTTGAAGCGTCGGATGCGAGGAATACTGCGGGACCTGCAAGGTCTTCGGGGTCGCCCCATCTTTCGGCAGGAGTTTTAGCAAGGATAAAGCTGTCGAAAGGATGTTTTGAGCCGTCTGCCTGAGGTTCGCGGAGAGGAGCTGTCTGAGGAGTTGCGATATATCCGGGTCCGATACCGTTACACTGAATGTTGTATTTGCCGTATTCAGAGCAGATATTTCTTGTAAGCATTTTCAGACCGCCTTTTGCAGCTGCATATGCGGAAACTGTTTCTCTGCCGAGTTCGCTCATCATAGAACAGATGTTGATAATTTTGCCGTGACCTTTTTTAATCATTGCAGGGATAACTGCTTTAGACATAATGAAAGGTGCGTTGAGGTCAACGTCAATTACCTGTCTGAATTCTGCAGCGCTCATTTCGCACATAGGAATTCTTTTGATGATGCCTGCGTTGTTAACGAGGATGTCAACTACGCCAACTTCTTTTTCAATTTTAGCTACCAGTTCTGTAACTGCTGCTTCGTCTGTAACGTCGCAAACATAGCCGTGAGCTTTGATGCCGTCAGCTTCATAAGCTGCGAGGCCTTTGTCAACAAGCTCCTGTTTAATATCGTTGAAAACGATTGTTGCACCGGCTGCTGCAAGACCTTTTGCAATAGCATAACCGATACCGTAGGAAGCACCTGTAACAAGTGCAATTTTTCCGTCAAGTCTGAATGAATTCATCATTGTTAGTACTCTCCTTATATAATTAGTAATATGCAGGGGCGAATCATAAACCGCCTGAAAACGGACCGTCCGGGAGGCCGGTCCCTACGGGATTGTATCAACCCCTCCGGCTCATTGAGCCACCTCCCCTTGCACAGGGGAGGCGTATATGGTGTCAAATTTTAAACTTATCTTAAGTCTCTTGTTGCGATATGGTCCATATCGGTGAATTCCTGGTTTTCGCCGCACATAGCCCAGATGAAGGAGTAGTTTTTAGTACCAACGCCGCTGTGGATTGACCAGCTGGGGCTGATAACTGCTTCTTCGTTGTGCATAATGATGTGGCGTGTTTCGTTAGGTTCGCCCATCATGTGGAATACTGCCTGATCTTCGTCCATATCGAGGTAGAGATAAACTTCCATACGTCTGTCGTGAGTATGTGAAGGCATTGTGTTCCAAACGCTGCCCGGTTCAAGATTTGTCAGACCCATTGAAAGCTGACAGCTCTGCATTACTTCGGGGTGGATGTACTGGTTGATAACACGTTTGTTAGCGTCTTCTGTGCATCCGCAGGGAACTTTTTTAGCTTTAGAAATATCAATTTTTACTGTGGGATATTCTTTGTGAGCGGGGCAGGAACTGATATAGAATTTAGCAGGAGCTTCGATATCAAGGCTCTTGAATGTGATTTCTTTGTTGCCTCTGCCGATGTAGATGCCGTCACGGGGTTCCATAACATATTCTACACCATCAACTGTGATGATACCTTTACCACCGATGTTGATACAACCCATTTCACGTCTTTCAAGGAAATAGTCGGAAGCAAGTTCTTTGCCGCCTTCAAGTGTCATAACCTGGTGAACGGGCATGATACCTGCTGTGATGATTCTGTCAATATGGCTGTAAACCATTCTTGTGTTGTCTTTTGTGAAAAGGCTTCCGATATGGAACTCTTCTCTAAGTCTTTCTGTTGTGTAATGTTTTACGTCTTTTGCATTAGATGCGTTTCTGATTTCCACTTTGTCAAACTCCTTTTTAATATATTTTCCGTAAACCTGAATCTGTGACAATCCCGCGAAAGAAAGGGGATATGAAACTTGTTTAAAGTTTGTAAGATGCAGGGTTTTTGTAATTTTAGGCTCGTCAAGAACCAACATCTGACCGAGGACCGGTTTTTCGAAGTTGGCGGGAACTATAGTGCCGTCGTCAAATTCTACGTCGAGGCTTTTCCACCAGGTGTCGTGGTCGTTTTTAAAGTCTGCACGAAGGAAAAAGTCAATTTTTTCCACTTCCACTTCGGTGCCGAAATCTATGTAAAATTCAAGGTCTTCCCTTGCGCCGCCTGCCCATGACTGGAAGGGGTAGATTCCGTGACCTTTCTGGTCAATTACACCGTCAATAGCGTTACGCTCAAAGAATATGGGGGAGTTCCTTGTAACAAAATTCGCTCTCGCGTGGGGGAAATATCTTCCCACGTCGTGGCGGTCTGCCGAGTTTTCCGATATAATACGGCTGCCATACGCTTCTTCGTCGGATGCTTCGCGGATTGTAACCCTGTGAGAAGGTTTTGTCCAGCTTGCTTCGTCGTAAGCAACATATTCATTGCCGAACGGAACGACATACTCGAAAATTTTGTCAGGAATCAGCACGATACTTTCTTTGAGACTTTCATCCAGTTTCATAGCAATAAATTCGCCGCAGTCTTTGAATTTTACAATGAATTTATCGCCTTCTTCATAGACTCTGTCGAAGGTGAAATCTATGTTGATACCGGAAGTTTCGGCAAGAGTGTTGCCGCTTTTGTCAGTAAGTTTGAAAAATATCACGTTTATTCACTTCCTTTTACCTTTCATAATATCATTATTTTATCGTTTTGTCAAGGCGATTGACAAGTTAAAAAGTTTGTTTGAATTATTCTTATTGACAAAAGGAACTTTGCATATTATAATAATAGTATATATTCAAAAATAAAAGTACGGAGTGGTAAAAATGAAAAGACTTATTGCTTTAATTATTGCGCTTGCAATGGTAGCTGCGATGTCTCTTACTGCAGTTGCTGCAGATCCGACAACGTTGTCCGAACTTCTGGCGGATAATAACATACCCTCAACAAAAACAGTTGATGTTCCGGTGGACATTAAGATGGATGTCGGCGGCACAGGTTCTTTTGTTGACGGACCTCTGACGAAAACCGGAAGTGCGAAGGTTGACTACAGAGCAACCTTGTATATGAAGGCGGTTCGCAATGCATATAATCTTTATATGACAGGTGCCAGATTCCTGGTTGCAGGCGTGTCCGACCTTTCCGAACAGCTTGAAAACTGCAAAATTTCAGGGCAGTTTACAATAAAAATTACATATCCTGAATCGGCAAAGGTTCCCGAAGTGGTTTTAAACAGCGGAAATCTTTATGGCTTTAACAACAGTGCTTCCTTAATATTTACCGAAGCATCCAGAACTGTCGACAGTGTGGTGACAGGCAAAAACGAGCTTACAATTACGCTGAATGTAGCAGGTACTGCTCCCGAAAGACCGGGATATGTGCTTGCAAGGGATATGACAGCTAATCTTGAAACATACCTTCCCGATATTACACTCACTTGTGAAGATGTAGAATATTTGGAAAAAGGTGAATTTAAGGTTGTAGGTAGTATCACAGGTACTACACTTATTCATGACCAGGCAGGAAACCTTGTTGTAACCATTAACTATAATGGTAAACAGGGAACAGAACAAAGCGGTATTGTTGGTGATGAAATCAGCGAAACTATTAGAGTTGTATCGACAGGCGGCGCAAATGCAGGCCCCGGAACAGTTACACCGCCCAAAAAAGATGTGACAGTATCCATTGATACTAACGGCGTTGAAGGCGTTGAAGATATTGTAATCTCCAAAAACGAAAAGAATCCTGCTATTAATATTGAAGAACTGGAAGAAAGTATCGGCGATAAGAGAGAGGGCTTTGTACTTGAAGGCTTCTATAAAGAACCTACATATGCTACAAAGCTTGAAGGCGAGGTTCCTGTAAAAGAAAACACCACAATTTATGCAAGATGGATTAACGTTACTCCTCCTGCAGCGCTCAACTCCGATGACCACATTCTGTATATCAAAGGTTATCCGGATGGCACTGTGAGACCTGAAGACAACATCTCCAGAGAAGAAATTGCAACTATTTTCTACAGACTTCTCAGAGAAGATATAAGAGCGAAAATCGAAACTGACAAGCACTCCTTTGACGACGTTGAAGAAGACAGATGGTCGGTTAGCGAAATTGCTACAATGGCAAAAGGTGGTTACCTGAAAGGTTACACAGACGGAAGCTTCAGACCGGGAGCGTATATCACAAGAGCCGAGCTCGCAACAATCGCAAGCAGATTCCTTGATTCTATAATCAAAGGAAACAGAACCTTTGGCGATATTGACGGTCACTGGGCTGAAGAAAATATCAAATCCATTGCCAATAATGAATGGATTATCGGTTATGACGACGGAAACTTCAGACCTGACGATTACATCACAAGAGCGGAAGCTATTACAATTATCAACAGAATTATTGTAAGATATGTTAACGAAGACGGTCTGCACGAAGACTTCAGAAAATGGCCCGATAACCCTGAACACGAATGGTATTATTATGCGGTTATTGAATCTTCTAACGAGCACGACTTCGTAAGAGATGAAAACGGATATCACGAAGATTGGCATAATGCAGAACACTAATTAAAAAGATAAAGGCTGAGCACCGTTGGTGCTCAGCCTTTTTGTATAAAAAGAGGGCTGTAAAAAACTTTTCGTTTTTTACAGCCCCTATGTTTTTATGTTTACACGCTGAAAAGCATTTCGCCGTAGGAGGGTACGGGCCAGATGCCG